>NZ_JAOQNH010000002.1:927500-1240605 GCF_025961205.1 Azospirillum fermentarium
CTCCAGGTCGTTGTTCGAGCGCTTCCAATCGAAACCGGCGGTCACCTCGTGGGTGATCTTTTCCACCGCCGGCAGCGGCACGCCGTACCGCGCCGACGCCTGGGCCGACCGTCCGATCTGGTGGAAATTGCTGTCGATTTCCGGCACCGATTCCGAATAGCTGCCGAACAGCGTCAGCGTGTGCCGCCACGGCAACGGAATGAAATAGCTGCCGGAATGGCTGGCCGAGCGCGGCTTCTCCGAGGGATTGTTCCAAAACCCCGGGCTGGCGGTGAACTGGTAGGAAAGCTGGTGGTCCAGCCCCAGGGCGTTGCCCCAGTTGAACCCCAGAAAGCTGCGGCCCCGCTCGGTGCTCTCGGTCCCGGTGTTTTCGTAACCGGCGAAGGCACGGAACGGCAGCCGGTCCTGGACCCGCAGCGCGATGTCGCTGCGCCCCGGCTCCTGCGCGCGCTCATAGACCAGATCCACCCGCCGGAACGGGTTCTGGTTCAGCCAGTTGACATCCTCCAGCAGGCGGCTGCCGATGATGCGGCTGCCGGGGGTCGTGCGGACCTGCGGCAGCAGCAGGCTTTCGGAAAACCACTCCGCCCCTTCGGTGCGCACGGTGCCGGCACGGAATTCCAGCGCCAGGATCTGCACCGACCCGTTGGAAATGTCCTGTTCGGGAATCACCACATCGACCAGCGGATGGTCGCTGTCACGGAACTGGATCACCGTCAGCCGGCTGATCTCGTTCAGCATGTCCAGCGTCACGGGCCGCCCGAGAAACGCGGCCAGACGGCTGCGGAAATCCGGTGTGTCCAGCACGTCCACACGGGCGCTGTCGATGCCCTGGCCCGATATTCCGCCGGGGCGGAGCTGGCCGGCGGACGACAGGAACACCAGCCCCTTCAGCGCCGGCATCAGCACCTGCCCGCCCCCCGGCGTCGGCGCCGGGACCGCCGGCGCCGTCAGTCCCTGGACCGGCGGGTTGGCCGGCGGGGTCTTTGGCGCGATCCGCTCGAAATCCTGGGCTGCGGCGGGGACGGCAACGGCCAGCACGGCCCCGAACAGAACGGAACCGCCCAAGGTCCGCCGGCAACGGGTCTTGGGCGAGCGGCACGGCCGCAGCATCGTCACGACCCGCCCCCCTGCGGTTCCCGGCGCCCGGCCGGACCGGCGGCGCTTGTGCTCTGCTGCCTGTCTTCCACCAGGGACACGTTCGGCGTTTCTTCGGCCTTGAACGTGTTGAAGCTGGACGCCGAGGCCAGGGCCGCGGTGCTCCCCTCCCCTTTGGCGGAGACCGAACCACCCCCGGCTGGCGCCGGGGCCCCCGCGGCGGACGGTCCCGGCACAGACGCGGACGCGGCGGCCTGGCTGGCCGATTGGCTGTAGACCACGTTGAATCCTCCGGCACTGACCGATGCCTCGACCCGTGTGCCGGCCGGAAGCGCCGCGGCGGCCTGTCCAGGCGCCGCCGAAGCGGAGACCTGCACGGTGACGATACCGTTTCCAGAAGCCGCCGCCGACACGGCGGGCATCACCTGGCCTGTCAGTCCGGCGGTCACGGGTGTGGCCGCCGTGCTCGCCGGTATGGCCGCCGATGACGTGGAGGACGCCGATGTGGACGCGCTCACCGCGGTCTGCGGAACCGATGCGATGGGCAAGGACACGGCGTTGGTGCTGGATGCAACGGAAACCGTGCCCCCGATCACCGGCGGCGACAGCACGGTCACCGGTGGCGGCGGTGAGACCGGCGGGGATGGCGGTGGGGATGGCGGTGGGGACACGGGTGGTGAGACCGGCGGCGACGGTGGTGGGGACACGGGTGGTGAGACCGGCGGCGACAGTGGTGGGGACACGGGCGGTGAGACCGGCGGCGACGGTGGTGGGGACACGGGTGGTGAGACCGGCGGCGACGGTGGTGGGGACACGGGTGGTGAGACCGGCGGCGACGGTGGTGGGGACACGGGTGGTGAGACCGGCGGCGACGGTGGTGGGGACACGGGTGGTGAGACCGGCGGCGACGGTGGTGGGGACACGGGTGGTGAGACCGGCGGCGGCGGTGGTGGGGACACGGGTGGTGAGACCGGCGGCGGCGGTGGAGGCGGTAGCGGCGAAGCATTCGCATACAGGATGCGGTTGCCGGTTTCCGTCACCGACGAGGGGTCATAGGTGGTGTAGGTCTTGCTGTAGAGCGCCGTGCCCGTGCTCAGGCTGCCCAGCGTGGTGGTGGTGCTGTCGGACGAATAGATCAGGAAACGGCCGGTGCCGGGCGAAATCGCACCGGCGCCGGTGTTGTTGGTGAAAACGCCGTTGTCGGCTGCCAGAACCACCGCATCCCCCGCCCCCGATGCGGTCAGCGTGCCGTTCAGAATCACATCGCTGCCGGCGGTGGGGCCACGGTTCAACACCGACAGGGTGCCGGCAGTGATGTCGCGCAGGGTGATGGCCCCCGACGTGGCGTAGGTCTTGCCCAGACCGGTGGACAGCAGCATCGACAGGGTGCCGGAACCCAGGTTGATCGACGCGCCTGATGCCATGGTGATGGCCGCGGCCCCGGCATCGCGCTGGGCGTCCACCACCCCGTTCGCCAGGGTTTCGTTCGCGGTCAGCGTCAGATCCCCATCGGTGATGGTGATGCCGGCGTTGAGCAGGATGGAGCGGCCCGCCTGCAAGGTCAGAGCCCCGATGTTGGCCCCCGTCTTGCTGGCGGAAATGGCGTTGTTGACCGTGATGTCGTTGCTGGCCTGCAACGTGATGGATGTGCCGGCGCTGAGCGTGTTGTTCAGATACGCCGTCGAGAGGGTCATGTCCCCGTTGCCAAGCCCGAACGGAATCAGCGCGTTGTCGAACGCGCTGCTGTAGACCGTGCCCTTGGTGGTGGAATAGGCGATGAAGCCGTTTCCGTTTGCGCCGGCCTCGGTGACAGTGAAGCTGGTGGACGCCTCTGTGCCGATGATGCTGTTGGCCGCGGACACCACCCCTGTGATGCCGCCGGTGGCGCTGCCCCACGTCACGGCACCCGCGTCGGTGATGGTGGTCCCGCCCGAAACATAATCCCATCCCCGGCTGGTGATGACATAGTTGCCATCCCTCAGAATCACCAGGCCCTGCTGTCTCACCTGATCGTTGGCCCTGGAGCCGATCAGGCTGTTGGCCGCCGATAGGGTTCCGATGGTGGGGGCAACGCTGCCGTCGAACCACGTCACCGCGCCCAGCTTGGTGCTGGTGCCATTGCCCCAATCCCGGCTCAGCACCACATAGTTGCCGTTGGGCAGCGCCGTGATGCCGCCGGAACCGAGCTTATCGTTGTTATGGGCGCCGATGACGCTGTTGGCGGTGGTGATCGCGGTGGGAAAGGTGCCGGCGGTGCTGAACCACGTCACGGCCCCGGCATCGGTGATGGTGATCGCGCCCGACACATAATCCCATCCCGTGGTGGTGAAGACATAGTTGCCGTTGCCCAGATCCACCGGCGTGGAGTTACCCACCTGGTCGCTGCCACGGGTGCCGACCAGGCTGTTGCCGCTGTTCAGCTCGCCACTGAAGCCGGTGGTGCCGTTGCCCCAGGTGATCGCTCCGGCGTTCGCAATGGTGCCGTTGTCCCAGCTGGGACTGAGGATGAGATAATTGCCGTCGGACAGCGCGGTGATGCCCTTGCTGCCGACGGCATCGTTTGTGGTTGAACCGATCACGCTGTTGCTGGACGTGATCGCCCCGACGGCCGATCGCGCCGTTCCGCTCATCCACGTCACGGCTCCGGCGCCGCTCTTGCTCACGTTCTTCCAAAGGCTGGAGCGGACCACGAAGTTGCCGTTGGTGAGTTCGGTGATCCCGAGGTTGCCGACCTGATCGTTGCTCGAGGAGCCGACCAAGCTGTTGCTGCCGTCAAGCGTCCCGATGGTGGTTCCACCGGCACCATCACCCCAGGTCACGGCCCCCGCGTTCGCGACGGTTCCATTGTCCCACCCGCTGCTGATGACGACGAAGTTGCCGCTTGCGAGCGGGGTGATTCTTGCGGAGGTGGTGGTGTTGCCGCCGACGGCATCGCCGGTGCGCGTGCCCACCAGACTGTTGGCCGCGCTCACCAGCCCGGTGGTGCCGGTGGTGCCGTTGCCCCAGGTCACCGCGCCGACATCGGTGGTGCTGGCATTGATCCGCCAATATCCCGTGCGGGTGACGTAATTGCCGTTGGTCAAGGCAATCAGAGAGCCGCCCACCTTGTCGCCGGTGGAGGTTCCCATCAGGCTGTTGGTGGAATCGACGACCCCGGTGCGTCCGGCGGTGCCGCTGCCCCAGGTGACGACGCCGACGTCGCTCACCGTCACCGCCGTGTCCAGCCGGTCGGCAACCGTGCTGGACACCACCCAGTTGTCGTTGGTCAGGCGAAGGAAACCACCGCTCCCAAGCTGGTCGCCCGGCAGGGCGCCGATCACGCTGTTGGCGCTGCCGACCACCGCCCCGGTGGCGCCGTTTGCCGTCGATCCGTCGCGCCATGTGACGGCACCGGCGTTTGCCACCGTGCCGTTCTTCCAATATGGGCTGATGACCACGTAATTGCCGTTGCCCAGCGCGTTGACCCCGCTGACATTGGGCGTGGTATTGGGGTTGCCCAGGCCGACGGTATCGTCGTTGGACGCACCGATCAGGCTGTTGGCGGCCGACACCGTGCCGGTGATGCCGGTGGTGCCGTTGCCCCACGTCACCGCGCCCAGCATGGTCAGCGTCCCATTGCCCCAATTGGGGGATGCGATCACGAAATGGCCGTTGCTCAGCTTGGTGATGCCGCCGCTGCCGACCCGGCTGTTGGCGGCGGTGCCGATCAGGCTGTTGCTGGCGGAAATCGTGCCCGTCAGGCCGGTGGCCCCGTCCATCCACGTCACCGCCCCGGCGGCACCCTCCGTCCCATTGGTCCATGAGGGGGAGGCGAAGACGACATTCCCGCTGTCCAGTTCCACCGGGTTGGTGGAGCCGACCTGATCCCCGGCGTGGCTTCCCACCACGCTGTTGGCTGCGGAAATGGCCCCGCTGACGCCGGTGGTGCCGTTGCCCCAGGTCACCGCTCCGGCGTTGATCTGGGTGCCGTTCGCCCAGTTCGACGTGGTGACGACATAATTGCCGTTGCTCAGCACCAGCGGGTTGAAGCTTCCGACCGCATCGGATACCGCCGTCCCGACCAGGCTGTTGGCCACCGAAACCACGCCGGCAACGCCGCTGGTGGCACTGCCCCAGGTCACCGCCCCGGCATCCACCACCGTGCCGTTGTCCCACGTCGAACTGCGCAGCACGTAATTGCCGTTGGACAGGATCGTGGGGTAGGCAAGACCCACCTGATCCGCCGCCCTGGAGCCGGTCAGGGTGGAGATCAGCGCCCCGGTGGCGCCGTTGAACAGATACACCGCCCCCGCTTGCGCGCCCCCCGCCGTGTCGTTGCTGTTCGATACCACCACGTTGCCGTTGGGCAGCACGACGACCGAGGTGATGCCGGTGCCGGGGTTGGGATTGGCCAGGGCAAAGCTGGGGTACGACCCCGTATCGCTGATCGTGATGTTCTTGGGATCGAGCAGCAGCGTGTCCGCCGTCACCGCCCCGGCAAAGGCCAGCGCGTCCTTGGACGACACCTCCACGAAGCCGTCGCCGCCGCGGGCGAAGATCAGGCCGGCGAACTCCGTCCGCTCCTGCGACCATACGATCACCCGGCCGGCCGCCACCAGCCCGTCCGCCGTCAGGGTGGTGGCCGGGGTCAGGATCGACTGCCGCGCCTTGGGCACATCGCCCTGCCCCTGGTAATCGCCACCCACCCGGATGGTGCCGCCCACCGTCCGGCCCGAGGCGTCCACCGACGCCCCCACCAGCCGCACCGTGTCGGTGCCGAACACATCCGCCGTGCCGCCGGCACCGCCGGTCCCGGTCACATCCACCTGTCCCGACAGGAACACCGACCCGCCCGCCGCCACGGTGACCGCGCCGCCGCCATGGGAGCCCTTGGCCGAGGTGCGCGCCGCGGTGGTGTCCATGGCGTTGCCGGAAGCGGTCAGCGCCACCCGCCCGCCGCGCCCGGCGGTGCCGTCGGCGCTGACGCGCCCCTGGTTGATGACGGTCTTGGCCTGCACCGCCACCGTGCCGCCGGTGGTGCCGCTGGCCGACAGGGTGCCGGTGTGCATGGCCATGCCGTCGGGGGCCGACACCGACACCGCCCCGCCGCCGCCGTCGGCGTTGGTGGCGGTGACCGTGCCCGACGTGACCACGTGCCCGCCGGCCCCGTTGCCGCCGGTGGCCGACAGCCACACCCGGCCCCCGCGGTTCTCCGCGCCCGTGGCCCGCACCACCCCGCCGTTGTTGCCGGCCAAGGCATAGACGTTGCCGCCCGCGGCCTTCAATTCCGCCTGCGCCGATTCAATCAGGCCGGAGGTTTCCACCGACCCGGCGCTGGAGCCGGCACGGACATAGACCCGTTCGCCGCCGCCTTTTTCCCCGTCGCCTTTTTCCTTGAGCAGCACCTCGGACCCGGACGCCAGGACCGCGGACCCCTTGGGCGCGCGGATCTCGCCCCTGTTCACCACCTCGCGCGCGATCAGGGCAACGTCGCCACCGGTGGACGAGATCTTGCCCAGATTGACCACCGACGCCTTGGAATCGCCGGCGAAGCCTGTGTCGCCGCCGGCCATGAACCGGTCGTCGGGAACATTGAGCGTCGTGGCGACGAAGCTGCCGCCGGTGGCGACCACCCCCGACTCGCCGATCACCACACCGTGGGGATTGACCACATAGACCGACCCCGTGGCCTTCAGCGTGCCCATGATCTGCGACGGGTCACCGCCGGTCACCCGGTTCAACGTCGCCCCGGAACCGTTGTTGAACTGGACGGTGTTGCCGGAACCGATGCTGAAGCCCTGCCAATTGACCACGCCGCGGGCCGACGATTGGGTGACGGTCATCTCCGTCCCGGACTGGGCGATCCCCCCCTGCCCGGCCACAAAGTTCCCTCCGTGCGGCAAAGTCTGGGCCGGCAGCGGACCGCAGATGAACAGCAAGCTCGTCAGGCTGCTCGTGCTCAACACCGCTTTCGACAGACTCTTCCACACCATGGGCACCCTCGGGGGATAATTCTATTACCCTATTTGAGATAGATAATAATCACTTCGATAGTGGAACGGAGCCGGTTCCGCCCCCCAGAATGGTGATGGCTGAGCTTACGCTCATGCAACGCCTCCCCCCTAGGCTGGACGCAATGGGCGGCGCGGACGGCACGCCCCCCCCAAACAGACCCCCGGCAACCGCGCGCCGAAAGACAATCGTATGATAACTCCTGTTTCTTAAGAAACAGAATATCCGACAAATTCAGTGCGGTTCGGGGGGATGGAGACGAAGCTCCCGGCACGGCCGGCAGACGCAAAAAGGGCGGGTGCCGAAGACCGGCACCCGCCCCCTTTCTTTTCTACCGACCCGTCAAGGCATTGACGTGCCGTCTTGCGGTCAAACGCCCTGCCGGCTCTTCCGCGCCCCTAGGGGTGCGGAGCCGGCAAACGCTTGCACCGCGTCTGCCGGTGTCACTTCAGATTGGCGCACGCACGCTGAATGCGGCGGCAGGCTTCTTCCAGCGCTTCGGTGCTGGTGGCGTAGGAGATGCGGAAGTGCGGGGCGAGGCCGAAGGCCGACCCCTGCACCACGGCCACACCTTCGGATTCCAGCAGGTAGGTCACGAAATCCTCGTCGGTTTCGATGACCTTGCCGTCCGGCGTGGTCTTGCCGATGGTGCCGGCGCACGACGGATAGACGTAGAAGGCGCCTTCGGGCTTGGGGCAGTTCAGGCCGGTGGCCTGATTGAGCATCGACACCACCAGATCGCGGCGGGCGCGGAAAGCCTCGGCGCGTTCGGTGATGAAGTCCTGCGGGCCGTTCAGGGCCTCGACCGCTGCCGCCTGGCTGATGGAGGTGGGGTTCGAGGTGGACTGGCTCTGGATGATGCCGATGGCCTTGATCAGCTCCTTCGGGCCGCCGGCATAGCCGATGCGCCAGCCGGTCATCGCATAGGCCTTGGACACGCCGTTCACGGTCAAGGTGCGGTTGAACAGCGCGGGTTCCACCTGGGCCGGGGTGCAGAAGTCGATGCCGTCGTAGAGCAGGTGCTCGTACATGTCATCGCTCATCACCCAGACGTGCGGGTACTTCAGCAGCACGTCGGTCAGCGCCTTCATCTCGGCGCGCGTGTAGGCGGCGCCCGAGGGGTTGGACGGCGAGTTCAGGATCAGCCACTTGGTCTTGGGCGTGATGGCCTTTTCCAGCGCATCGGCGGTCAGCTTGAAGCCGGTTTCCGCCGGGCACTTGACGAAGACGGGGGTGCCTTCGGCCAGTTCCACCATGTCGGGGTACGACACCCAGTACGGGGCGGGGATGATCACCTCGTCGCCCGCGTTCAGGGTCGCCATCAGGGCGTTGTACAGCACCTGCTTGCCGCCCACGCCGACGGTGATCTGGTCGGGGGTGTACGTCAGGCCGTTTTCCCGCGCGAACTTGGCGCAGATGGCCTTCTTCAACGCAGGGGTGCCGTCCACGGCGGTGTACTTGGTGTCACCGGCCTCGATGGCCTTGACCGCGGCGGCTTTGATGTTCTCGGGGGTGTCGAAGTCCGGCTCGCCGGCGCCGAGGCCGATCACGTCGCGGCCAGCCGCCTGCAATTCGCGGGCTTTCTGGGTCACGGCGATGGTCGGCGACGGTTTGATGCGCGACAGGCGGGAGGCGAGGATCGACATGGCGTGGGCTGCCTCTGAAAACGATGGAGGTGGTTGGAAAAAGCCGGTCGTCATGTGATGAAACGGCACTGGACCTTACGGCAGCCCCACGGGCGGTGCAAGCCGCCGTCCTGCCCGAAAATCAAATAACTGCCCGCGGTGCGGCGCAGAGGTCACGGGCGGCGGCGCACGTTACAGTTTCAGCCCCGCCACCCCTTCCAGGTTCACCCCGTCCATCAGGGCGCGGCGTTCGACCCGCGCACCGAACAGGCGGGCGTGGGACAGATCGGCCTTGCCCAGATCGCAGCCGGTCAGGTTGGCGAACGACAGGTCGGCACCGGTCAGGTTGGCGCTGCGCAGGCAGGCGCCGCGGAAATCGGCGTAGCGCAGCCGGGCACCGGACAGGTTGGCGGGCATCCGCCGGTCCTCGTCGAACACCAGCGAGCGCAGGTTGGCGTTGCGCAGATCGGCGTTGTTGAGCTTGGCCCCCTTGAGGTTGACGCCGCGCAGGTCGGCGCTGGTCAGCTTGACGGAGCGCAGGTCGGCCTGTTCCATCACCGCGGCCTGAAGCTGCACCCCCGACAGATCCAGGCCATAGAGCGTCACGCCCTCGGCCCGCAGCATGGTCAGGCAGGCGTGGGCCAGCGACGGGCCGCCGCGCAGGTCGAAACCGCCGAGATCCAGGGCAGCCCCCTGGGCACCGCCGGTGCCGACCCACAGGATGTGATCGCGCAGCAGCTCCTCCAGCGGGCGGCCCAGCTCGTCCACGGTGCGCCCGACCGGCTTGTCGGTCATGGCGTCTTCCATGTCGGCGTTGTCAAAGTTGGTCATGGTCAGGGCGGCCCCGGTCAGCACCGCGCCGCGCAGGCACGCCCCGGACAGATCGGCGCCCGACAGGTCCGCCCCCTCCAGGATCGAGCCGGAGAAGTTGGCGCCGCGCATGGTGGCCCGCACCAGCTTGCACCCCCGCATCACGGCGTCGGTGAAATCGGTGTGCACGGCCATGGCGCCCGACAGCCGGGCGTTGGTCAGGTCGGCCCCCGACAGATCGGCACCCGACGCCTCCGCCGGCATCGGCCCGTCGATCTGGATCAGGTGCAGGTTGCCGGCACGGTCCTTTTCCGCCAGCGAGCCGTCGCGCAGGTCGGCTTCGAACAGGTTGGCGCCGATCAGGATCGCCCCGCGCAGGCACGCCCCGCGCAGGTCGGTCTTGATCAGGCTGGCGTTTTCCAGATTGGTCTGGCGCAGGTCGGCCGCGAAGAGGGAGGCGCAGTCCAGCCGCGCGCCTGCCAGATTGGCGCCGCGCAGGCTGGCCCCGGTCAGGTCGGCGTGAGCCAGATCGCGGCCCGCCAGCGACAGCCCCGACAGGTCGGAAAAGGCCAGGATCGCCCGCGCGCCTCCCACCCGTGCGTTGCGGAACATCTCGTGCCGCCGGACCATCACGTCCAGTTGCGGCTGGTCCAGGCGGGTCAGGGGACGCTGGTGCGGCATGGGCACGGACGCTCCGCAAAAGACGCGCTGAGGCAGACGGATACGCAGTCGATCATTGCCATATGGCGACGCCTACCCTGTTTGGGAAGTCATGAGCGCCGCCCATGCGTCATATGGTGGCGGTGACGGCGTGCTGCCGCGGGGATGCGGGGTCGGGGGCGCCGATGGCCGCCAGCGCGTCCTTCAGCAGCGATGGGGTGAAGGGCTTGTGCAGCAGCCGGCATCCGGTGGCCACCGCTTCGCGGATGCGTTCGGGGGCGGTGTCGCCGGTCAGGATCACCCCCGGCACCGGGTGGCCGGCGATGTCCCCCACCGCCCGCACGATGTCCACCCCCGTCAAGGCACCGGGCAGGCGGAAGTCGGTGACGATGACCTCGGGCATACCGCCGGACAGGCGCACAGCGGCCAGGGCCGCTTCGCCGTCCGCGGCGGCGGTGACGGTGTGGCCCCAGGTTTCCAGCAAAAGCTGGATGGCCGCGCGCTGCATGGGATCGTCCTCGACGACCAGGATGCGGCGGTTGTCCGGGGCGGCGGCGCCGCCGCCCTTCACCGTGGCGGCGGTGGCGGCGGAATCCGCGGCGGCGATGGGCACGACGATGGAAAAGACGGAGCCATGGCCGGGGCGCGAGCGCACCTCCACCGTATGGCCCAGCAGCGCCGCCTTGCGCCGCACCTTCGACAGGCCCAGGCCCAGGCCGCGGCGGCGGTCGCGTTCGGGGTTGTTCAACTGCACGAAATCTTCGAAGATGGCGTCGAGCTGGTCGGCGGGGATGCCGGCACCGGTGTCCCACACCTCGATCCGCAGCCATTGGCCGCGGTGACGGCAGCCGATCAGGATGCCGCCGCCGGAGGTAAAGGCGATGGCGTTGCCCAGCAGATGGTGCAGTATCCGCCCCAGCATGGCGGGATCGGTGCGCACCACCGCCCGCGACGGCACCAGCCGCACCTCCAGCCCCTTGGCGGCGGCGGCCTCACGGAACTCGCCCACCGCATCGTTCAGCACCGGGGCGATGGGCACGGCGGCGATGACCGGGCGCACCACGCCGGCATCCAGCGTCGCCACCTCCAGCAGGGAATGCAGCAGCTTTTCGCCGCTCTCCAGCGCCTCCCCCATCTTCTGGGCGATGGATTGGGAGCCGGCGTCCTTCAGCCGTCCGCCCAGCAGGTGGTGGAACAGGCGCAACGCCTGGAACGGCTGGCGCAGATCGTGGTTGGCCGCGGCGAGGAAACGTCCCTTGGCGGCGTTGGCCCGTTCGGCATCGGACAGCGCCTCGGCCAGTTTCTGGTTGGCGGCGCTGAGGTCGGCGGTGCGCTCGTCCACCCGCTGCTCCAGCCGGGCCTTGGCCTCGGCCAGCGCCTTCACCGCGGTCTCCTCCCGCCGCAGGCTCCCCCAGGCCAGGACGCCCAGGGCCAGCAGGGCCGCAAGGCTGGCCCCGGCCACCACGGCCGCCCGCTCCACCCGCGACCACCAGGGCGCCAGAACGTGGGTGCGCGGCTCGGCCACCACCGCCACCACCGGCAGGGCGCCGCCGGGCGGCGCGCTCATGCGCCGCCACGCCATCACATACGACTGCCCGCCCAGCCAGCCGGTGCCGCTGCCCACGGCCCCGCCGCCGTCGAACAGGCCGGGAATGGGATCGCCCGCCCCGAAGACCGGCGACCCATCGATGCGGAACAGGCCCGCGATGCGGCGCCCGCCGTCGTCCAGCACCCGCAGGACCGCGCTGAGGGAGGCCGAGGGCTGGGTGACGAACACCGCCCCTTCCTTTTCACCGCTGCGTCCGGCGATACGGCGGCCGATGGCGACCACGGGCCCCCCGTGCACATCGCCCGGCGCCATCAGGATACCGGTGCCGCCGTCCGCCGCCGCCATGGCCCGCAGGGCCGACGCGGAGGGAATGTGGAAGTCGATGGCCGGCCCGAACAGATCCCGCCCGCTCCCATCCATCACCGACACGGTGCCGACGGGGGCGGACAGCAGTTCGGGCAGCCCGTCGCCGGCCACCGCCGCCATGCCGCCGCCGTCCAGCGCCGCCGACACCCGGTCCAGCCGTTCCAGGCTGCGGATCAGGGCGCTGCGGCTGTGGGTTTCCAGCAGTTCGGCCGATTGGCGAAGGTTGCTCTCCGCCCGCTCCAGCGTATCGGTGTAGTCCAGGGCGGTGACCACACCCCAGGCCACCCCGCCCACGGCACCCATCGCCAGAACCAGACCGGCCAGAGCGGCACGGGTATCGACCTTGGAAAGAAAACGCGAAAGAGGAAGACGCATCACGAAAGTGAACCCGCCACGATACAGGGGTAATGGAAAAGACAGCGCATGGCGTCACCGGGATAGTGTCTTCACCGACAACCGACAAGGCCAAAGCGCCGTTCCCGCCGGCCTCTACCCCCATTGCGCGGGATCGGGCCAATCATGCGATTCGCTTAACCTTGCTATCGAAGCGGATACTAGCATGGGGAACGAAGCCGGTGCGATTGTACTTCGCGACTATGACCTTTCGCCAGGCGCTCCCCCCATTCAGGGAGTTTCCCTCTCCCCCGCCGCCGCGAAACGCCCCATACTTCCCCCGCCCGCAACAGTCCCCGTGCCCAGCCGATGCTTCGATCTCCCCTTCCCGATGACCATGTTGCGGTGTGGTGGCTGCCGGTGGAAGACGCCGGGGCCGATTGGGCCCGGCTGGAGCGCGGGCTGAGCGGTGCGGAACGGGAACGGGCCGCCCGGTTCCGGTTCGAGGCGGACCGCCGCGCCTTCATCGCCGCCCACGCGCTGGTGCGGGTGATGCTGTCGGCGTGTGACGGGACCGTGCCGCCGGGAGCATGGCGCTTCACGGCCACCGCGCACGGGCGCCCGGAAATCGCGGCGGACATGGCGGCGGATCGGGCCGGGCGTGCGCCGCTGCGGTTCAACCTGTCCCACACGCGGCGGCTGGTGGCGGCGGCGGTGTGCCGGGGCCATGACGTGGGGATCGATACCGAGGACACCGCCCGCGGCACCCTGACCATGGATCTGGCCGCCCATTTCTTCGCGCCGGCAGAGGTGGCACAGGCCCAAGCCCTTCCCGGCGGCATCCGGCGCGACGCGCTGTATGGATTCTGGACCTGCAAGGAAGCCTATATCAAGGCGGTGGGGCTGGGGCTGTCGCTGCCCCTGGACTCCTTTGCCTTCACCCTGGACCCGCGGACCCTGGCGCCGCTGTCCATCGGCTTTGCACCGGGGGGCGGGGACGACCCCGGCGGCTGGCTGTTCCGCCGCCTGCTTCCCATGCCCGATCACCCGCTGGCGCTGGCCCTGCGCCATCCCCGGCCGGAACGGGTGACGGTCGCCGCCGCCGCGCTGACGGCGGCGGCGGTGGCGGATCGGCTGGACGGCGGATGACGGCCCCGGCCGAGGCGGAGCTACAGGGGCAACCGCTCGACGGTGGGTTCGTTCAGCTCGCGCGGCAGGACCGACAGAAGCACCGCATCCTTGCGCACCCCGCCCAGCAGCAGGCGGCGGCGCAGCACGCCCTCGCGCACGGCGCCCAGCTTTTCCGCGACCCGCAGGCTGGCGGGATTGTCCACGGCCACCAGGACCTCCACCCGCTGAAGACCCAGGTTGGCAAAGGCGAAGCGGGCGGCCAGAACCGCGCCCGCGGTGGCGGCACCGCGCCCGGCCCAGCGCGAATCGACCCAATAGGTCAGGTTCCCCACCCGGTGCGGCCAGTCCAGCCGGTTGATGCCGCAGCACCCGGCAAAGCCGCGCGACGGGGTGTGTTCGATCACGAAGCTGTATTCGCCGCCCTGCGCCCACGCCGGCCCGCGGGACATGACCCAGGCGGCGCTTTCGTTGAGACCATAGGCCGGCGTGGCCCACGACAGGCCGGCGGCAAGCTGGGGACGGGACGCGGCGACGGCGGCGGCGTGGGCGGCGATGTCTTCCGCCGCGAAAGGCCGTATGGTGAAATCCGGTGATGGCTGCTGCATGGCACGCTCCCCGCTTTCCGGTTGAGGCCGATACCCACAAGGCTCCGATGATGACGGCAGAGGCAAGGGTTGCGCTTCTGGGGGGAAGTTTCAACCCTCCCCATCTGGGACACCGGCGGCTGTGCGCCGCGGTTCTGGCGTCCCCCGGCATCGCCGCGGTGTGGCTGGTGCCCGTGGCCCGGCATCCCGGCGGCAAGCCGCTGGCCCCCTTCGCCGATCGGATGGCCATGTGCCGGATGCTGGCGGCGCCGCTGGGGCAACGGGTGGAGGTCTGCCCCCTGGAAGCCGAACTGGAAGGGCGCCTGGGGGGGCCGGTCAAGACCCATGCCCTGGTCCACGCCCTGGCCGTCCGCCATCCCGATGTCCGGTTCACCCTTGTCATGGGGGAGGATGTGGCCCGTCACGCCCCCCGCTGGCCCGGCTGGGCGGACATCGAACGGCTGGCCCCACCGCTGGTGCTGCCGCGCTTCGAGTCGGAAGCCGGCGGGGAATGGTCCAGCACCGAAGCCCGCCGCCGCCTGGCCACCGGGGCGGCAACCGCCGGGCTGCTGCCCGCCGAGATCGCCGCGTATCTGGCCCGGCGGCGGCTGTATGGGGAGCCGCCCGCCCCCGGGGCGTGATTTTGCCAGCACTTTCATGAAGCGCGACAATCCGCCACAGTGAATGCTGGCGGAGCTTTGCAAAGACATGCCCTTTCGTCTCACCCCACAGCATCTTTCCCCCGAAAAGAGAATTTTTCGTTTCTCTTCGCCATGATCAGCGGAAGCATGGCCATTTTTTCCCGCATAAACGGGTATAATTGATGGATACCGCATCAATTCGGCATCCCGTCCCCTGCAATATCGCCGGTTGATATGGCCATCAATGTTATCTAACAACAAAAAACACGTATGAATGACGGAAATTATTGTCCGCCACACATAGACGGCACAACAATTGATAACATTTGCAAAACAAAATCACTTTTCTTGAAGCAAAGAATCCTGCCATCTTCCGAACGCGCTCAGTGACGTAACGCAACATGCCTAAATTAGAGCGCTAATTGTTGCATGTTACTTGTGTTTCATTTGTGAAACATAACGATTTATCATTCATAAGTATGCGCGTGACGGCTGCTCTATACATGGGGTGTGAGTCATGACCCGATACATCGTTGCGAACAAATTGGCCGGCGGAGTCGAGCGCAAGGCACGGCGTGCCAGCGGCGACCATGCGGAAACGCTGCTGACCGCCAATTTCGACGTCATCAAGGACAACAAACCGGATTCGGAGCTGGCCCGCCGGGTCTACAGCATCGAAGGGGCATCGGCGGACATCTCGCGCATAACCAGCGAGCTGGGCGACGATATGCTGGTCGAACCGGAATACCTGCGCCATCCCACGCGCGGCCGCCCGCCGATCATCGACGGGCTGATCCGCGCCCAGGGGCTGGTTCCGGTCCAGGCCGGCATCGGCAGCACCTTCACCATCACCCTGCGCGGCGGAAATCAGGCGGTGGCGGGGGCCAAGGCGCTGCTGGTGCTGAATTCCCTGACCGGGCGTGTGCCCGGCACCCGGCAGGAGAAGATCTCGGACGCCGACGGCGTTCTCAGCTACCACTACGACCCGACGCAGTTCGTGCCGGTGATGATCGTGGTCGAGCCGGCGTCCAGCTATTGGAGCGTGCTTCAGGCGTTCCCCACCAACGGCTCGGTGCTGGAACTGGCGCCGCTGCCCAAGACCGGCCCGCTGGGCTGGTGGCACCATCTGGTGGGCATCACCAACGCCAACACCGCCCGCGGACGCTCCATCCGCATCGGCATCGCCGACACCGGGCTGGGCGCCAACCCGTACCTGAACCACATCACGCCGCTGGGTGCCGCGGTGGACGGAACCTACGACCCCGATCCCGCCGCCACCCAGGATCAGGACGGCCACGGAACCCATGTGGCCGGCATCGTCGGGGCCATCCCCGCCGAAGGGTCAGGCGATTACGAAGGCATCGCACCGGGGGCCGACATCGGTGCCATCCGTGTCTTCGGCGCCGGCGGCACCGCGACCCAGGGCGATATCGCGCTGGGCATCGACATCCTGGCCAGCAGCTTCAACGCCGACCTCATCAACCTCAGCCTCGGCGGCTCGCAGCCGTCGGCCATCGAGCGCGATGCCCTGACCGCGGCGCTGGAAGCCGGCACCCTGCCGCTGGCGTCCGCCGGCAACACCAACGGCGCCCCGGTCTATTACCCCGCCGCCTATCCCGAAGCGGCGGCGGTGAACGCGCTGGGCGCGCCGGGCACATCGCCGGCCGGCACGCTGGCCGCATCCTGCACCCCCAGCCAGCCGGTCTATTTCGGATACGGCGGCGCGTTCGCCGCCAATTTCGACGCCATCGGCTATGAGGTGGGGCTGTCCGGCCCCGGTGTGGGCATCATCTCCACCGTGCCGTCACGCCCCGAGGTGCCGGCCCCCTATGCCGACATGAGCGGCACGTCCATGGCCTGCCCGGCAGCGACGGCGGCCCTGGCGACCATCCTCTCCGCCGACACCTATTACACCGGACTGCCCCGTGGGCCGGAACGGGCGGCGCGCGCCGCCCAGGTGCTGTCCGCCACCCTGCGGCCCCTTGGCATCACCCGCTTCCTGGCCGGTGCCGGTCTGGTCACGGGCTATTCCCCCCCGCTCCCGCCCCCGGCCTGAGCACCCGCCTGTGAAGACGGCCGGCACGGGCCGGCCACCCCGCCCCGGCGGCGCCGGGGTCAGGTTTTCATCCCAGCACATCCGATTGAACAGAACCGTTTTAATGGAGGCATATAGAATGTTTTCCTATCCCACGCTCCCCATTACCGTTCTTCCCGCCAGCCTTCCCCAGCCCCAGCCGCTCCAGACCTACGCGGTCCCGCCCTACACGATCATGCCGACCGTGACGCTCCCGACGCAAACCTTCGCGACGGGGGGAGTGCCACGCACCGGTCTGGCGCCGGCCCCGCAGACCGCCGAGGTGCAGAGCATCACCCCGGCCAGCGTGACCGTCACCGTGTCGGGCAGCGGCACCGGGACCGGCAGCATCACCGTCAGCGCCACCAACACCGGCGGCGTCACCACCTCGGCCGGGGCTTCGATCACGGTATCCGCCTCGGCCACCGCCGACACCGCGGCGCACGCCCAGGGGCTGACCGGCGGGACGTTCCCGACCATCGCCACCCTGCCGACCCTGCCGACCCTGCCGACCCTGCCAACCCAGCCCACCATCACCCTTCCCACCATCACCCTGCCCCGGACGCCGATCACCCCGGCGACCCCGATCACGCCGATCACCCACACGCCGATCACGCCCGTGACGCCGATCTCTCCGGTCACGCCGATTACCCCGGTGACGTCGCTGGCCACCACCCCGCCGCAGGCCCAGGCCGCCGGTGCCGCGCCGCAGACCATCACGGTCACCGTCACCCCGGTCACCCCGGCCCCGACCATCACCGTGACCCCGGTGTCGCCGGTCACCCCGCCGACCCCCGCCACGATCACGGTCACGGCCACCGCCACCCAGACCGCCTCGCCGCAGGGAGCGGCGGCGCAGGGGCTGACCACCGTCCCGACGGTGCCGACCCTGCCGACCATCAGCGGCTATCCGACCATCCCCCCGGTGTCGCTGCCCACCCTGACCACGGTCCACACCTATCCCACCGTGCCCCCGGTGACGCTGACGGCCGGCGGTGCGGCGCCCCAGGCCCTGCCCACCATCAGCGGCTACCCGACCATCCCCCCGGTGTCGCTGCCCACCCTGACCACCCAGTACACCTATCCCACCCTGACCACGGTCCACACCTACCCGACCATCCCGCCGGTCACGCTGACGGCCCCGGCGCCCCAGGCCCTGCCGACCATCAGCGGCTACCCGACCATCCCGCCGGTGTCGCTGCCCACCCTGACCACCCAGTACACCCATCCCACCCTGACCACGGTCCACACCTACCCGACCGTCCCGCCGGTCACGCTGACGGGCCCGGCGCCCCAGGGGGCCAGCGGTGCGGCGCCGCAGGCCACGTGGACCCCGGTGTCCGGCTCGGTCTCGGTGACCGTCTCCGGGACCGGCTCGGCCACCGTCGGCCCGTCGATCAGCTTCTAAGATCACGGGTTCCCCCCGCGCGCCCACCGGCCGCCCCGTTCATCGGGACGGCCGGCCCGGGCACCTTCGGGCAGGAGGCACCGCCGCCTGACGGCTGTGGTGCCTCCTGCCCGGCTCTTTGTGTCTCTGGATGGCCCGTCCGGCCGGCGCGCCGTCCGCCCGTCTCTTGAGGGAAGGAAGCCACGCGGAATGTTCCTGACCGTGTCCAACATCGCGCATGTCCTGATGGAACGCGGCATCCTGGAGGCCGGGGCCATCGTGGACGGCGGTTTCGCCGTGACCGAGGCCGGGCGCCGGTGCCGCAACTACAAGGTCACCTGCGGCTCCCGTCCCGGCCTGTTCATCAAGCAGGTCACCGGCAACTCCGCCGAACACACGGCGACGCTGCTGCGGGAAACCGCGTTCTATCAACTGGTGGCCACCCGCCCGCTGCTGGAACCGCTGAAGCGCATTTCGCCCGACTACGTGGATTTCGACGGCACCCGCAACGCGCTGGTCCTGGGCCTGCTGCCGCAGGCGGAGAACCTGAACGAGCTGCATTTCCGCCTGCGCCGTTTTCCGGCGGAGGTGGGGGAGCTTCTGGGCCGCGGTCTCGGCGCCTATCACGCACAGGCGGCGAACGCGCTGCTGGAACCGGCGGCGGCCCAGCTCTTTCCCCGGCAGCCGCCGTGGATCTTCACCCTGGATCCCGCCACCCTGGCGCCGCTGCCCCAATTCCCATCCCATATCGCCCAGCCGATGCTGGAGATGCTGGGCCGGCGCCCCGATCTGGTGGCGCAGCTTCTGTCCCTGCGGCCGGAGTATGAATTCAACGCCCTGATCCACGGCGACATGAAATGGGACAATTTCGTCGTCTATCCCGCCGGCCCCAACGGTGAATACGATTTCAAGGTCATCGACTGGGAACTGGTGGATCTGGGGGATGCGGCGTGGGACATCGCCTGCATCTTCGCCTCCTACATCATCTATGTGATGCTGATCCCGCCCCAGGCGGGGCCCGCCGCCCAGGACGGGCGCCAGGACCGCACCATGGCCGACGCCGGCCCGTCGCTGCGGCGCTTCTGGCAGGTCTATACCGAAAGCCGCGGCTTCAGCGGCGGTGCGGCCCAGGTCTTCTTGACCCGCTGCCTGCGCCAGACCGGGGCGCGGCTGGTGGTGGCGGTGTTCGAGGCGCTGTTCAACCGCTCGCCCCTGACCGCCCAGTCGGACGCGCTGATGGAAAGCGCGCGGGCGTTTCTGTGGAACCCGCATCAGGCCGCCGCCGACATCCTCGGCCTTTCCCCGTGACCGCGCCCCTGCCGGACGGAACCCCTCCCATGACCGAAAACGCTCCCCAAACGCTGGAAGCCGAACTGACGGCGATCCTCGACGCGCTGGAGATCGTCGCCCCCGACGCCTTCCGCTTCGCCGGCGGCCCGGTGCACCACCTGCCCCAGCCGGGGGCGATGGCCGGCGCCCTGCTGGGCACGCTCTACACCAACTGCTACGCCCACCGCTTTCCCGGCCCGCCGCCCCGGTCCCCCTATGCCCCCGACCCGCTGCACCCGCACAAGCTGGACGCCGCCAACGGCAACCGCGATCATTGGGACGGCGGCTGGCGGGTCTATGCCGCCGATCCCGACGGCACGCTGAGCGTCGTCAAGGGCGAATGCCAGCGCCGAGTGCGCGCGGGCGAGTATCTGTCCACGAACGGGCGGGGCAGCGTGCCCCAGCCGGGGGAGCAGGTGCTGCTGTGGCTGACCCGCGGGTCGCACACCATCCAGACCGCGTTCCAGTTCATGTACGGCGAGGCGCCCACCGACATGTGGGACGAATTCGCCCTGACCCGCGTCTATTTCAACATCACCCCCACCGGCGTGATCCCGCTGGTGCGCGCCATCACCGCGGCGCTGAACGCCTATCAGGTGCCGTACCGGATGAAGGCGCTGACCGACGCCACCCACTACACCCGGTCGGATTCCATGGTGCTGTACATGGCGCGGCGCCACGCGGAATTCGTCGCCCGCATCATCGCCGGGCTGGACCGCGAGGCCACCGCCGGCCTGGCCGACCCCACGCCGCTGTTCACCTGCCGCTTCCTGCCCGGGGTCGGCTTTGCCGAAGACCCCGGCAACGGCGACAGCTTCGGGCTTCACCGCTGCCGGCTGATCGCCGACGCGGTGCTGGCCGCCCACGCCGCCGGCCAGACCGCCACCGCCCAGAAGCTGGCGGCGGTCAAGGCCCGGTTCGCCACCGCCGGCATCAGCCTGGACCACCCCTGGGTGTCCCCCGGACGCACCGACATCTACAGCGCCTTCGATGCGGAAAGGCTTGCTCCATGACTGCGACGACGACTGTAACCCCGCCCCCGCCGGACGGCGAGGCCGCCGTCTTTCTGGAGGTGGCCGCCGCCATCGGCCGCCGGCTGGCCATGACCGCGGTGTGGAACGGCGACCGGTGCAACTGGCTCGGCTGGGCCTACCACGCCGAGGGCGAGCGGATCACCCCCGTGTACCGCGCCATGGGGCCGGCGCTGGGTGACGGCACCGCCGGCATCGGTCTGTTCCTGGCCGAGCTGTGGCGGGCGACCGGCGACCCGCTGGTGCGGCAGGCGGCCCGCGGCGCCCTGGCCCACGCCGCCCGCCATCTGGATGATGGGGGGGGAGCCGTTGCGGATGGCCTTTACACCGGCCGTTCCGCCGCCGCCATCGCCTTCACCCTGGCCGCCCGCGCCCTGGGGGACGAGCAGTGGGACGAGGCCGCCCGCCTCGCCCTGTCCGGCCTGAGCAACACCGTGACCAAACCGCAGCCGCCCGACCTGTACGGCGGACGGGCGGGGGCGGCGCTGGCGCTGCTGGATGCCGCCGCGGCGGCGAACGACACGGCGCTGCGCACGGCGGCGTTCGCGCATGGCCGCCAGTTGGTGGAAAGCGCCCGCCGCGGCCCCCACGGGGCGTCGTGGGCCACCGCCCCGGACCAGCCCCATCCCGATCTCGTGGGTGGCCCCCACGGGGCGGGCGGCATCGCGGTGGCGCTGCTGGAACTGCACGCCGCCGGGGGGGACGAAGCCTTCCGCGACACGGCCCTGAGCGCGCTGGCGTATGAGACGGCGCATTTCGATCCCCACTGGCGGCTGTGGCCCGACCTGCGGCTGGACGCCGGCCCGGCGAACCTGCTGGCGGCCAACCCGGCCCGCTATCCCGTGGCCTGGGTTCACGGGGCGGTGGGGGTGGGTCTGGTGCGCCTGCGCCTGCGCACGCTGCTGCCGGAGCGGGCGGAAACCGACGCCGAGATCCGCGACGCGGTGAACGCCGCCCTCGCCACGCTGGTGCCCCCGGCCCTTCCCGCCATCAGCTTCGCCCAGGCCAGCGGCGCCGCCGGCAACGCCGCGTTCGTGCTGCAGGCCGCGGCGGCGCTGGGGCAGCCGGAATGGCGGGACTACGCCCTCTACGCCGCCCGTCACGGGGTGCAGGCCCACGCCGCCCCGCGGGTGCCCTGGCCCTGCGGCGGCCCGCCCAACGGCGAGACGCCCAATCTGCTGTTCGGTCTGGCCGGCATCGGACGGTTCTATCTGGAACTGGCCGATCCCGAACGGGTGCGCAGCCTGCTGACCTTCACCCCCCGCCCCCAGCCGGCGGACCTGCCGGTGCCGGTGGCGCCGCCCCCGGCCCCCGAGCCGCCCGAGCCCGAACCGCCCGCGCCGGAGCCGCTCCCCTCCCCTCCGGTGGAAACGGAAAAAGCGGCGGAAACGCCCAAGGAGCACGGGGCCACACCCCGGAAACCCACGGCCCGGCCCCGCAAGCCCCGCGGCACCCGGACCAGAAAGACCACCCCCGGCACGAGCGACAAGGACGACACGACGAAATGACGGCCCCGACGACCACTCCCGCCACGCCCCGCGCGGCCATTGCCCGGATGAAGCCCGCGACCCTGCCGCTGGGCGGCCTGCGCCCGGCCCGGCGGCAGAGCCTGCCCAAACCCCACGACCGCCTGCCGCTGGGGCTGACCGGCATGACCGTCAGCCCGCTGGCCCTGGGCATCACCACGCCCGACACGGTGCTGGCGGCCTATGACATGGGGATCAACTTCTTCTTTCTGACCTCCGACCTGCACTGGCCGCTGTACCAGGGTCTGCGCGACGGTCTGGCCGAGCTGTTCCGCAGCCGCCCGTCGGCCCGCGACGAGGTGGTGGTGGCGGTGGTGTCCTATCTGGACCAGCCGCTGTTCAACTATCTCCAATTCAACGAGGTGATCGATTCCGTGCCGGGGCTGGAGCGGGTCGATGTGCTGATGGCCGGCGCCGTGCCCAGCGAAGCGAACCTCTATTCCCGCTTCAATTCCCTGCACGGTGCCCGGTCCGCCCGTCATTTCGGCGGGCAGGCGCTGGGGGCATCGTTCCACCACCGGCCCGCGGCGCTGCTCAGCATCAACGCCAACCTGCTGGACGTGCACTTCATCCGCTACAACACGTCCCACCCCGGTGCGGTGACCGACATCTTCCCCTATGCCCGCCCCGACCGCACCGGCCTGATCTTCAACTTCAAGAGCACCATGTCCCAGGTGACGCCGGAGCAGTTCCGGAAGCTGGGATTGGACGGGCGCTCCTGGCTGCCCAAGACCACCGACTATTACCGCTTCGCCCTGACGGTTCCGGGCATGGATGGGGTTCTGTGCTCGCCGCAAAGCCCCGAACAGCTCAACGGCATCGTGGAGGCGCTGAACGCCGGCCCGCTGAGCGCGGAGGAGGAGGCGTACATGCGCTGGCTCTCCTCGTCGGTCAATCCCCAGTACTTCTGAGCATCCGATCCGCCGGACACCCGATCCGCACGGGGGAAGAGAGGACAGGTTCATGAGCGACGCGCCCAAACGCCTGAAGATCGCCTTCGTCTATCCGCCCTATGGCCCGCCCAACCTGGCCAATCTGGGCATCGCCGTGCTGGCCGGCGGGGTGGAGCAGCGCGGCTTCCACACGCGCACCTTCTATTGGAACTACCGCCTGACCCAGGCGCTGGACGTGGCCGACGACACGGTGCGCACCGCCGTCTACAGCCAGCTCACCCAGCGCGAGCTGTTTCCGTGGAACGAATGGGTCTTCATCCGCACCGTCTATCCCGACCGGCTGGAACCCCAGATTCCCCAGGTGCTCAAACGGCTGGAGGAACTGGACCGGCGGGCCAACACCACCGACCCCGCGCTGCTGCCCAGCCGCATCATCCTGGGGCTGGCGGCCAAGGTTCCGGCCCTGCTGGACGAGATGGCGGCGGAACTGGAGCCGTACGACGTCATCGGCATCACCACCACCTTCTTCCAGAACGGGCCGGCGCTGGCGCTGGCCAAGCACGTCAAGGACCGCTGGCCGCACAAGCGGGTGGTGCTGGGCGGGGCCAACTGCGACGGGGACATGGGACCGGCGGTGGCCGAGCATTTTCCCTTCGTCGATTACGTGTTCTCGGGCGAAGCCGACCTGTCCTTCCCCGAATTCGTGGAACGGCTGGAGGCGGGGTCCGACGTGACCGGGCTGCCGGGGCTGATCCACCGCGACGCCGCCGGGCAGGTGGTGTGCGGCCCGCCGTCACAGCCGGTGACGGACATGAACGCCCTGCCCATCCCCGTGTTCGGCGATTTCATCGCCGAGCGGAAGAAATACGGCCTGTACGATCACGATACGCTGGTGCTGCCGCTGGAATCGTCGCGCGGCTGCTGGTGGGGGGCAAAGCACCACTGCATCTTCTGCGGCCTGAACGCCAACGGCATCACTTATCGCCACAAGGACGCCGAACGGTTCCAGGAGGAGGTGCGCCACATCGCCCGCACCTATGACGTCAAATACCTGTTCATGGCCGACAACATCCTGTCCACCCGCTATTACCAGAGCTTCGTCGCGTGGGCGAAGGAGAACGGGCTGAACCTCAACCTGTTCTACGAGATCAAGGCGAACATGAACCGCGCCCAGGTGGCGGCCCTGTCGGATGCCGGCATCACCATGGTGCAGCCGGGGATCGAAAGCCTGTCCACGCCCGTGCTGAAGCTGATGAACAAGGGCATCCGCGGCATCCAGAACATCGCGTTCCTGAAATACGCCCGCGAATACGGCATCGTGCCGGCGTGGAACGTGCTGGCCGGCTTCCCCGGCGAAGACCCGTTCGAATACCAGAAGATGGCCCGCGACGTGGGCAAGCTGACCCATCTCAGCCCGCCCAACGCGGTGATCGACATCGAATTCCACCGCTTCAGCCCGCTCTACCGCGACCCGGAACGGTTCGGCATCCGGCTGGTGCCGCACCACAACTACAGCTTCCTCTATCCCTTCCCGCCGGAGGAGGTGGCCCGCCACGCCTATGTGTTCGAGGTGGCGGGGCGCGGGCCGCACGACCTGTCCTACCTGCGCAAGCTGAGCCAGGAGGTGCAGGACTGGGTGACCGCGTTCCGCAGCGGCAAGACGGTGCTGAGCTGGGAGCGGCAGGGTGACGGGATCCTGGTCCGCGACCGCCGCGATCCCCGCCGCGGGGCCGATTACCGTCTGTCGGGCTTCGCCGCCCAGGTGCTGCGCGCCTGCGACGGCCCCACCCGCATCGACACCCTGCTGGATGCCGGCGGGGATGCGGAAGCGGACGAGGCATCCCCCTATCCCATCGCGCCGGGACGCCGCTGGGCCGGATCGGGGGACACGTTCCGCATCGTGCCGGCCTCCGCCCCGGAAACCCCCATCGCCTTCACCCGCGAGGACTTCGCGCAAGACCCCCGCGGCACCCTGGCCCCGCTGCTCGACGCCGGGCTGCTGTACGAAGAGGACGGGCTGCTGCTGGCCCTGCCCACGCACGTCAGCGCCCGGCCCTTCAATCCGGGGTGGAAGCTGATCGGGATCTGAGGGGCCACCGCCCCCGCGTCAGGACAGAGCCAGAGCCAGCACCAGCCCCACGGCCAGCACCGCCGCCGAGGGCACGGCGACGGCGGCTTCGGTCAGAGCCATGCGGCCCGTGCGCTTCATCACGGTGGCGGCGGCGGCGTTGACGGCGGTGTGCGCCAGCGCCGCCGGAACCGCCAGCCACGGATTCCACGCGATCCACAGCGACAGCCCCACGTGCAGCCCGGTCACCGACAGCCGTTCCAGCCCGCCCCACGCGGGATGGGCGGCGGCGGCCTTTCCCTGGGCGGCCAGATGCGCACGGGCCTTGTCCCCCTGGTCGCCGGGGCTGCGCAGCACCCGCCCCGACACCAGCCCGCCCACGAAGAGCGCCAGCGCCTCGCCCAGCGCCCAGCCCAGCCCCAGCCACAGGGCGGTGCGCAGATCCCCGCCCCACAGCCACAGGGCGGCCAGCCGGCACGCCTCCTCCACCGGGCCGGAGGCGAGAAGCAGCACGAGCCCCAGCCGCTCCGGGGCCAGGCCGGCGGCCCGCCCGGCCAGCGCCACGGGCGCGCGCAGCACCATGGCCGCCAGCCACCCCGCCGCGCCCACGGCCAGGGCGGTCAGGTGCGGCGCCGGCCCCAGCGCGGCAACGGCCAGCGCCACCGCCAGCGGCGACAGGATCAGATGGACGGGGACGGCGGGGGGAAGCGGCACGGGGGGTGTCTCGTCCATCACGCTCTCCTGCGTCGCTCACGGCAGCGGGCGCACCGCCCGCAGGGCGGCCACCGCCGCGCCATAGCCGTTGTCGATGTTCACCGCCACGATCCCCGGCGCGCACGACGCCAGCACCGCCGCCAGGGCGGTTTCGCCGTTGCGGGCCACGCCGTAGCCGGTGGAGGTGGGCAGCGCGATCAGCACCCCCGGCACCAGCCCGCCCAGCACCGTGGGCAGGGCGGCGTCCATGCCGGCGGCGGCGATGACCACCCGGTGAGCGGCGATCTCCTCCACCCGTTCCAGCAGCCGCCACAGCCCGGCGACGCCGACGTCGAAGATCATGGTGGGGGCCACGCCGTTGAAACGCAAGGTGCGCTCCGCCTCCCGCGCCGCCGGGGCGTCGGATGTGCCGGCGGCGACCACCGCCACCACACCGCCCCGCCCCGCCGCCGGAGCCCCGCCGAAAAAGGCGGTGCGCGACACCGGATCATAGTCCAGCCCACCGCGGTGCCGGTCCGGCAGGGCGGCGTGAGCCTCCACCGACAGGCGGGTCAGCAGGAACCGGGCCTGCCGCTCCGCCGCCGCGTCCAGGATGGCGGCCAGTTGCCCGGCGCTCTTGCCGGCGCAGAAGATCGCCTCCCCCACCCCCACCCGTTCGCCGCGGGCGAAGTCCAGGCGGATTTCATCGGCGGCACGCGCATCGGCGGGGGTCATGGCCGCACCACCCGCTTGTCGCCGACGAAGGCCGATCCGCGGCGGTAGGGGGACACGCGGATGTCCATCCCCGCCGCCGCCGGGTGCGCCCGGCGCAGGGCGGCGGCCAGGGCATCGCCGCCGATGCGGGCCAGATCCGTCTCGCCCAGTTCGATCTCCAGCCCGCCGGGGCGCACGCGGCAGCGGACCACCGCGGCGCCGTGCTCGGCGGCCAGCCAACCTTCCACCCGCTCCACCAGGGCCAGGGACGCGGGCGTGATGGGCAGGCCGGTTTCCACCCGGCTGGACAGGCAGGGGGATGCCGGAAGCTCCGCCACCTCCCCCAGCCCCAGCGCGCGGGCCAGGGCCCGCACCGCCGCCTTGTCCATGCCGGCCTCGATGAAGGGATGGCGCACCCCGTGATCCGCCGCCGCCGCCAGACCGGGGCGGTAATCGCCCAGATCGTCCAGATTGGCCCCCGACAGCACCGTGCCGCCGCCGCCCAGCCCGGCCAGCCGTTCGTACAGGTTGGTCTTGCAATAGAAGCAGCGGTTGACCGGGTTCGCCAGATAGCGGGCATCGGAAAATTCCCCCGCCTCCACCACCGACAGGTGCCAGCCCTGATCGCCGGCCAGGGCGCGGACGCGGGCGGTCGCCGCCTGCGGCACGGCGGGGGACACGGCGTGGGCCATGCGCACCCCGCCCAGGGTACGGTGGGCGAAACTGGCCAGCGTCAGGGAATCCACCCCGCCCGACACGGCCACCAGCGGGTCGCGGCACCCGCCCAGAACGGTGCGCAGGGCCTCATGCATCGGCATCGGGTGCCTCCGTCTCGTCCACCGCGGCCAGGGCCGCCCGCTCCGCCGCCGCCCGCCGCCGGGCGCGGTGACCGGCCCCGGCGATGCCGGCCAGGGCATCCATTTCCACCTTGGCGGTCACGGCACCACCGGGGCGCCGGGCCACCTTCACCGGCACGCCGCCGACGTCGGTGGCCGCCCGCGGCAGCACCGACCGGACCGCCCGGTGGCAGCGCACGCCCAGGGTGGTGGTTTCCGCCAGCGCCAGGGATTCCGCCGCCGCCGCCGTGTCCGGGCGGGCCAGGATCTGCACCGCGGCCCCCATGCGCCCCTTCTTGCCGAACACCGGCCATTGGCACACGTCGAGCACACCGGGCAGGGCGCGGATGCGGTCCAGGGCCACCGCCAGATCCTCCCCCGTCTGGTCGTCCACCTCGAACCGCAGGACACTCACCGCGTCCTCCCCGCCGGACGGGGCGGCGGCGGGCTGGGCGGCGGCGAACAGCAGCGCGCGCAGGATGTTGGGCCGGCGCTTCAGCCGCCGGGTGCCGAACCCGGTGCCGGCGGACAGCAGCCGCCGCGGGGCCGGGGCCGGGGCCTGCGACGGTTTCAGCCACGCCAGGATCGCCGCCCCGGTGGGGGTGATCCGTTCCCCCGTCTCGTCGTCGTCGGACAGGTCGAAGCCGGCCAGCAGCCGGGCGGTGGCCGGAGCTGGAACCGGCAGGATGCCGTGGGCGGTGGTGACCAGCCCCGACCCGCGCGGCAGCGGCCCCGCCGTCCACGCCACCGGCCCCAGCGCCGCGATCAGCGCCGCCGCCGCCACGATGTCCACCAGGGAATCGATGGCCCCCACCTCGTGAAAGGCCACGTCGTCGGGGGATACGCCATGCACCGCTGCTTCCGCCTCGGCCAGGCGGGTGAAGATGCCCACCGCATGCTCCCGCACCGCCGGCATCAGCGGCGCCGCCACCAGCCGCGCCCGGATGACGTGCCACGGGGTGTGCCCATGGTCATGGTCATGGTCATGGTCGTGATGATGGTGATGATCATGGTCATGATGACCATGACCGTGGTGATGGTGGTGGCCGGTCCGGGAAGGCCCCTCATCCACATGGAAGCGTGTGCCGGTCAGCACGCCGTCGTTGACGTCCTCGGTCCGCACATCCACCGCGGCGGGAAGGCCCAGCGCCGCGACCGCGGCGGCCACCGCCGGCCACAGGCCGGGCCGGGCGTTCAGAAGGGCCGCCGCGAACATATCACCGGCAACACCGCCGACAGCATCCAAATGAATGCTCTGAATATCGGAATAGATCTGTTGGTCCATGCCCAAAATCCATCACATTTTAAATGTGAAAATGTTGCGAATACTATGAACGAAGCAATCGAAGGGAGGAAGCGCAAAGATCGCCCCGCCCAAGACATGCGTCGTTCCGGGCCTCTTCCCCGCGGAAGGGCTGCGGTGCAGCCCCCGTGCGAAGCCGTCTTTCCCTTCCCGCCGGGCCGGTATAGACAAGGGGGATGGCGACCCTTTCCGACCTTCTGAACGCGGCGGTCACAGCCCATATGGCCGGCGACGGCGACCGGGCCGGGCGGCTGTACCGCCGGGCGCTGGCGCTGGCCCCCGATGCGGCCACGGCGCTGCACCTGCTGGGCACGCTGGCCGCCCAGGGCGGGCAATCCGGCCCGGCGGCGGCGTGGCTGGCCCGCGCCCTGCGGGTGGAGCCGGCGGCCCCGGCGGTGTGGGCGCATCTGGGCGGGGTGCGGCTGGCGGCGGGGGATGACGCCGGGGCCGCGGCGGCCCTGCTGCGCGCCCTGGCGCTGGAGCCGGACCAGCCCGACGCCGCGGTCAATCTGGGCCTCGCCTGCCATGCCGGCCACGATCTGGAGGCCGCCACCCGCTGGCTGTGGCGCGCCCACCGGCTGCGGCCCGGCCACCGGGACAGCCTGCTCGACCTGGGGCTGGTGCTGCGCGACCGGCAGATGTTCCCCGGCGCCGAAGCCTGCTTCGCCGCCCTGGCCGCCGCCGACGGCACCGACCGCGAGGCCCACATGGCCCTGGCGCTCAGCCGGCTGGTGCAGGGGGATCTGGCCGCCGGCTGGACCGGGTTCGAGCAGCGGTGGAAACGCATTCCCGCCCCGCCCTGGACGGCGGACCAGCCGTTGCCGGCAGGCGGAACCCTGCTGCTGCACGCCGAACAGGGGTTCGGCGACACCATCCAGTTCGTCCGCTACGTCCCCGATGCGGTGGCGCTGGCCGCCCGCCACGGCGCGCGGGTGGTGCTGGAGGTGCACCCGCACCTGATCCGCCTGCTGCGCACCCTGCCGGTTCCAGCCGGCGCCCTGGCCATCGTGCCGCGGGGCGACACGCCGCCGCCCTTCGACGCCCACTGCCCGCTGATGAGCCTGCCGCGGGCCTTTGCCACCCGCCGGGTGGCGGACATTCCCGCCCCCGTCCCCTATCTGTCCGCCGATCCGGCGGAGGCGGCGGCGTGGACGGCGCGGCTGGACGACGGCAGCGGGCGGCTGCGGGTCGGGCTGGTGTGGGCGGGCAACCCCGGCCACCGCAACGACCGCAACCGTTCCCTGCCCCTGGGCGCGCTCGATCCGCTGCTGGACGTGGCGGGGGTGCGGCTGTTCAGCCTGCAGACCGGCCCGGCCCGCACCGCCCTGCCCCCCCGCTGGGCCGCCCGGCTGGAAGACCCGATGGACGCGGTGGCAGATTTTGCCGGCACCGCCGCCCTGCTGGCCGGGCTGGACCTCCTCGTCACCGTGGATACCGCACCGCTGCATCTGGCCGGCGCCCTGGGCCGCCCGGCGTGGCTGCTGCTGCCCCACGCCCCCGACTGGCGCTGGTTCCTGGGCCGGGCCGACACGCCCTGGTACCCCACCGTCCGGCTGTTCCGCCAGGACCGTGCCGGCGCCTGGCCGCGGGTGGGGCAGGCGGTGGCCCGCTACCTGCGCCGCGCCCTGGAACGCCGGGGCGGCTGACACCCCAAAGAGGCAGCGCTTTCCCCATGCCGGTGCCCGGATGGGGGGTGCGCTAGGCGAAACTTTCCGGTCTGGGGGGAAATTTTGGTCCTGATCCCTGCCCTATTTTCCGATATCTAGCTGATAATAAACGATTTTATGCCAATCCATAAAATTGGCACCGTCTTTGCTTATGTCATGGGCAACAAACACTTTCTGCCCCTTGCGTGGAGTTCCACGGCCATGAGCATCTTCGGTTCGCTGACCACCGCGGTCCTCGGTCTGACGGCGCAGTCGCGCTCTCTCGGCCACATCTCGGACAACATCGCGAACTCCTCGACGGTGGGGTACAAGCGGGTCAACACCGCGTTCGAAACGCTGGTGCTGCAATCCAATTCCCGCATCCATTCCCCGGGCGGCGTGATCGCGCAGCCGGTGTTCATGAACAACGTCCAGGGCAACCTGACGCAGGTTCAGACGCCGACCAACATCGCCATCCAGGGGCAGGGCTTCTTCAGCGTGACCAAGGTGGAGGCCGCAAGCTCCGCCGCGCTGAACAAGGTGGTGCAGACCCAGACCGGCACGCTAAGCGCCGGGGCCAGCTACTACACCCGCCAGGGCGACTTCGAGCTGGACAAGAACCGCTATCTGGTCAACAGCTCGGGCTATGCGCTCAACGGCTGGGCGGTGGACGACGTGACCGGCGAGCTGCGCAAGGACATCATCAAGCCGATCCAGGTGTCGTCGCTGATCGACAAGCCGTCGCCCACCAACAACATCGACCTGTCGGCCAACCTGCCGGCCACGCCCACGGGCAAGATTCCGACCCAGCAGATCCAGATCTTCGACGCGCAGGGCAACCAGCGCGCCGTCAATCTGGACTGGCGCCAGGACGGTGCCAACGGCTGGCGCCTGGCCATCAGCGCGCCGGGGTCGAGCACGCTGCCGGTGGACGGCTCGTTCGCCGGGGCGCCCGCGACCATCTCGTTCGGCCAGAACGTGCCCGGCGTGACGCCGATCGCCCAGATCAACTCGGTCACCATCAGCGGCCAGACCACCAACGGTCAGGACAATCTGCGCATCGGCGAAACCTATGCGGTGACGCTGGACAACACCACCTACAGTGTGAAGATCACGGCCGACAACATCGGGCAGCTCCGCACCTTCTCGGGCGTGGCCGGGTCGCTGGCCAACCAGATCAATTCGGCCACCCCGGCGGCACCGGTGATGGCGACGGTGACCGGCTCCACCATCCGCATGGTCGCCCGCACCGCCGGCACCGGGTTCAAGGTCGCCCAGACGGTCAGCCAGGGCACGGTGACCAACAACACCGTCCTCGGCCCGGTGACCACCGACGCCAGCACCACCGCCGGCCAGACCCAGCGCATCACCTTCCCCCAGACCGCCATCGACGTGGGCGACGTCTATTCGGTGCGCGTGCGCAACAACGGCGTGGACCACACGGTCAACGTGACGGTGACGGCGGCGGCCTATGCCACCTATGCCAACATCTCCGGTGTGGCGCAGGAACTGGCCAACCGCATCAACGCCATCAGCGGGCTGAACGTCACCGCGGCGTCCTCGGGCGGCGTGCTGACCATTCAGGACAAGGTGGCGGGCGACAACCTCGACGCCAGTTGCTCGGCGGGGGTGACCAACTCCTCGGCGGCGGCCAACACCATCGCCGGGTCGTTCTCCCAGACCAACGTGTCGGGCATCCGCCAGCAGCGCACCGTCACCCTGACCGGTGCCGTGGGCGACGTGGGCACCGTCTACACGCTGAACGTCAACGGCACCCCGGTGTCGTACACCACCACCGGCCAAGAGCTGAGCATGGAGGAAATTTCGGCGGCGATGGCGAACACCATCAACTCCAACACCTCCCTGCCGGTCACGGCGTCGTCCCAGGGCGGCGTCATCACGCTGGTGGCCAAGAAACCATCGGGCGACGCGGCCGACCAGTTCACGCTGGAGCAATCGACGGTGACCGGCCAGACACCGGCCTATATCGGTCTGACCTTCGGCACGGCCAAGGACAACACCGCGCTGCTGACAGGCATCAGCACCGCATTGGTCGGCAACGGCACCGCGGTCAGTTCCCCCAACCAGAACGCCGGTGACGCCGCCACCTTGACCTTCACCGTCAACTACGGCTTCGGCAACCAGACGGTCAACCTGAACCTCGGCAAGTTCCAGCGCCAGGGCGGCCTGTCGCAGTACGCCGGCAACAGCATGACGGTGGGCACCTTCGTGCAGGACGGTGCCGGCCGCGGACAGTTCAAGGAAGTGGTGTTCGGCGACAGCGGCAACGTGCTGGTCAACTATGACAACGGCCGCAGCAAGGTGATCGCCCGCGTGCCCATCGTCACCTTCAACAACCCCAACGCCATGCAGCGCGAAGCGGGGGGCGTGTTCATCGAAACCGACGAAACCGGCAAGCCGAACTTCAACGACCCCGAAACCAACGGCGCCGGTGCGGTGGTGGCGAGCAGCGTGGAAAGCTCCAACGTGGACATCGCCGACGAATTCACCAAGCTGATCGTGACCCAGCGCAGCTATTCCGCCAACACCAAGATCGTCACGACCACCGACGAGATGCTTCAGGAAGTCCTGAACATCAAGCGGTAACGCGCCTCGGACGGTACCGGCATTAAGCGCCCGGCGGGGACCGTGTTCCCCGCACGCCCGCGGCGTGCCCAAAAATCGAAAGGTTCCCGGCCATGTCCCTCTTCAGCGCCCTGAACAGCGCCACCGCCAGCCTTCGCACGGTTCAGTCGCAGGTGAAGGTGGTTTCGGACAACGTGGCCCGGTCCGACGACCCCAGCCGCACCCGCCACACCCTGGAACAGAAGGTCGATCGCAGCGGCCAGGTTCTGACCGCCGAATACCGGCGCGAGGTCGATGCCGCCCTGCGTTCCCAGGTCCAGGATCTGACCGCCCGCACGGCCACATACGACACCCAGAACACCTATATGCAGAAGCTGGGCGACCTGATGCGGACGACCAACGGCAGCCCGCTGCTGAACCAGTACGCCAACGCCTTCGACACGGCGATGAAGACGCTCGCCACCTCGCCCGAGGACGAGACCGCGCAGCAGGAATTCCTGCGCGCCGGCGACACCCTGGCCCGCGAAGTCAAGCGCGTGTCCCAGGGCGTCGAAGACCTCAACCGTGAGATGCAGAAGGACACCACCGATTCCGTCACCCAGCTCAACGACCTGCTGAAACAGGTGGACCGCATCAACAAGGATATGGTCTCGCTGCAAGGCTACGGCGATTCCGCCAACGTGGTCGCCGACAAGCGCGATGCCCTGGTCAAGCAGATCAGCGAACTGGTCTCGGTGCGCACGGTGGAGCGGCAGGACGGGCGCCTGGCCATTTTTACCTCCTCCGGCCTGTCACTTTTGGACGCCGAACCGGCAAATCTTACCTATGACGGCAACAACCTCGTGGTGACGAACGAGGGGCAGTCCATGACCGTCAACGATCATTTCACCGACGGCAAGCTGAGCGCGCTGCAGAACATGCGCTACGACGGCTCGGCCAAGGATCCCCCCAGCCTGGCCAGCAGCGACCCCACCAAGGAGGTCATCCGCAAGCTGCGCTCGCAGCTCGACACCTATGCCCAGGCCTTCACCGGCGCCACCAAAGAGGGCGAGGCCACCAGCTTTGCCGACGCCTACAACAACGCCAGCCCCGTGAAGGACGGCGAGCAGAACTTCTATTTCTTCACCGGGACCGACCGTTTCAGCATCGCCGTCAACCCCAAGTTGATGAGCGGCGAAATGAAGATTAAGGAATCGGCCATTCCCGACATGGCGAAAGCCATGAACGCAACCGGAAGAAGCATGACGTCCGATGGGCTGAAGCTGAGCAACACCAGCTATTCCGGCATGGCCAGCTCGCTCACCGGGGTGTGGATGTCCACCGCCGGCACGGTTTCGACCAACCTGGCGGCCAGCAAGGAATCCCGCGACCTGCTGGAGGAACGCTACGTCAACAACACCGGCGTGAACATCGACGAGGAGATCGCCAACCTCCAACAGTTGCAGACGTCCTACGCCGCTTCGGCACGGGTTATGCAAGTGGCCAACAGTATGTTTGACGCGTTGGAGCGCATCGTCGGATGAGCACGATCACACAAGCCGGCAGCTATGCCCGCTACATGAGCCTGGTCCGCACGCTGTCCGACGGGCAGAAGAAGGTGGACACCCTGACCACACAGATGAACACCAACGTCAAGTCGGTGGATCTGAAGGGGTACGGGGCGGAAACCGAAAAGCTGCTCGCCCTGCGTGCCGAACTGGTCAAGCGCAAGACCTATTCCGATTCGATCGACACCGCCACCACGCGGCTGAAGACCACGGATCTGGTCCTGACCAATCTGGAAAAGCTGACCACCGATTGGCAGTCGAACGCACTGATGCCGACCGAGCCGGGCAAGCCGCTGGTCTCGGGGCAGAACGACATCAACCCCGACGCCCTGAAGGTCACGCTCAACACCGACACCTCGAAGCTGACCCAGAACGCGACCTACACCGTCACGTCGGTCCCGTCCAAGAACGGGCCGAACGGCACCTACGACATCACCATCACCGACGGCCTGGGCGGCAAGAGCACCCGCACGCTCAACCTGAACACGGTGCCGCCGGACGACGGCAAGGGCTACAACTTCACCATGGGCGGCGGTCCGGGCGAAGGCGCTGTGCTGAACATCACCTTCGACAAGCTGAACGCCGCGTCCACCAGCTCATTCGACGTGTCGTGGCCCCAGGCGAACCAGACGCTGGAGCGGCTGAACGGCGCCATGCGCGACATCCGCCAGTATCTGAACGAACAGGTGGGCGACCGCTACCTGTTCGCCGGCTCCCGCTACACAACCCAGCCGGTGGCCGACCTGAACCTGGCCAAGCAGGTGACCAAGGTCACGCTGGACGGATCGTCGGTGGACAAGGACGATTACTTCCAACTGGATATCGACGGGCAGACCTTCTCGGTGGTGATCGGGCCCAACGACCCCCGCACCGTGACCTATGTGGCCCAGGCGCTGACCAGCCAGATCAATTCCGCCAACCCGGCCATTCCGCTGTCGGTCACCACCAACAACGGCATCATCACCATGATCGGCCAGCAGGTCGGGCGGGAATTCAACATCCGCTCGTCGGTGGTCAACGCCGCCCAGGTGGACAACTCCGTCGATCCGGTCTCCACCCTCACCCCCCCCACCACCACCGCGCCGCAGATGGACCGCTTCACGCTGCGCGGGGATAACGTGGACATCGGCGACACGTTCGAATTCACGGTCGCCGTCGGCAACCCGGCCGACCCGTACAACGCCAAATACTACACCGATCATCCGGGTGAACCGACGGATCTGCCGCTGTACAAGGAGTACACCGTCAAATACACGGTGACGGCGGATGATTTCTCCAAGGGCACCACCAACGTCGGCGCCGTGGCCGACCGGCTGCGCGAACAGTTCGGCAAGATGGACCCCAAACCGCCGGTCACCCTGGACGTGATGGGCAGCGGGCCCGGCATCTCCATCACCGGCAACACCCCGCTCGACCCCAACCATCCGGGCCTGTCCACCCAGTTCAGCACCACGGCGAAGGTGACCAACGGGTCCGTGCGCAACACCATGACGGTGAAGAACCTGCCGCCCGAGCCGGACCCGCTTACCGAGGCGACCATCGTCCGCAACCCCGACCTGCCGTTCTATGACAGCGAATACCTGAGCAAGCGCACCAACAACAAGGCGTGGGACAAGACCGCGGTCACCGCGGACGACGACTACAGCATCGATTACGGCGTCACCTCCACCGACCCGTCGATTCAGAAGCTGGTTTCGGCCTTCCGCATGGCCAAGGCGGCGGTGTCCAACCCCGGCAAGTACAAGGAATACGCCGAGCAGGCGCTGAGCATGATGGCCGATGCCAAGGAATCGCTGCGCTCGGTCCATGCCAAGGTGGCGTCCGATCTCGCCACCCTGACCACCAAGAAGGACGAGCACACCGAGCTGTCCAACAGCGCCACCGATCAGGTCGCCCGCATCGAAGGCATCGATCAGACCGAAGTGGCCGCCCGCCTGCGCACCTCCATGAACGCGCTGGAAGCCGCCTATACCGTCGCCGGCCAGACGCAAAAGATGTCGCTTCTGAATTATCTGGCGTAACGGCGGGATACCGGGACGGCCCGCCGTCAGCGCGGCTTCGCCCGGGCCATATCCTCGATCCGGGCAGCCAGTTCCTCGGCCACGCGGGTCTGATCGGGGGTCTGGCGGGCGTTCAGCATGGCGCGCAGGGCCAGCAGGTGCAGCCGCATCAGCCCCAGGTCACCGGACAGGCTCCCCCCCTCGGTCAGGATCCGCTGCAGCGACACCACCACGCGCTCCGCCGACGGCGGCAGGGAAGCCATCCCCGCCTGCCGCAGTTGCTGGAGCGGGATGATCATGCCCAACAGCACATCCGCCGTGCGGTCGAAGGACGTCAGCACGGTGTCGATCATCTCGCCCAGGGTGCGGCGGGCGGTCTCCTCCGTCTCCTCGGCGCCGGGAAGGGTGCGGGCGATCAGGGACAGCGCCCCCTCCTTCTGGCGGCGTGCCTGCTGAACGGCCGCCTCGTCCCCCGACACCCGCGCCAGCAGCAGATTGTCGGGCTGCACCAGGATCACGCCCTTTTCCCCCGAGCGGGCGAACCGGCGGTCCACCGCCACCGGGCGGCTCGTGCGGCGGCGGTCGGGACCACGGTAGCCGGGGGAAATGACGAAGGGCCGCTGCCGGTTCACCACATCCAGCAACCGTTCGACGATGCGGGCGGGCGACACCGGCTTGACCAGGAAATCGGTCACCCCGGCGTTGCGCCCGATGGTGACGTGCTCGTGCGATCCATGGGCGGTCAGCATCACCACCGGCAGGGCCGGGTCGGGGGACGCGGGATGGGTGCGGATCTTGTGCACCAGTTCCAGCCCGCAGCCGTTGGGCATTTCCCAATCGGTGAACACGATGTCGGGGGACAGGGTGCGGATGATCTGGAACGCCTCGTCCACCGACCCGGCCTCGCTGACGCGCTCCAGCCCCAGATGCCGCAGAATGCTGCGCACCATGGAACGGATGTGCGCCACGTCGTCCACGATCAGGACGTGAAGGCAACGGTAGCCTTGCGGGATGGTGATGGAGGCTTTGTGGCGCACGGTCGAAGCGGTCCCGGAACCAGGGCGGGTATCGGCAGGTACCCTATCTAGAGCGATGCCATGAAAGACAAGTGGACGGCGGGGCGGCCCCGGCTCAGCCGTCCAGCACACGCAGCGCCTCCAGCGTCCGGCTCAGCACGGCGTCCAGCCCGCCGGCCAGCGCGGCGCCGTCGCGGGGGCCGCTTTCCTCAATCATGCGGGCGGTGACGGCCAGCCGCTGGGCGCCGATGTTGATGGCCATGCCCTTGAGCGCGTGGGCCGGACGGCGGTGCGGTTCGCCGGCGGCAAGGGCGGAGAGGATGGCCGCGATCTCCACGCGCGCCTGCTCGGCGAAGGCGGCGACCGTATCCTGCCAGCCGTCGGGGCCGATCACCATGCACATGGTTTCCGCCTGATCCCGGTCCAGCAGCCCGTCATCCACCCACGGCTCCACCACGGCGGAAACCGCATGATCCGCGACCGGGACGGCCGGGGCCGGGGTAGGAGGGGCCGCCGCCGTCTCGCCGTCAGGGGTGGTGGGCGCGAAGCGGGCCACCGCCTCCAGCAACGCCGGGCGGCGGATCGGCTTGGGCAGGTAATCGTTCATTCCCGCCGCCAGATAATGGTCGCGGTCGGACGCGATGGTGTTGGCGGTGACCGCGATGATGGGCACCCGCCCGGCGGCACCACCCAGCCGGCGGATGGCGACGGCGGCATCGCAGCCGTCCATCACCGGCATCTGGATGTCCATCAGCACCAGATCGGGCGGATCGCGGGACACGGAGGCGACCGCCTCCCGCCCGTCGCCGGCAAAGGCGATGGTGTGCCCCTCCTTGCGCAGCAGCGCTCCCAGCAGGGTGCGGTTGGTGGCCACGTCATCCACCACCAGGATCCGCATGGGCGGGGTCCGCGCCGACGCCGGGGTGGGATCGGCGGCGGAAACGGGCGGCGGTGTATCCCGCAGGGTGCAGCGGACGTGAAAGGTGAAGATGCTGCCGACACCGGGCGTGCTGGTGACGCCGATGCCGCCGCCCATCAGCTCGCACAGCTCGCGGGAAATGGCCAGCCCCAGCCCGCTGCCCCCGAACCGCCGGGTGGAGGAATCGTCCACCTGGGAAAAACGCTGGAACAGCAGCGCCTGCTGTTCGGGGGGAATGCCGATGCCGGTGTCGGTGACCGACGCCGCCAGCATCACCGCACCGCCGTCGGCGGGCCGGGTGGACACCTGGACCGTGATGGTGCCGGCGGTGGTGAACTTCACCGCATTGCCCACCAGATTGACCAGGATCTGCCGGATGCGCATGGCGTCGCCGCGCAGCCAGCGGGCGGCGTCGGGGGCGATGTGGTGTTCGATGATGGTGCCGGATTCCGACGCCCGCGGCGCGAACAGCTTGACCACATCCTCGGTCAGTTCGGCCAGGTCGAAATCCTCGTCCTCGATCTCCAGCCGCCGGGCTTCCAGCTTGGAATAGTCGAGAACGTCGTTGACCAGCGTCAGCAGGTTTTCCGCCGACCGCAGGGCCAGCCCCACATATTCCTTTTGCCCCGAATCCAGCCGCGTGTCGTTCAGCAGGGTCAGCAGCCCGATCACCCCGTTCATCGGCGTGCGGATCTCGTGGCTGATGTTGGCCAGGAACATGGATTTGGCGCGGTTGGCGCTGTCGGCTTCCACCCGCGCCTGCTCCAGGGTGCGGGCCATGACCGACAGGTTGTCGTGGGACCGGCGGATGGCCAGGATCTGCCACACGGCCAGCCCGCCGAAGCTGAGGATCAGCACCCCCTGGAGCACCGTGGCCGCCAGGGTCACGGCCTGCAGGTTCTTCAGCTCTTCCCACCGGCGGCCGCTGTGGTCGGCGCTCCACCCGTTCAGGCCCAGCAGCATCGCCTGATACTCGGGCATCAGCCCGTCCAGCCGCGCCTTCACCGCCGCGGAAGCCGCGGGACTGAGCCCGCCGTCGGCGGCGATGGCGTCGTCGGTCTGGCGGATGAAGGCCCGCGTGGTGGCCAGCGCATCCTCGTAGAACCGCTGGCCGCCGAACATGTTGCGGTAGATGCCGTTGTCGATGACGGTCATCCGGCTGGCGAAGATCTCGTACCGCTGCTGAACCTCCTTCAGCCGGGCGGGATCGCCGCCGGCCTCCGCCAGCAGCATGCGCAGGCGCATGTACTCGTTGTTGAGCTGGTAGAAGGACCAGACCAGATTGTCCTGTCCCAGGGACGCCACCTGACGGGTCTTGGCCATCAGGTGCACCTGCACCCCGATCATCCCGGCAATGGACACCAGCAGGGCCGCCGCCACGGCGGCAAGGATGAATTTGCTGCGTTTCATCAGGGATTCAGGGCGATGCGGGTAATCTGCCAGATCGCGCGGTAATACCAGAGGTCGTTCTGGATCGCCGGCGTGTCGTCAAAGGGAAAAATCAGCCAGTACGGGCCGCGGGTGCGCAAGGAAAGCGGCTGGCCGTTCTGGCGATAGGCCAGGATGGGCTTCAGCCGTTCGATATCGGCCAGCGCGATCCGCACCGTGTAATCGTCCGCGGCGCCCAGGACCACGGTCCCCCCGCTGCCGGCGGGAAGAACACCCGCCAGCTTCAGCACCTCGGTCAGGGAGGGGCCGTCGAAATCGCTCGCCTCCGACCATGGCGTGGCCGTGCGGATGCGCAGGGCCGGCAGCGCTTCGATTTCGGCGGACGACAGGGTGCGGGCGGCAGCCCCGCCGGGCTGGGCCACCACGATGCCGGCGGATTGCGCCGGGGCCGGGCCGGACGGTGCGGCCACCGCCAGCAGGCACAGCGCAAACCACGCGAAAGGCCGCAACGCAAGCCGCCATATCCGCAGGCCGATGGGCATCGGGAGCATCCTTTGGGTCGTCACAGGATCGGAATTCCCGGCGGGGTCAGCGGACGGCGATCTTGGCCACCTGCCACACGGCGCGGCTGTAGAATTTCTCCTGTTTCAGGTCCGTGCGGCTGTCGAACGGATAGATGACGAACAGCGGCCCCTTGTCGCGCACCGAAAACGGCTTTCCGTCGATCCGCGACGCCAGGACGACGCCATAGAGGTCGAGATCCTCCGCCGGGATCTCCACGCTGTAATCATTGAGCGCGGAGATCTTGAGCGTGGTGCCCGTAACCCCCGCCTGCTGCAGAACCGTGCGCAAAAGCGGGCCGGAAAAGGTCCGCGGGCCGTCGTACCACGGGGTGGTGGTGGTGACCGCGGTTTGCGGCAGGCCGTCCAGCGCCGCCATGTCGAACGCGGCGGATGTGCCGCCGGGGCCGCTGACCGTCAGCACGGTATCCGCCGCCCGCGCGTCACCGGGCACCGCCATGCCCACGGCCAGAGCCAGGGCCGACATCAGCAAGAACAGGAAGACACGACGCTGCATGAACAACCCTTTCGTATCGTGGGCGCGTCATTATCGGTCCGCATGGCGTCACAATATTTCGCCCTTTAATGGAAACATTGCGTGTGTTTCCGTGCTTTCCAGAGAAATATATGGTGCGGTTTCCCGTTTGTCGATGCGCTTGCGCACGCCCTTCATGGCACGGAAACCAACCATAGCGCCGCGTGGGCCGGCGGCACCCGTGGCCCTGACCCTTTTTGATTTTATATTTTGTTAGAAAACGAAAAAAACATCCTCAACGGCCTGGACCGCAACGGCCATAAGGGGAATTGGCGGCCGCGGCGGCACGGATACCGGCCTCTCTCTGGTGCAGGACAACGGCGGTGACGGCACCGCCGGCGCCGCCGACGTGCGGCTGATGACCATCTTCGCCCAGACGGCCCTGAACGGCAACGGCATCATTTTCCGCTCACCGGCCCGCCACAGACGAAAAGGCCATCCTCCTTGCGGAGGGTGGCCTTTGCGCGGGTGGCTGTGGAAAAGCCGGAACAGAGGTCAGATGGAGATGCGCAAGCCTTCCCGCGGAACCTGGGCCGGTTCGGCGGCAGCGGGGCGCGGGGCCGCGGCCTGACCATAACCGCCGGCGGCCGGGCGCATGGCCGGCGGCACCGGGGCCGCACCCGGCGGCGGGGCCGCGGCAACGCCGGGCTGGGCCGCGGCGGGGGCGCCGATCTTCTGCGACAGGCCGCCGGCCACGTTGCGGTTGATGTTGATCAGCGTATCCAGCCTGGTCACGTCCTGGTCGGCCAGACGGGCCATGGTTTCCCGGTCCACCATCAGCGACAGCGCCGCGATGTTGGTCCGCATGTCCTGGGGCATGGGACAATCCGGCTCGCTGATCGCGGCCTGGAAAATGGTCCACAAACGCTGATTGAGCAAAAGCGCGGCCTGGAACGCTTCCCAGTCGTCGGGATTGCGGCTGGCGTCAACCAGCCGCCGGGCCGCCTCCGACAGAGCCCAGGCTTCCACATCGCGGGCGTCGTCGGAAACGGGCTTGCTTACATATTTCGGAGTCGGCTTCATTCCACACCCTCAAGGGTCAGTCGGAAGGTCACAGAGACACAAGGGTTCCCGGACGCAAGTGATCCTGGCCAACAGAGGTTAATTTTCTGCTATTCCCCCACCCATGTCAAACCTCATGTGGATTATGGTTTAACATGGAAACAGGGGCCGGCACGGCGCCGCCCGCGTCCCGCAACAGCGATACCGCCGCTTCTTCCACGTTCGAAACGGCGATTCCCTGCATCAGCGGAATGGGGGCCAGACCCGCGGCCTTCAACCGGGCCAGCAGCGCATCGCGGGGAATGCTGCCGGTCACCACCCGCGCCCGCGGCCCCCAGGGGGCGTAACGTTCAGGATAGCCCGGCCCGAACAGGCCCAGCGTCGGTGTTCCCACCGCCGCTGCGATGTGCATCAGACCGGAATCGTTCCCGATATAGAGTGCCGCCCGCTCCAGACAAGCCGCCGCGGCCAGCGGATCGGTGCGCCCGGTCAGATCGACCCCCGCCGGCCCCAGCGCGGCCAGAACCGGGCGGGCGCGCTCGGCCTCCGCCCCGCCGGCGGCCAGCACCGCCACCCGCCCGCCGGCCAGGGGCCCGCCCGCGGCGGTCAGGGTGCGGGCCACAGCGGCGAAACGGTCCGCCGGCCATTCCTTGGACAGCCAGTTGGCGGTCGGGCCCAGCGCCAGCAGCGGGGCGCCATCGGACGGCAGCAGCCGGTCCGCCACCGACCGCGCCTCGGCGTCGATCCACAGGCCGGGAGCCGGCGGCGGGCTCAGGCCCAGCACCGCGGCCAGTTCCTCCACCTTGTGCACCATGCCGGCGGCGGGGTGGAAGATGCTGCGCCGCGCCGCCCACACCAGCCGGCTGACGGCGGAGTTGCGCAGGTCGATGACCCAATCCCAGCGGACGCCCACGCTGGCCCGCCACAGCGCCAGCCAGTGACGGGCCAGCGGCTGCTTGCGCAGCACTGCCACCCGGTCCAGCCCCGGCACCGCGCGGAACAGGGGGGCGGCCACCGGCCCGCAGGCGATGGTCACCCGCGCCCGCGGGTGGGTGGCGATCACGTGGCGCAGCAGGCCGGTGGACAGCACCGCATCGCCGATGCGGTTGGAGGTGATGAACAGAACACGCACGATGAAACCGCCTTACCCCTTATCCGCGCACCGCCCGGTGGATGCGGCCGCGCAGCAGGACCATCAGCCCCCCGGCCAGCACCACCATCGGCATGGCGTACATCAGCGGAATGACCGCCGGGTTGCGCCCGGCCAGGCTGGTCAGGCCGATGGCCGACGCCTGGACCACCACCACCATCACCATCGCCACGGCCACCCGCCCGCTCTGGCCGCGGCGGTTGAACTCGCCCGACAGCATGGACGCCAGGGCCAGCATCGTGAAGGCCACCGACAGCAGGGGCGCGCTGAACCGCTGGTGCAGTTCCGCCGTCAGGTTGCCCAGCAGCCGGGTGTTGGCCTGGACGTCGGGCGGGGGGTGCAGCAGCTCGTCGGTGCTGCGTTCGCGCGCGTCGGCCTGCCGCGGGCCGCCGGAGCCGGACGAGCTGGCGTAGATCTTCAGCTCGATGGCGTAGCTTTCGAAATAAAGCTGGGACAGCTTGCGGGTGGTCTCGTCCATTTCCTGGCGGTTGCCGTCGAAGACGACGAAACGCATGCCCTCGGCGGTGGGGATGATGGCGGCGCGGCGGCCCAGGATCGACACCGGCTTGTGCGCCACCCGCGCATCATGGATCAGGATGCCGGTGAAGGTGCCGTCGCTGTCGCGCTCGCGCACATAGATGCTGAGCCGGTCGCTCACGTCGTTGAACACGCCCTCGCGGATGAAAAGCTGGGAATAGTCGTTGCGCACCGCGTATTCCAGCCGCGCCAGTTCCCGGTGCGCCGCCGGGGTCAGCCACACGTTCAGCAGCCCGACGATGCCGCCGACGATCAGCGCCAGCACGATGGCGGGCCGCGCCAGCGCCAGCGGCCCCATGCCGGCGGACCGCATCACCACCAGCTCGCTGTCGGTGTTGAGCTTGTTGTAGGTGAACATCACCCCCGCCACCAGGGCGATGGGCAGCACCAGCCCCAGAAAGGTCGGCACCGTCAGCAGCAAAAGCCACAGGAACACGCTGATGGGCGCCCCCGCCTCCACCACCATTTCGATCAGGCGCAGGGACTGGCTGAGCCAGATGGTGATGGTCAGCCCCGCCGTGGAATAGAGCGTGGCCAGGGCCAGCAGCCGGAAAAGGTACCGTTCAAGTCGCTTCATCACATCAGGGCCGGTTTGCCGCGAACGCGGGTGGAAGCTGACGGCACCGGCCCGTCCGGTCAAGTGTCATCCGCCCCTTTCCCGGCCCAAGCTGCTATGATGCGGCATCTTTCCCATCGAGGTGCCTTTCATGTCTCCCCGCCCGCTCGTCACGATCATCACCCCGACCCGTGGGCGGGAGGCGTTCCTGCCCCTGGCCCACGCTTGCGTGCAGGCCCAGACCTATCCCAACATCCAGTGGGTGGTGTTCGACGACTCACCCCGGCCGTCGCCCTATCTCCAGCCCCGTGCGGCCAAGAACCTGATCTACATCAGCGCTCCCGACCTGTTCGAGGTGGGTGAGAAGCGCAACCTGATGATCGAGCATTCCCACGGCGAGATCATCGTCCATTGCGACGACGACGATTACTATGCCCCGCACTATGTGGAAACCATGGTGAACTGGCTGGAGGAAGGGGCGGATTTCGTCAAGCTGTCGGGCTGGTATCTCTACAGCCGCCCTTTGCGCCGGTTCGGCTATTGGGACACCGCCGCCGGCGGCCCGCATTTCCGCTGGAGCCGGTCGGGCGCCGCCTTCGTCGAGGCCAACACCCCGCCCGACGACGGCAACCGGCTGGGGTACGGCTTCACCTATGCCTACCGCCGGTCCCTGTGGGAAAGCGCCGGCCCCTTCCCCGCCGTCAACGCGCTGGAGGATCTGGCCTTCGCCCGCGCCGCCGCCGCCGCGGGCCGCACCGTCACCCGCCCGGACCAGAGCGGGCTGGCGCTCCACATCCTGCACGACGGCTCCACCAGCCTGTGCCTGCCGCAGCAGGAGCTGCCGCTGGACCGGCTGGACACCATCTTCGGCCCCGCCGTGCGGGCCTACACGGGGGAATAGGCCCGCCCCTCACACCCGGTGGTACGGGTGCCCGGCCAAAATCTGCTGGGCGCGGTAGAGCTGTTCGGTCAGCATGCCGCGCACCAGCATGTGCGGCCACGTCATGGGCCCGAAGGCCATCAGGAAATCGGCACGCCGGCGCACCGCCTCCCCATGGCCATCGGCACCGCCGATGAGAAAGGCGAGGTCGGCCACGCCGGAATCGCGCCACTGGCCGATCTTCTGCGCGAAGGCGGGGCTGTCCAGCGCCCGGCCCCGCTCGTCCAGGGCGACGATGATCGCCCCGGCGGGCACGGCGGCAAGCAGCAGGTCCGCCTCCTGCCGCTTCAGCTCGTCGGACGACAGCCGCTTCTTCACCTCCACCTCGCGCAGGGTGAAAGGCGACGTCAGCCGTCCGGCATAGTCGTCGAACAGATCACGGGCGGGGCCACCGCGCGCACGGCCCACGGCGGCCAGCCACAGCTTCATTCGTCCAGGCCGGCCTCGTCGTCGTCCAGCGCGTCGGCGGACACCGCCGCACCGTTCTCTTCCTCCACCGACGGAGCCGACAGGCCCCACATCTTCTCGATGTTGTAGAAGGCGCGGACCTCGGGACGGAACAGGTGGATGATGATGTCGCCGGCATCCACCAGCACCCAGTCGCACTGGGGCATGCCCTCGATCGACACATCGCCCAGGCCGGTTTCCCGCATCTTGCCGCGCAGACGGTCGGCCATGGCCGCGATGTGGCGGATGTTCCGCCCCGACGCCACGACCATATAGTCTGCGATGCTGGATTTCCCGGCAAGGTCGATGGTGACCACGTGGTCCGCCTGATCGGCGTCCAGAGACTGTTCGATGAGCGCCTTCAGTTCCTGAGGAGCGGGCGCGGGCCGCACCATCGCCGTGGCGGCCTGTGGCAATTGCGTAGTGATGGTTTCCACCTGTCTTATACCAAATGACCCAGCTTTACCCACCGGCCTGTCCCCGGTCCCCGGCGGCCGCACGGGCCGCGCGGATCGCCGTGGCCGAGGCCGGGTGCAACGGGTTCCGCAAAAACGTCCAGGCCGGCGGCTTTCGCCCCGCCAGCCCACGGAATTCCCCGACACCCACCTTCCGGCGGGCAAAACGCCGGGCGGCCTTGCCGCCCAATGCAGCAAGAGAATAGGCCGGACGGGCGAAGACTGCAACGGGGACCGTGCGGAAGATCCGCTCCCACCGCTTCCACCGCGGAATTTGTCCCAGATTGTCCGCCCCCATCAGCCACACGAAGCGGGTGCGCGGATACCGCCGGACCAGCGCGGCCAGCGTGTCGGCGGTGAAGCGGGTGCCGAGATCCCGCTCCACGCAGGTCACCGCGATGCGGGGATGGCGGGCCACGGCGCGGGCCTCACGCAGCCGTTCGGCCAGCGGGGCCATGCCGCGGGCGGGCTTCAGCGGGTTCTGCGGGCTGACCAGCCACCACACCCGGTCCAGCCCCAGCGCCTGGAGGGCATGGAGGCTGATGTGGCGGTGGCCGTCGTGGGCGGGGTTGAACGACCCGCCCAGCAGCCCCACCGACAGGCCCGCGTGCCGCGGCCCCGCCCAGCGGTAATTGCCCCCAACCGGCATCGGGGCCACCGGCATCAGGGCCGGGTCTGGCCCGCGCCGCGCACCACATACTTGTAGGAGGTGAGTTGTTCCGCCCCCACCGGCCCGCGGGCGTGGAACTTGTCGGTGGAGATGCCGATCTCCGCCCCCATGCCGAATTCCCCGCCGTCGGCGAACTGGGTGGAAGCGTTCCACAGCACGATGCCGCTGTCCACCCGCTGCAGGAACCGCTCGGCGGCCTCGGGGCTTTCGGTGACGATGGCGTCGGTGTGGTGGGAGCCGTGGCGGTTCACATGGTCGATCGCCGCGTCCACCCCGTCCACCACGCCGCAGGCGATGATGGCGTCCAGATACTCGGTGTCCCAATCCTCCGGCACCAGGGGCACCACGCGGGAATCGGCCGCCTGCGCCGCCTCGTCCCCGCGCACGGTGCAGCCGGCGTCCAGCAGATCCTTCACCAGCACCGGCAGCGCCGTCCCGGCGATGGCGCGGTCCACCAGCAGCGTTTCCGCCGCCCCGCAGATGGAGGTGCGGCGCATCTTGGCGTTCAGCACCACCGCGCGCGCGCGCTCCAGATCGGCGGCCCCGTCCACATAGACGTGACAGTTGCCGTCCAGATGCTTGATGACCGGCACGCGGCTTTCCTCCGCCACCCGCTGGATCAGGGTCTTGCCGCCGCGGGGCACGATCACGTCGATGCAATCGCGCATGGTCAGCATGTGCCCCACCGCCGCGCGGTCGGTGGTGGGCACGAGCTGCACGCAGGCTTCCGGCAGCCCGGCCTCCCGCAGCCCCTGGGCCAGACAGGCGGCGATGGCGCGGGAGGAATGGAAGCTTTCCGACCCGCCGCGCAGGATGGCGGCGTTGCCCGACTTCAGGCACAGCCCCCCGGCGTCGGCGGTCACGTTGGGCCGGCTTTCATAGATGATGCCGATGACGCCCAGGGGCACGCGCACCCGCTGGATCTTCAGCCCGTTGGGCCGGTCCCACTCGGCCAGCACGCTGCCGATGGGGTCGGGGAAGGCCGCGACATCCTCCAGCCCCTTGGCCATCGCCTCGATGCGGGCGGGGGTGAGCGTCAGGCGGTCGATCATGTTGGCGGCGATGCCGCGGTCCCTGGCGGCCTGCACGTCGGTGTCGTTGGCGGCCTGGATCGCCGCCTGGCCCGCGCGGATGGCGGCGGCGGCGGCGGTCAACGCCCTGTTCTTCTGCGGCGCCGGGGCGTTCGCCAGCACAGCGGCGGCCTCACGGGCGGCGCACCCGATGGCAAGCATCTGATCGTGCAGGGAAACGGCGGTCATCGACAGGGCGGACATGGCGTCAATCTTTCGTGGCAAGTCCAATGGAATCAAGAGCCGGAGACTTTACCCGATCACGGCGCCGGGGGAAAGGCGGCTTCGCCATGGCCCGCGCGGCTCCGCTCCCCCTGGGGGCCCGGTGCCCCCTGCCCCTCTCCGGGAGGCACGCCATGGGCATGAGTTCTCATGGACACGAGTTCATTCGCAATCTAAACTTTAGATTTATTACGCGGAAAATTGACGGTAATCAGAGGTTGTGTCATGCTCATCCAAGGATTGGGGAGGGGGATCGGGCATGTCCACCATCATGACGGCGTACAGCACCGCACTGAGTCTCAAGGTGACCTCGGGGGCCGCCTCATCGCCGTCCAAGGCGGGCACCGCCGCAACGGCCAAGGACGGGGCGGGAACCGCCGCCTCCACCGGCAGCGGCTCGTCGGTGATGGTCACCCTGTCCATGCAGGCCCAACAGACGATGATCTCCGCCCAGACCGGATCGGCGCAGGCCACCTCCCAGACGCAAGGGACGGCGGCGAAGCCGTCGGGGGCCGGTGCGGCCTTCCAGCGCTATTTCCCCACGCGCGACGGCGCCCCGGCCACGGCGCTGGCCGATGCGGTCGCCAATCCGGGACAGGAAAGCAGCTCGGCCGGCAAGACGCTGGATCAGGTGGGGGCGGACGCCCGCGAGCGCATGGACGCCGTTTACAAGGCCATGGAGGCGAGCGGCCAGCCCTTCGATTACAACAGCACCGAGGGCCGGGACTGGAACTCGCTGATGGGGAGCCTGGACCGCCGGTCGCTGTACGCGGTCAGCAGCAACACCGGAGGCCAGTTCACCAAGCAGGAACAGGACATCGCCCGGACCCTGATGGCCCAGCAACAGGGTTTGGCCACCGGCCTCTACCACGGCCCCACCAGCCAAATGGGAAGCTACACCGATCCCTACAACGGTGACGTCGGCGCCAAGTACAAGGCCGCCGTGTCCTTCCTGGACAAGGTGAGCGGCGATGAAAAATCCTCCGTCGCCTGGGCGGGAAGCCGGGCGGCGGCCCAGGTCTCCTATCAATGGCGGATGATCGGAAACAATGAACCAGCCGAGGATCTGAGCAGCGACAACCCGCTGGTCAATCTCATCGTCTCGGCCATGGACACCGTGCGCACCGGCGGGGCGAGCCGGGGCATGAGCGGCAACCCCATCCACTCCGCCGACGACCTGAAGAAAGAGCGGTGGTTCAAGGGCTTCGAATCCCAACTCGACGGGGCGATGAAGCAGGCCAAGGAGATGTACCGCGCCACCAGCGCCGCCACCACGGCGGCGGCGGGCTGAGCCCTTCCCCCAGGCACCGTTCAGCCGCGGTACGGGATCATTTCCTTGAAACACCCGGATAAGGCGCTGAACGGATGAAGGCTTCCGCCAAGGATACGTCCCGGACGCGGTAAAGAGCCGCGGCGATCACGTCATTGTACGCCACCACCACGCACGAAGCCGAACGGGGCCGGATGCCTGCCATAAGCGCAGCCACCCGGCCGCATCGCATCGCGCCATCAACAGAATCCCATGGATATTTCATTATATATGTCTGCACGTTTACTGATTACTGTAAATGGATATATGCCATTATTACGTATCTTTTTGCAGCTTAGCCATCCATGCACGGTTTTCGGCAGAAATGACACTTTCGCAATTCTTGACGAAACCTGACCATTCCTGTGATGGAACCGGAGCGGGAGCCAAGCGCCAGTCCCGGACGAGATCTTCAAGCTGCTGCGCCGTCGCCGCAAACGTCGTCGCCTGAAAATCGAAACGGCTCGACGCGCTATGAGCGGCGATGCTGCTGGCGATTGTGGTCAGAACGGCAACCCATGGCCCCAGGTTGGCCGAAACAGGATCTCCCAACGTCGTCGCCACGGTTCCCGTCACCGCGGCCAGACCGGCCAACACGATTTCTGCCACGCGAAACCGTTCAGCAAGACACGCATTCTCCCGAGCCTTAGGTTTGTAATATTCCCTGATCTGCTGCTCAACCCGCTGCTTGATATAAGTATCTGCATCGAGTTCTGGCGGCATGGCGTCCCCCGTCACCAGGATCCGCGACCGGTCAGCGCTTAAATCTCCAGCCCATTTATGAAACTCCTTGACTTTCTCCGATAAAATATTGATGGCACCCGGCTGATCATAAGGAGATGATTTTGCCCGAAACGAATAAATTTCTGACTTTATCCCTTCGGATATGGAGCGGGCCCGCAACCACTTGCCGGTACGCTCGGCACCGAGAAAGTGACTGCCGAGAAAAGGCACCAGCGTCAAAGATGCCGCACCGACACTTCCCAAGCTGATTTTTGCCACCCCAGGACCGACCACTGCGGCGAAGGTCTGCAGGGCGGCACCCGCCACGGTCAGGGTCAACACGACCGTCCGCCATGCTGTGCGGCGTGCCTTGAGCAGGTCCGCGGTTTTTGACCACCCGATATGATCATCCCAAAGCTGCTGCACCACGATATCATTCATAAGACTACTCCCGACTCTTCTAATGTCTTTTTAAAAAGAGAGAGGCAGCCCAATTCGCCGCCCGCGGCAGAGCATAGGCCGTTCCAGAGAGGCTGTTGAGCTGATCTCGGGACGGATGGAATCCGCACAGATTTTTCAGGATTACAGAAAACAGAGTTCTTGTCATCGCAGACCATGACAGCGGTCAATCCGCCGGGAAAGGCTCAGACATTATGTTCGCTAAGGTCTTGCAGATGGCAGGGTGCTTGGAAATAAACCTCGGGTGCCCGCTCCATATTGCCCCGCCTGACCAGGATCTGGCCGAGCCGGTCACCCAGACAACAGTGGGGATGTCTGTACCCGCACTTTTCCAGCAAGCCTTGAACACCGTGCAGATCATTGCGCGGCCCATGACCGCGGGCTGTCAAAGCGGCCACTTCACCATTTCGCCAAAGCATCAGGGACGGTTTTCAGAATATCCTCCATGACATCATAAACATACAAAAGATGATTGAATAAATATTCTCCGATAAAAATCAATTATAGCTCTAAAATAAAAGATTCTTTCCTGCCACCATCTGCTTTCGTGTTTTTATTCTCCCAGACACCGCTTCAGCCGCGGCACCGCGCCATCCACGAACGCGCGGATGCGCGGCGACAGCAGCCGGGCGTGGGGATAGAGCAGGCTGACCGGGCGCGGCGCGGTCTCATAATCCGCCAGAATCCGCACCAATTCCCCCGCGGCCAGCGCATCGGCCACCTGATAGCCCAGGAACATGCCGCACCCCAGCCCCCGGCGGCAGGCGTCGATGGCGCCGTCGATCTGGTTGGTGGACAGCACCCCCGCCACCGTCACCCGCACCGTCCGCCCCTCCACCCGGAATTCCCAATCGGGGTCCGCCGACAGGCCAGTGAAGCACACGCAGCGGTGCCGGGCGAGATCCGCCGGTGCCGCGGGCCACCCGTGGCGGGCGAGGTAGCCGGGCGACGCGCACACCACCCGCGGCGTGTGGCCGAGCGTCACCGCCACCAGCGACGAATCCGCCAGCGGGCCGATGCGCACCGCCACGTCCAGCCCCTCTTCCAGCAGGTCGGTCACCCGGTCCATCAGCATCATCTCCACCCGCATGGCCGGATGAGCGTCGAGGAAATCGGCCACCGCCGGGGCCACGTGCAACTTGCCGAACATCACCGGCGCGGTCAGGCGCAGGGTGCCCGACGGCGCCAGCCGGCGGTGGGACAGCGCCCCTTCCCCCTCGTCCAGTTCGGTCAGGATGCGGCGGCACAGCGCGTAATAGTCGCGGCCCTCGTCGGTCAGGGCCATGCGCCGGGTGGTGCGGTTGAGCAGGCGCAGGCCCAGCCGCGTCTCCAGCCCCGCCAGCGTGCGCACCACCGCGGTCAGCGACACGCCCAAGCCCCCGGCGGCGGCGGTCAGGCTGCCGGCATCGACGATGCGGACGAAGGTTTCCATGGCGCGCAGCTTGTCCATGACCGCCACGATTACACCGCTCGGCGCAGGAGTAAAGTGCGCTCTCCCCCATTTATCGCCGGATTGCGCACGGGCATCATGCCCCCACACCCAACGGGGAGAACGGCCATGAACGACAGCCTTCACGACGGCGAACGGGCGGCCCAGCAGCGTTTCGGCGTGGCGGAGGAGGGGGCGGCCATGGCCCGCATGCTGCGCCCCCGCCTGACGCCCGGCATGATGCGGTTCATCGAAGCCCAGCCGTTCTTCTTCATCGCCACCAGCGCGCGGGACGGGTCGTGCGATTGCAGCTTCCGCGGGCGCCAGCACCGCCCGCCCCTGCCCCCCGATCCGGCCCTGGCGGTCCCGGACGAGCGCACCATCGTGTTTCCCGACTATCAGGGCAACAACCTGTACAACTCGCTGGGCAACATCCTGGTCAACCCGCACATCGGCCTGCTGTTCGTGGACTTCACCAAACCCGCGCGGATGCGGGTCAACGGGCGGGCCGAGGTGATGGAGGACTGGTCCGCCTTTGCCCCCCTGTGGCCCGACGCCAAGGCGTGCGTGCGGGTGACGGTGGCCCAGGCCTTCCCCAACTGCTCCCAACGGATTCCCGTGCTCGTGCCGCGGGATCCCCAAAACACAGAGGAAACGGTTCCATGAAGCTTTACGACCTCGAACTTTCCGGCAATTGCTACAAGGTCCGGCTGTTCGCCGCCCTGGCCGGCATCCCGCTGGAAATCGTGCCGGTGGATTTCCTGAACGGCGAGCACAAGCGCCCGCCGCTGTCCGATCTCAACCCGTGGGGGGAGATCCCGATCCTGGTGGACGGCGCGGTGGTGCTGCGCGATTCCCACGCCATTCTGACCTATCTGGCCGGGGCCTATGGCGACGAACGCTGGCTGCCGCGCGACCCCGCCGGGCTGGCCGCGGTGGTGCAATGGCTGTCCACCGCCGCCAACGAGGTGCAGAACGGCCCGGCGTCCGCCCGGCTGGTGGACAAGTTCGGCTATGCCATCGACAAGGCCGACACCCTGCGCCGGTCGGACCGCATCCTGCCACTGATCGACGCCCATCTGGCGAAGACCCCGTGGCTGGCGGCGGACCGGCCCACCATCGCCGACTGCGCCGTCTTCCCCTATGTGGCCCTGGCGCCCGAAGGCGGGGTGGCGCTGGAACCGTACCCCCACATCCGCGCCTGGATCGGCCGGATCAAGGCCCTGCCGGGCTTCCGCCCCATGCCGGGGGTGTGACGGCGCATCATAACCATAGGGTGTGCATAAACCCGCATTCATAAATCATAAAGGGTAGAGGCGGTATGGTCGGGCTGCCGGTTGGATCGGGGCCGGTTGAGCGATGGAGAAGGGGTCCATGGTCAGCAGCGTGTCGATTCTCAGCCTGACCGCCACCGTGCGCACCACGTCCACGGCGGCCACCGCCCGCTCCGGCGGAACGGGCGGGACCGCCGCTCCCGCCACCGCCCCCCCGGCCACGGGCGCCAAGAAGGATTTCGCCACCGTGGCGCAGGACGCCCGCACGGCCATTGACGCCGCCTATGCCGCCCGCGGCGGGAAGGAGGGCGACATCCACACCAACGCCACGGAATGGCGGCAGATCCTGGGCGGCATGGACCGCCGGTCGCTCTATGCCGTGTTCAGCAACGCCGGCGGCCAGTTCAGCGATTCCGAACGGGCCGGGGCCGAGGCGATGATGGGGGAGGATTACATGCGCGGCATCGGCCTGGACGCCAACGACCCCATGGCCGGGGCGACGATGTCGCAGAACCCGGCCACGTACATGAAGGCCGCCGTCAAATATTGGGAGTCGGTGAGCGACGAGGAGAAGCAATCGCCCGGCTGGGCCTACAACCGCGCCAGCAGCCAGATCAATTACGAACTGATTGCCGCCCGCGACGGCGAGCCGGTGGAAAAGTTCGACAGCGACCACCCGCTGGTCAAGGTGATCCGGTCGGCGCTCACCGCGTCGCTGGGCGACCCGGCCCGCGAGCGGTCCACCGGGGCGATGAACACGTTGGACGATCTGCTGGGCCAACCGTGGGCCAAGGGTTTCGAGCAGCAGATGAAGAAGGCGGCCAAGGAAGCCACCCAGGAGCGCGGCGGCTTTCTCGATAACCGGCTTTGAAGGAACGCCCCGTCACCCCGGAACGTCCAGCACCCGCGGCGTACCGTCCTTCATAACGATGGCCACCCGGCGTCCGGGCCTGATGCGTGCCGCGGCGGCAAACACCGGGCCCAGCAGCCGATCCGCCAGATACTCATCCGGCCGCACGCCGAACAGGGTGTCACCGGCTTCGGACAGCACGAACCCGGTCACATCGGGGGCGACGCGGGTCACGGTCAGGCCGTATTCCCGTCCAAGCTCTTGAATGCCAAGCGCGGCCACCTCCGCCCGGATATCATCGGTGATCGGGACGAACGGGATGAACCGGGTGATGCGGCCAACCAGCTCGGCCGGCAGGCTGCTGGACCGCAGCCGGCTGCGGCACTGGGCATCAATGGCTTTGGGATCATCCAGTACCCCCTGCTGGGCCAGGGTACCAATGATGGCACCGGCATCGATGTTGCTGGTGAAGCAAAAGAGAGCGTGACGGCAGTCGATCTCCCAGTTTCCATCCCGAACCGTCGGGGAGGAGAGCCGTCCCACGTCCATGGCATTCATGAGCGTGCGGAATATATCCGGGTGCGCCTTCTCGATCTCGTCGAACAACACGACCGTCCTGGGGTTGCGCCGCAAGGCATCGGTCAATTGGGCACCGTCCCCATGACCGATATAGCCCTGCGGCGCCCCCAGCAACTGGCTGACGCGGTGACGTTCCTGGTATTCGCACATATCGAGCCGCAACCAGCCGTACCCTGCCCCGCTCTCAGCGGACAGCGCCTCGGCCAGACACCGCGCCGCCAGGGTCTTTCCAACACCCGTCGTGCCGATCATGAACAGCGACAGCGGGCGGCGGGGCTGGGTTTTGGCCGTATGGCGGGCTGCCTCGTCGGCTATGGCGGCGACCGCACGGTCCTGTCCACGGACACGCGCCAGAAGACAACTGCCGAGCCTGCCGGCATCCACCCCCACCACGGCCGGCGGGGGCGGACCGCCGTCTCCCAGATCGGGCACACGGGCGCGCTCCCCCGGCGGAGGGGGCCGGGAGCCCGCGCCCGCGCGGGGGCCGGCTCCCTCGTGGGCCTCTCCTCTCTGGGATGCCGCCCATGAACGGGCCCGTCTTTTCGCATCGGTGATGGTGCCGGGCTTGTCCCGCACGCCAAACGCCAGGAACGGAGGAGCCCGGGTTCCACACCGCTCCAGCCCGAACCGTTCCGGGTTGGCGGCCATGTCCGCATGGTTGGGCCCCTGCTCCAGATAGATCCGTATCCGGCCCGGGGTTTCCGGGTCATGAACGTAACGAAAGCCGTAGCCTTCATAGATTTCCACAGACATGGCTCGATCCTTCCTCGTTCCCTCCCTCCGGGCCTGTGCAAGGAGACCCGGAGGGTATCGGCAATCCCGGCACGCGCCGCCCGGGCTCCCGTGTCGGCGCGGACCACACGGGCACGGAGATTGTTCAGAGGACGGCGTCCGTCAGGGCCGGAACACCCGGTTCACGGGTGTAATCGGTCTCGGCCCAGCCGCCGCCGGCAGTGGCGCCACAGTCCGGACAGGTGTGCCGCGCGCCTTCCTGCTGAAAGATCGTGTTGAAGGTCACGACGTCCTTTCCCTGGATCTGGGCAAAGATGTCCTCGTCCCCCAGACGGTAGGTGGGATCAAGCTGGGTCTGGATAAAGTTGCGTTTTTCGGCAAGAAGCCGGCGGTACAGGGCCCCGTGGGGGTTGCCGGGATCATCCTTGTGAATGGCGCCGATGATCAGGTGGCTGAGGATGGAGTCGATGAAAGCAGCGGCCATGGGCAGGCCGGCGGAGCGCCCCGCCCCCTTCTTGGGCAGGCCGGCGAGGTGGCCGCTCAGGTGATGCTTGTTCCAATGTTCGTAACGTTCGTTGGTGATGCAGCGGTAGCAGGGAAGATCATGGCCGTTTTCGAAGAACACGATCTCCCCCGCCATCCCCTGACGGTAGATCCCCACCCAGAACACCGGAACATCGAAGCGCAGGGCGATCCGGCTGCCACGGGCTTGAACGGGGTGGAAATCGCTGGCCATAATGACGATGACCCGCCGCCCCGCCGCCTTTTCCGCCTCGATCAGCGCGCCGACCTCTTCGTCCGTGACGGCCAGGAAATCGCCGCCCGTGGTGACGGACAATGCCGGAATCGCCGGATTGCCCTTTTCGAACTCGCACTGCTCCAGGCGGCGTTTCAGGGCCTCCGTCTTCGGGAGACCGATATCCTCATAGGTGAAGTTCTGTGCAGCGATATTCTTTTTCTCAACAATATCCAGATCATAGAGATAATATTTTTTGATTGCCAAGCGCGCCAAATACTCGATCATCGTACCGGAAGCACCCGTACCAATGACCAACATGGTTGTATTCAGCATTTTGGTGAAATCGACGTTGCCGCTTACGCGGATGTAACGCTCGTTGATCTCGTCGAACACGGCGGGATCGAGTGCGCACATGGCATAACCTCCTTCTTTTTCAATCGATCAGTTTCAGATCAACGGGAAGAACCTTGACATCACCCCGCCCGTGGGCGTGGCAGACGACGATGAAGGGGACGATTTCGAAATGGCCGTTGTCCGGGATGGTCATGACCAACGGCATCAGATAGGCGTGGAGGTGGGCATTTCCCGGAGCCGTCAGGTTCGACCATGCCGCCCGCTGATCCTGGCCCGAGAGTTGACGGAACCCCGGCGGATGGCTGTGGACGATCCCGATGAAGTGGCTTTCCCGCCCTTCCAGTTCCTTGTTGAGAAAGTGGGTGTTGGGGGTATACGACGCCCCCGACGTCATCGCCGTGGCGTCGAAGACGTAATCGGTGATCGTGTAGTCGCGGGTGCTGCTGAGCAACATACCCCCGCGTTCCGCCGGATACCGCCCGATGGTGTCGCGGATCTGGTCATGAACGCGCCGCGTCATCCGCATGTGGGAAATCAGACGGGCATCCGGCGGCGTCTTGGCCGGACGGTTACGTTTCTCCTCCCATGGATCGACGTACCGTTCGGACGGACGGCGGGCGTGGGCCGGTCCGTTGGTGTCGGTGTAAAGCGGCTGACGGACGGAACGCCGGGGGGAGAGGCCGCTTTCTTCCCCGTGCTTATGGAGGGAAGACGCCTTTCTCGCCGGCAGAGACGGGGAACCGAAGGGAAAGGAGGAACAGGAGGACGGGGGCGGGGTTTCGTCGTTCCCCTCCCTGCCGCCGGGCTCCCCCCGTGCGACCGACGGGGAAGCATCCCGGACACCGGATGATGCATCATCCCGAGCGCCGGCTGGGGAACCCAGGTGTGCGTGCGTACTGGCCACCGTTCCGGTGTACGCAGCGGCGGCTTTCCGGGGGCTGACGGTCACGGACGTCCCAAGGGAGCGTGCTCCCCTCCCCTCCTCCTCGTCCGGCGATGCTGCCTGGTCCGTATCAGAGGCGGTAAACGACACATCGTGCATTCGGTTATGCTCCTTCCAGGCGGTCCTTCGGTGAAAACCGGATCAGGGCATCCACCGAAGGGGCCGTATCGGTATAAGGGTCGTTACCCGCTGATCTGGCGGCTGATCGAGACACCCGTGCGAATATAGACATCGGTCTTGTCCGCCCATCCGTGCGCCAAACGCTGCGCCTCGGCAAAGGTGGCGGGCTTGCACGATTCCTTGAAGCAAATGTACGGGGGTGCGTTGCCGCTGGCCGGCCAGCGGTGAATCACCGACGGGGCGGTGCCCCGGTCCCCATACGACGGTTGGTCTTCGACATAGACCCGGACCTTGCCGGGCGTTTCCCGGTCTTGAACGTACCGGAAACGATACCCATTATACGACTCGACAGACATGGACGGCGGCTCCTTCCCCAGGATGGATGGCTGGATGGGGGTGGGGGTGCCCTCACCCCCACCTGCGGCATACTTGCGTTACACGCGTTACTCTGCCGACGGAACCCCGCCATGGTGGTAGGGATCGGATTCCACGCCATGGTAGGGGTCGGATTCGACGCCATGATAGGGGTCGGATTCGACGCCATGGTAGGGATCGGATTCCACGGCACAGTAGATATCCTGCTGAACGCAGCCATTATACTTGGTCGCCATGAGAAACCTCCAAATTTTGGTAGGGTGATTACGCCTGCCTTGGACAGAATTTTCTTATGACATCGGATCGATGCTGCGAAAACGCTGCCCATCGATTTTGGCCTCTACAAGGAAGAAGCATTCTTCTTTGCTGAACACTTCAACCTGATCACGCCGCGTCGGTGAAACACAAGTAACGCAATAAACGCCGTCGCGCAATGTGGTCGCAGGGAATGCGTGATATGCATGTAGCGCAATCCCCCTTCTTTTAATGGGGTTGCGTTTCGCGCGCACTTGTGGTACACAATGTCATCGGCGCACATTCAATGCGCCGTCTTTTGTGCTTGGTGGCTTCAGTCGGCGGCACAAATGGATGTGAGGCTATTGCAGGTTCGATCAGTGACAAAAAATGTAAAAAACAGCCGCTACGCACGCCAAAACTTTGCCGAACTCTTGGATACGGCAACAGGCGGAGAGCGAATCGCAATAGAAAGAATGGGTCATGTTGCCGCCGCCGTGGTCTCCCCGGCGGCGTTATTGTTTTTGGAATCCATTGAATGCGCAGAAAATGTTGATCAACTGCTTGCGGCTCTTTCCTTAAAAGAAGCGGATGGGCGCCCCATGGTCCGTCCCGATCTGGGGGCGTCGCTCATGATCGCGGTGCGGGAACGCAGAGGCGGCCCACGCGGCATCATGGAACTCAGCCGCGCCGTGCCGACACACCGCGACGGCAAAGTCGTGCTGATTGAATTCGGGGACGACGACGCCATCCAAGACGGCTCCATCCACACCTCCACCGGCCGCGACGGGCAGACGCTGCTGCATGGCTGGCTGGAAGTGACGGCCCCGGACCGCCCCCTCGCGCTTGAATTGACCAATGGGCAGCGGATCGACACCTTCGAACGCAATGGAAACGTGTTGAGTTTCCAGCGCGTGCCGGTGAACGGCGACATCGAACTGGAATTCACCAAACTGCGTTATTGACCGTTTGTGGTCGGCTCGTCCGAGGCCAGTGCAGGATCTTTTGCGGCTCTCCCGGTTCTTTCTTGCGGAAATTTGGAGAAAGAAAACAATACAAAAGGAATGTATGCCTATGGTGCAATTCCTGATCCTTTTATCGGCGACACTCTGCGGTGCTTTGCTGCAGTTCTTTTCCGGCGTGGACATTCATACCGGTGACCGCGGATACGAGGTGCTGGTCTCCTTGCTGCTTGCGGTCGGGCTGTACGGCAGTGTGCGCGGCATCGAATTATCCATCGTCCGCACCGACCTGCGCCGCATTGCCTTGGCGATCAGCATCGGCGTCTTTGCCAAAGCCGCCTTGATCGGGGGATTGACCAACGTTCTGACGGGAAACCTGACGCTGGCGCTGATGCTGGGAATCGCCCTGGCGCAGATCGACCCCGTTTCAGTTGCCGCCGCCCTGTCGGGAGGTGGCCCGCGCGGTCCCGTCGTATCGCCGCGGGCTCAGAACATCATTCGCGCCTGGTGCTCCTTCGACGACCCCGTTACCATTCTGATGGCGCTGGCCCTGTACAGCCATCTGGGCGCCGAAAGCGGGATGAACACATCCTCTTTCCTGGGGGAATTGCTGGGGAATGGGGCTCTTGTGGCCGGCGGCGGCTTGGCGGCGCTGGCAGCCCGGCGGATCAAGGGAATGGGCTGGGTGGAAACGCCGGTCCTGGCGGCAGCCTTGGTGGTGTCGGCGGTTTACGGGCTGATGCTCACGCCGGCGATCCTCGGGCTTTTCCTGCGTCCCTCCATCGACCGTTCCCTGAATATGCTGACCCTGGGCGCCCTGTACGGATCGGCGTTCGCCGTCGGGCTGTTCCTCAAGGGAGAGGCGGCGGTGACGATGGGAATGGGGGTGGTGGTCGGCGCCATTGTCTTTTGTGTGCATATCGTTGTTGCTGCCCCTCTCTCCCTGGGGCTGCCCGCAAAAGACCGCGTCTTCCTCGCCCTCGCCCAGCAAAGTGGTATTACCGCCATCCTGATTGCCCTTCTCTTCGAACAATTAAAACCTGGCGTCGTTGCCCTGGCCGTACCCGCTATCCTTATTGTCAATCTTCTTCATCTTTGTACAAATCGCTTGGTCGCCCATCGCATAATGCGCATGCCTCTCGATTGATTGGTTACCCCGCTCGTGCTAGTTTGCGGCGTGTTTAAGGCAATAGCCGGGTATGGGTGCCGTATGATCCGAAAGCACAGGGAAAAATTCAGGACGCTTCTCGAAGAAAGCTTAGCCAAGCCTTCGGACGGAGAGGCCCGCCCCGCACCAAACCGTCCTCCCTGCAGTCCGGCGCAGGAACCCCATGGGGCCCTGGAGTTTGCGACCCTCTTTTTCAACGGTGAGGTTCTGGCGCAGGCCATTGCCCCCCACAGCAAAAATTTCGATTCAAGCAATATCGAAAGATACAACAGACTTCTTTCTTTTTTTACCGATCTAATTAAGACTATCGAGGAAAGAATTGACGATTTCGGAATGGGCGAAATGAGCCGGATTGTCATCGACCCTAAATTTGGAGCTATTTATTTCACGAAGATCGATAAATCTCTTGTGCTTATGTCGGGAACCGGTGTTCAGGAAAACGTTCCCTACGCCGACGCGGATCATTATTACTTGGCGGAGCATGTTATGGAAATGGCCAGGAACCCATAGCCCTGACAGGGGCGCCTTCTCTCCCATACCCGTTCGACGCCACGAATCACTGCCTCATCCGTCCGCTCCGTCCGGCAGGCGCGAACGGCGCACGGGCGGCTCTGCCCCACCCCTTCATTTCCGGCCACGCCCGGTGTAGAAACACCCACAGATCCTATGCTCATCATGGTCTGCCGAGGGACAAGCCGATGATCAAATACGCCCTGAACTGCTCGTGCGGTCACGAATTCGAAGAGTGGTTCGACAACATGGCCGATTACGACGCCAAGAAGGGCACCAGCCTGACCTGCCCGTCGTGCGGCGGTCTGTCGGTGTCCAAGGCGATCATGGCCCCGCGGGTGGGCAAGTCGCAGGCTGCGGCCCCCGCCCTGCCCCCGGCCTGCGGCCCTGGCGGCTGCGGCGGTGCGGGCGGTTGCCCCATGATGTCGCAGATGATGGGATAAGGCCCCATCCGTCCGCGCTCACCCCGTCACCCCGGCCTCTTTCGCCAGGGTGCGGATGTGGGCGCGGGCTTCGCGTTCGGCGTCGTCGGGTTTGCGCGCCCTGATGGCATCCCACAGGCGGGCGTGCTCCTCCCACCGCTGGACCAGACCGGCGCGGCGGGGACCATCGGCCCGGCACATCACGCGGGTGCGGTCGTACAGCGTCAGCAGCAGCCGTTCGATCACGGCGTTGCGGCCCATCTTCATCACCGTCTGGTGGAACACCAGGGCGCCTTCGGCATAGGCGGCCTCGTTGTCGTTCTCCATGGCCGAGCGCTGGTCCAGCAGCGCCACCTCCAGCCGCCGCACGTCGGCGGGGTCGGGCTTCTGCGCGGCCAGACGCGCCACCATCCCCTCCAGCGCTTCGCGCGCCACGAACATCTCGGCCAGCGCCGCCGGGTCGCGGCGGGGCACGAACACGCCCTGGCGCGGCACCACCTCCACCAGCCCTTCCACCTCCAGCCGGGCGATGGCGGCCCAGACGGGGGAGCGGCTGACGCCCAGTTCCCGCGTCATCTCCTCCACGCTGATCTTGGCGCCGGGGGCGAAGCGCCCGCCCATGACCAGGGCACGCACCGCCTCGTACGCTTCGGTGCTCAGGTTGGTGCGCTGAAGCTTGCCGGCCATGTGCCGTCCTCCGCCGTTCCGACGAGTGTCATGTAACATGACACGGGGGCTGGCATGTAACATGAAATGCACCCTGACATGAAACATGAAACTCTGCGTGACACGTAACATGAAACATGGGTATGGTCGGGGCCAGGGACGACCCTGAGGGAAAGGAAACGCATCATGGCGCTGGTATCCGCCGCGGTGGACGCGGTGCTGCGGGATCTGGAAGTGTTCGGCCGGGAAAACGACGCCCACACCGCCGACCGCAACCGAAAGATGCTGAATCTGGAACGGGAGACGGCGGAACTCGTCCACATCCTGATCCGCACGGGCAACCGGCGGCGCGTGCTGGAGATCGGCACGTCCAACGGCTACAGCACCCTCTGGATCGCCGCGGCGCTGGGGGAGAACGGGATTCTGGAAACGCTGGACCGCGACGGCGACAAGCTGGCCGAGGCGCGGCGCAACCTGGCCCGCGCCGGGCTGGACGGGCGGGTCCGCGTCTATCACGGGGCGGGCACCGACATCGTGGCGGCGCTGCCCGGCCCGTTCGATTGCGTGTTCTTCGACGCCGACCGGGTGAGCGCGCCGGACCAGTTGGCGCTGCTGCTGCCCAAGCTGACGCGCGGGTGCCTGCTGCTGGCCGACAACGCCCTGTCGCACCCGGACCAGATCGCCGGCTATGTGGCGGCGGTGGAGGCGCTGCCCGGTGTCAGCACCACCATCCTGCCGGTGGGCAAGGGGCTGCACGTCACCTGCTGCCCCTGAGCCGGGTCACCCGCCCCGTCAGGCCGGGTGGTTGAGACGGCGGCGTCCCAGCAGCCCGGCCAGCGTCATGCCCGACAGGCCCAGCGCCACGGCGGTGTCGGGCCACGGCACGCCGCCCAGCCACACCCCGGCGGCGGCGGCCATGACGGCCAGCAGGGCCAGCACGTCGCGCCGGGCGCACAGCCACACCGCCCGCGCCGACACCCCGCCCCGTCCGCGGTTCTGCCGTCCGGCGAACAACAGGGTGGCCAGCACCAGCGCGATGCCCACCCCGGCCAGCGCCAGCAACGAGACCGGCGGTGCGTCGGGGATCAGGCCCAGGGCGGCGTTGCTGACGGCCACGGCCATCACCCCAACCCCGGCCAGCGCCAGGGCCGCGTTCTTGACGATGGTGTTCAGCGCCACGCCGCCCACCCCGTGAACGGGGCCGCGGCGGACCATCCACAGGCTCGCACCGTAATTGAGCGCCCCCGCGACGAAGCCCAGCCCGCCGGCCATCAGGGCCGCGGACCCCAGCCGCATGCCGCCCCACAGCAGCACCGCCGCGGTCAGGGCGTTGATGACGAAGGACTGCTGCAGCACGCGCTGGAAATCACCGTTTCCCGGCGCGCGCATGCCCCCGCCCCCGGTTCCGCCACCGCCGCCACAGGAACCGCCGCAACATCCGCTCATGGCCCGATCACTCCGTTTCCATCACAGGACGGTAATATGAGGTCCGCGGGCGGTTCGTCCAGGGCCTGGACACGGTTTCCGGGCGCGGCCTATCGTCATGGTTTTCCCCAAGGAGGGCCCCGCATGTCCCTGACCATCCGAAACGCCACGGCGGAGGACGAAGCCGCCCTCGTCGCGCTGTGGCGGGATTGCCATCTGCTGACCAGCTACAACGATCCCGTGGCCGATTTCCGGTTCGCGCGGGGCGGCGCCTGCTCCGACGTGCTGGTGGGGGTGGATGCGGCGGGCGCCATCGTAGGCAGCGTGATGGTGGGCCACGACGGGCACCGGGGGTGGCTCTATTATGTCGCCGCCACGCCCGGCGCCCGCGGCACCGGCATCGGGCGCGGCATGGTCCAGGCGGCGGAGGCCTGGCTGCGCCAGCGCGGCGTGCCCAAGGCCCAGCTCATGGTGCGGGAGACCAACACCGCGGTGGTCGCCTTTTACGAGCGGCTGGGGTTCGAGGTGACGCCGCGGGTGCTGATGGGCAAGTGGCTGGCCTGACCGCCCCCGGCCCCCTACCCCTACCCCTGCGCCGGCTGGCCGTTGGAGGCGGACAGGCCGCCGTCCACCGCCACCATGGCCCCGGTGACGAAGCTGGCGTCGGGACTGGCGAGGAAGGCGATGACCGCCGCCACCTCGTCCGGTTCGCAGACGCGGCCCAACGGGATGCGTTCGGTGAATTTGGCGATCAAGGGTTCGTCGTGCATCATGTCGGCGGTCATGCCGGTGCGGGTCAGGCTGGGGCAGACGGCGTTGACGCGGATGCCGCGGCGGCCCAGATCCAGCGCCAGCGCACGGGTGAGGTTGACCACCCCGCCCTTGGCGGCGTTGTAGGCGCTCATCCCCCAATCGCCCCCGGTGCCGGAGACGGAGGCGGTGTTGACGATGGACCCGCCGGTCTTTTCCAGATGGGGGATGGCGGCGCGGCAGCCGTAGAACACGCCGTCGAGATCCGCCGCCATCACCGCCCGCCACTGGTCGTCGGTGGTGGTGTCGGGTTGGCCGGAATGGTGGATGCCGGCGTTGTTGACCATCACGTCGAGCTGGCCGAAACGGTCCAGCACCGCCCGGACCAGGGCGTCCACCGCCCGGGGGTCCGCCACGTCGGCGGCGTGGGTCATGGTGCGGAGCGGCGGCAGGCCGGCGGCCTCCCGCTCCAGCTTGTCCGCCGTGCGTCCGGCCAGGGCGACCATCGCCCCTTCGCGGGAGAAGCGGCGGGCGGTGGCGGCGCCGATGCCCGATCCGGCGCCGGTGACGATCACCACCTTTTCCTTGAAGCGTTCCATGGGCTGACCTTTCCACGAAATCCGGGAACGGTCCTGCCAACACCCCCGCGGTGAAAAGGTCACGGCCTGGGCGCTGGCGCATAAGACAGAGGAAAACAGATGGTTTCCAAAGGCCCCCGGCCTTTGGCGGGTGCGGGCGGAGCCCGCGAAAGCATCCCTCATCCCAGCCCCGCCACCGTCAGCCCTTCGGCTTGAAAGATCCGCCGCACGCGCTCCGTCTGTTCCGGTGCCGGCGGGGGGGTGTCGGTGAGCTGGTAGGGGCGGCCAAGCTCGCGCCATTTGGCCTCGCCCATCTTGTGGAAGGGCAGCACGTCCACCCGCTCCACGGTGCCCAGCCCGGCGGCGAACTCCGCCAGCCCGGCGATTTCGCTCTCGTCGTCGGTCAGGCCGGGCACCAGCACGTAGCGCAGCCAGATCGGCTTGTTCATCAGCGCCAGCCGTTCGGCGAATTCCAGCGTCGGGCGCAGGGGCGCGCCGGTCAGGTGGCGGTATGTGGCTTCCTTGAACGCCTTGATGTCCAGCAGCACCAGATCCACGTCGGCCAGAAGCGCGTCGGTGGCGTGGGTGCCGAGAAAGCCCGAGGTGTCGAGCGCCGTGTGCAGGCCAAGACGCCTGCACCCGCGCAGGATGGCGGCGGCGAAGTCCGGCTGCACCAGCGGTTCGCCGCCGCTGAGCGTCACCCCGCCGTGGCCGTGGCGCAGGAAGCCGGCAACCCCCTCGATCTCCGCCAGCACGGCGGCGGAGGTGGTGCGGGTGCCGTCGTGCATGTGCTGGGTGTCGGGGTTGTGGCAGTAGAGGCAATGGAGCGGGCAGCCGGCGAAGAACACCACGAACCGCACCCCCGGCCCATCGGCGGTGCCGCCGCTTTCCAGCGAATGAATCCAGCCGGCCACCCCCGCGGGGGTGGCCGTGCCGAAGGAACGGCTGAGGCTGTTCATGGCATCAATGCCGGTCGTGGAAGGTGCGGGAGATCACATCCAACTGCTGTTCGCGGGTCAGCTTGATGAAGTTCACGGCGTACCCCGACACCCGGATGGTCAGTTGCGGGTACAGTTCCGGGTGATCCATGGCGTGCAGCAGCGTGTCGCGGTCGAACACGTTCACGTTGATGTGGTGGCCGCCCTGGGCGAAATAGCCGTCGAGCATGCCCACCAGATTGTCCACCCGTTCCCCCTCCGTCGGCCCCAGCGCGCCGGGGACGATGGTGAAGGTGTAGGAGATGCCGTCCTGCGCATCGGCGTAGGGCAGCTTCGCCACGCTGGCCATGGAGGCGACGGCGCCCTTGTGGTCGCGCCCGTGCATGGGGTTGGCACCGGGGGCAAACGGCTGTCCGGCCTTGCGCCCGTCGGGGGTGTTGCCGGTCTTCTTGCCATAGACCACGTTGGAGGTGATGGTCAGCACCGATTGCGTCGGCGTGGCGCCGCGATAGGCTTTCTGCTTGCGCAGGGCGGCCATGAAGCGCTGCACCACCCACACGGCGATGCCGTCCACGCGGGCGTCGTTGTTGCCGAAGGCGGGGAAATCGCCGTCGATGATGAAATCGGTGGCAAGCCCGCGCTCGTCACGCACCACCGACACCGTGGCGTGGCGGATGGCCGACAGGCTGTCCGCCACCACCGACAGGCCGGCGATCCCGCAGGCCATGGTGCGGAACACGTCGCGGTCGTGCAGCGCCATTTCCAGCCGTTCGTACATGTACTTGTCGTGCATGAAGTGGATGGCGTTCAGCGTGTTCATGTACGCTTTCGCCAGCCAGTCCATCATCGGTTCGAACCGGGCCAGCACCGTGTCGAAATCCAGCACGGTGTCGGTGATGGGGGCGAAGGCCGGGGCCACCTGTTCGCCCGACACCTCGTCCCGCCCGCCGTTGATGGCGTACAGCAGGGTCTTGGCCAGATTGGCCCGCGCACCGAAGAACTGCATCTGCTTGCCGATGCGCATGGCCGACACGCAGCAGGCGATGCCGTAGTCGTCGCCCCAGAAGGGACGCATCAGGTCGTCGTTCTCGTACTGGATGGAGCAGGTCTTGACCGAGGTCTCGGCGCAGAAGCGCTTGAACCCCTCGGGCAGGCGTTCCGACCACAGCACGGTCAGGTTCGGCTCCGGCGCCGGCCCCAGATTGTGCAGGGTCTGGAGCATGCGGAAGCTGGATTTGGTCACCAGCGTGCGCCCGTCCTCGGCCATGCCGCCGATGCATTCGGTGACCCAGGTGGGGTCGCCCGAAAAAAGCTGGTCGTATTCCGGCGTGCGCAGGAAACGCACCATGCGCAGCTTGATGACGAACTGGTCGATCAGTTCCTGCGCCTCCTCCTCGGTCAGCACACCGTCGGCCATGTCGCGGGCGATGTAGATGTCGAGGAAGCTGGACACCCGGCCCAGCGACATGGCGGCCCCGTTCGCCTCCTTCACCGCGGCGAGGTAGGCGAGATAGGTCCACTGCACCGCCTCCCGCGCGGTGGCGGCGGGCCGGCCCACGTCGAAGCCGTAGGACGCGGCCATCAGCACCAGATCGTGCAGCGCCTTGATCTGGTCGGAAATCTCCTCGCGCAGGCGCAGCGTGTCCTCGTCCATGCGGTCGAGGGCGAGGGAGGCAAGCTGCTCCTCCTTGTCCGCGATCAGCCGCTCGGCGCCGTACAGCGCCAGCCGGCGGTAATCGCCGATGATGCGCCCGCGGCCATAGGCGTCGGGCAGGCCGGTGATCACCCCCGACTTGCGGCAGCGCAGCATCTCGTCGGTGTAGACGTCGAACACGCCGTCGTTGTGGGTCTTGCGCAGGCGGGGGAACACCTCCTCCAGCGTGGGCGCGGGGGTGTAGCCATAGGCTTCCAGCCCGCTCTTGACCATGCGCCAGCCACCGAACGGCATCAGGGAGCGCTTCAGCGGCTTTTCGGTCTGCAAACCGACGATCAGTTCCAGCGACCGGTCGATAAAGCCGGGGGCGTGGCTGGTGATGGAGGAGAAGACCGCGGTGTCGGCGTCCAGAACGCCGCCGGTGCTGGCCCGTTCCTTCTTCAGCAATTCGGTGACCTTGGCCCACAGGGCCCTGGTGTTGTCCGCCGGGCCGGCCAGGAAGGCGCCGTCGCCGTCATAGGGGGTGACGTTGCGCAGGATGAAGCCGCGGACATCGACGTCATTCTGCCACGGGCCGGCGGCGAACCCGCGCCACGGGTCGGTCCGGGATACGTCCGCGCCGGTTTCCGTCAACAGTCTGTCCATGGTCCTTATACCTCCCGCTGGGGAGGGGCTGCCCGTGGACCGGGCGGCCCCTTCCGTTTGGTGTCGTCGTAGAGAGTTGGAACCCGCCGTCTCTTTGTCCATCACTCCGCAGGGGTGGCGAACAGCGGGACGTCGGCGGGCTTGGGCGTGTGGAACAGTTCCCACCATTTCTTGAGCGCGGCGATCAGGATGATGAAGCCCAGCACCAGCATGATCGCCGAGATGGCGGCGTTGAAGGGATTATACCCTTTGGCTGCGGTGTTCAGATACACATTCGCGATCATCCAGTAGCCGGCATAGTTCACGGTGACGAACAGATAGGCCAGCGGCACCAGGCAGGTCAGCATGTAGACCCGCTTCTGCGACAGCCGCAGAATGATGGTGGCGCCGATGATGAGGCCGACCGAGGCCATGAGCTGGTTCGACACCCCGAACAGCGCCCACACCGAATTGATGTCGCCCGAGGTCAGCAGATACCCCCACGCCACGCAGGCGATGACGCTGGCGGCGATGGAGCCGGGCAGCCAGTCGAGATTCTTCAGGGGCGCATAGAGGTCGCCGCCCAGATCCTGGATCAGATAGCGGGCCACGCGGGTGCCGCTGTCCACGGCGGTCAGGATGAACACCGCCTCGAACATCACCACGAACTGGAAGAAATAGGACGACAGCGCGCTGAACCACGGGATGCGGGTGAAGATCTCGGTCATGCCGACCGCCAGCGTCACCGCACCGCCGGTGCGGCCGTAGAGGTCGAGCCCGATCTCCTGGCTCAGCCGCGGCAGATCGACGACGGCCATGCCAAGCGCCTGGAAGGCGGCGGGGGAGGAGTTGATGGCGAAGTAATCGGCGGGGTGCAGGGCGGTGGCGGCGATCAGGGCCATCACGCCGACCATGCATTCGGCCAGCATGGCACCGAAGGCGACGGGGCGGATGTCGCTCCACTTGTCCACCAGTTTGGGCGTGGTGCCCGACCCGATGAAGGCGTGGAAGCCGGAAATCGCACCGCAGGCGATGGTGATGGAGATGAAGGGCCACACCGGGCCGCTCAGCACCGGGCCGCCGCCGTGGATGAACGCGGTCAGCGCCGGGAAGCGGATTTCGGGGTTGATGAACACCACGCCGACCACCAGCGCGCCGAACACGCCGATCTTCATGAAGCTCGACAGATACCCGCGCGGGGTCAGCAGCAGCCACACCGGCAAGGCGGTGGCGAAGAAGGCATAGACCGGCAGGATCAGCGCCACGGTTTCCGCGTGCAGCGTCAGCCACGCGCCCAGGGCGGTGCCCTGGATGGACGGGCCGGCCAGGACCGAGGCGGCGATGGCCGCCACGCCCACATAGGTCGCCCCCTTGGAATGGCCGGCGAAACGCTCATAGAGGCCGAGCCCGACGGCGATCGGGATGGTCATGAACACCGCGAAGGCACCCCACGCGTTGCGTTCCAGCGCGTGGACCACGACCATGGACAGCCCGGCCATGGTGATGGTGATGATGAACAGCATGGCGAGGCCCGTGCACCACCCGGCCACGGGGCCGAGTTCGGCCTTCGCCACCTCCGACAGGGATTTCCCCTGGTGCTTCATGGAGGCGAACAGCACCACCGTGTCGTGAACGGCGCCGCCGATGACGCAGCCGATCAGCAGCCACAGGAAGCTCGGCAGATAGCCGAACTGGGCCGCCAGCACCGGGCCGACCAGCGGGCCGGCGGCGGCGATGGCCGCGAAATGCTGGCCGGCGTTGACCCATTTCTCGGTGGGAACATAGTTGCGCCCGTCCGCGAACTGATGGGACGGGGTGACCTCGGTATCGTCGGCACGCAGCACCTTGCGCACGAAGAACACGCCGTAGAAGCGGTAGCACAGGGTCAGGATGCAGAGTGTCGCGATCACAAATGTCAGGGCGTGATCCATGACGGCTCCCCTTGGGCTTATTGGATTGCCGTCACTGTAGGAGCCTGCGTGCGCGGGGTGGGGGGGCGCCGGGGGAGCGGCAGCCGGGCGATGCGAGCGGCGGAAAACGGGCCGCGAGCGGCGCCGCCGGATCGCGGGCCCGAACGGCATCGGACCACAGCCGGGATCGACATTTCCGGTTGCCGCGCCACAATGGGGTGCACCAACCGGAAAGGATGAACCATGGCCTATCCCACCGCGGTCAACAGCCAGATCACCGATGCCGTCACCCAGTCGAACGTCAAGGTCGTGAGCGAAGCGCCCGCCACCGCCATCGGCAATCTTTATCAAAGCGCGGCCCATTCCACGGGCATCCTGTACCAGAACGCCATCGACGCCCAGCAGCAGATGAACGCCCTGTCCCAGGCGGCAACCAACATGGGCGTGATGCAGATCTACGCGGTCGATACCGCCCGGACGGCCGCGATCAACACCGCGTCCCTGGACAGCGTTCTCAAGGCTTTGCAGGGCGTGAAGCCCTAAAGCGGGGCTGGCCGCCCTGCCCCGCACCGGCCCGCCGGCCCCGGGCCGGTGCGGGTTTGGCCATCCAAATTTAACAATATAAAAATGCTAAATTAAGAGAAAAACAAATTAATGTGCGTGAACGTTGTCTTTTACCCAATTATATAGTAGTGAATATGAAGAACGGTGCCGCACCGACACCGCCCCTTCCCCCGACCCAGGACGACAGACCCATGAAGCTCTCCCTGACCGCCGCCCTGCTGGCCGCCGGCCTCGTGGCCGGCGCCGTGACCGTTGCGGACGCTGCCGCGCTCAAGATCGGGGTGTCCGCCGGCCCCTACGGCGAAATCCTCGACGCCGCGGCCAAGATCGCGGCCAGGGAAGGGCTGGAAGCCAAGGTGATCGAGTTCACCGACTGGAACATGCCCAACGCCGCCCTGCAGGCCGGCGACATCGACGCCAACAACTTCCAGCACCAGCCGTTTCTGGACAATCAGGTGAAGCAGCGCGGCTACGACATCGTGTCGGTGGCCAAAAGCGTGGTGGTGCCCATGGGTCTCTACGCCAAGGCGCTGAAGAGCATCGCCGATATCCGCGAGGGCGGATCGGTGTCGATTCCCAACGATCCCACCAACGGGGCGCGCGCGCTGGCGCTGCTGGCCAACGTCGGGTTGCTGTCGCTGAAGGGGGACGGCGGCCCTGGTACGACCATTGCCGACATCACGGAAAATCGTAAGAAAATCAAGATCGTTGAGCTGGACGCAGCCCAGCTTCCCCGCTCGCTGGACGATGTTGACGCGTCGGTCATCACGCTGAATTATGCGGTCCTGGCCGGGCTTGAGCCCAAAACCGCGCTGAAGCTGGAGGACGATCAGTCCAAGTGGCATCTGGTGTGGGCGGTGCGCAAGGACCGGCAGGACGATCCGGCCATCCGGCGTTTCATCGAGATCTACCGCTCGCCCGAGGTGCGGCAGTTCATCCTGACCCGCTTCAACGGCAGCATCATTCCGACGTGGTAACCGCACCAGTGGTTCAGCGGGCGGCGGAACACAGGCAGGCTTCATGATCACTCTGGAACATGTTGAGAAAACCTATCCCCCCCGGGGCGGCGGCGGGGCGGTGACGGCACTGGCCGACACCAGCCTGCACATCGGCCAGGGAGAGATCTTCGGCATCATCGGGCGCTCAGGCGCGGGCAAGAGCACGCTGCTGCGCACCATCAACCTGCTGGAAACGCCGACCCGCGGCACGGTGCGGGTGGACGGGGTGGACATCACCGCCCTGCCCCCCGCGCAGCTTCGTCAGGCCCGCCATTCCATCGGCATGATCTTCCAGCACTTCAACCTGCTGTCCGCGCGCACCGTCTACGGCAACGTGGCGCTGCCGCTGGAGCTGGCCGGAGTGCCGAAGGCGGAGATCAAAAAGACCGTGGAGCCGCTGCTGGACCTCGTCGGTCTGGCGGACAAGAGCGGGCGCTATCCCGCCGAACTGTCGGGCGGGCAGAAGCAGCGCGTGGGCATCGCCCGCGCTCTCGCCTCCAAGCCCAAGGTGCTTTTGTCGGACGAGGCCACCTCGGCGCTCGACCCCGAGACCACCACCCAGATCCTGCACCTGCTGGCCGACATCAACCGGCGGCTGGGGCTGACCATCGTGCTGATCACCCACGAAATCGCGGTGATCAAGGAAATCTGCCACCGGGTGGCGGTGCTGGACGGCGGGCGGGTGATCGAAAGCGGGCCGGTGTTCGACATCTTCGCCCACCCGCAAAGCCCGGTGACCCGCAGCTTCGTCGATCCGGTCATCAACCGCGACCTGCCCGACAGTCTGCGCGCCCGCCTGACGGAGCCGTCGGCGGCGCCGGGGGCCAACCCGGTGATCCGCATCACCTTCACCGGTGAACGCGCCACCGATCCCGTCGTCAGCCAGATGAGCCGCCGTTTCGGCATCGACGCCAACATCTGGCACGGTCAGGTGGACGAGATCCAGGGCGCGCCGTTCGGCACGCTGGTGGTGGAGCTGGAAGGGGGGGCGGACGCCATCGGCACCGCCATCGCCTTCCTCAAGGAATACAATCTCGGAGTAGAGGTGCTGGGCCATGCTGTCCCCGGAGATCATCGCGCTGCTGGTTAAGGCCACGCTCGACACGCTGCACATGGTGGCGGTGTCGGGGGCGCTGGGAACCCTGGTGGGGCTGCCGCTGGGCGTGCTGCTGGCCGTCACCGGGCGGGGCGAGCTGCTGGAGAACGTGTTCTTCAACCGCGCCGTGGGTGCGGTGGTGAACGTCACCCGCTCCACCCCCTTCATCATTCTGGTGGTGGCGATCATCCCGTTCACACGCCTGGTGGCCGGCACCTCCATCGGCACCTCCGCGGCCATCGTGCCGCTGACGGTGGCCGCCATCCCCTTCATCGCCCGCGTGGTGGAAGCGGCGGTGCGCGAGGTGGACCGCGGCCTGATCGAAGCGGCCCAGGCCATGGGCGCCACCCCGTTCCAGATCATCGTCAAGGTGCTGCTGCCCGAGGCGCGGCCCGCCATCACGCTGGGCCTGACCCTGGCGGCGGTCAGCCTGATCGGCTATTCCGCCATGGTGGGAGCCGTGGGCGGCGGCGGCCTGGGCGACCTCGGCATCCGCTACGGCTACCAGCGCTTCCTGCCGGAAGTGATGCTGGCGGTGGTGGTGGTTCTGGTGGTGCTGGTGCAGATCGTGCAGTCCGCCGGCGACTGGCTGGCCCGCCGGTTCAACAAACGAAACCTGACGGTTTGAGTTCAAGGAGTGAGAGATATGATCCGTTCCCGTCTGGCCGGCGCGCTCGCCGGGGCCGCGGCCCTGCTGTCCACCGCCGTGCTCGCCCTGCCGGCATCGGCCGAGGCCATCAAGGTCGGCGTGTCCGCCGGCCCCCACGCCCAGATCCTGGAGCAGGTGAAGGGCATCGCCGCCAAGCAGGGCCTGGACATCGAGATCATCGAGTTCACCGATTACGTGATCCCCAACCAGGCGCTGTCCCAGGGCGACCTGCAGGCGAATTCCTTCCAGCACCAGCCGTACCTGGACAATCAGGTGAAGGACCGCGGCTATGATCTGGTGTCGGTGGGCAAGACGGTGGTGTTCCCCATGGGCATCTATTCCAAGAAGGTGAAGACCCTGGAGGAGGTGAAGGACGGTGCCCGCATCGCCGTTCCCAACGACCCCACCAACGGCGGCCGCGCGCTGCTGCTGCTCCAGGCCAAGGGGCTGATCGGCCTGCGCGATGGCGCCGGGCTGAAGGCGTCGCCGGTGGACATCACGAGCAACCCCAAAAAGCTCCAGATCGTCGAGCTTGACGCCGCCCAGCTTCCCCGCTCGCTGGACGACGTGGACGCCGCCGCGGTCAACACCAACTACGCGCTGGAAGCCGGGCTGAACCCCAACAGCGACACCATCGCGCGGGAAAGCAGCGAAAGCCCCTATGCCAACGTGATCGCCGTGCGCACGGTGGACAAGGGCAAGCCGTGGGTCGCCACCCTGGTCAATTCCTACCACACGCCGGAAGTCCGCCAGTTCGTGCTGGACAAGTTCAAGGGTGCGGTGGCGCCCGCGTGGTGACCGCCGGCCCCTGACGGCCATCCGCCAGAACAGCCGCGTCCGGGACACCGGGCGCGGCTGTTTCCGTTCCGGGGGAAGCGAAGGGCGGCCCGCCCTTCGCGCATCCCGGCCAAGGGCCGGCGGGCCTTGGAAACCGTGCATCATATTTCACACAAGCTACAAACGAAGATAAATCCTATAAACATACATTGACAGTAGATAATGACCGGCATAGGCTTGCCCCATGTGAAATGCTCCGCAGCGGGAGGGCGCCATGCCGGACACCAGCAAGGTTTTCGTGGTCACCGATCTCGATCCCCAGGTCTGCGCCCTGCACGACGCCGTGACCCGCCAGGGGCTGGTGTCGCCCGATCCGCTGTCCATGCCGCTGGATGTGGTGCGCACGGCGGCGGAGCGGTATCACGCCTTTCTCAACGGCCCCGACCGGCCCCCGGCGCGGGTGGACGCCCTGACCATCCCGGAATCGGCGGCGGGGCCGGGCTTCTCGCTGCGGCTCTACCGCCCGGCGGATGCCCCCGACGATGCCGCCCTGCCGGTGCTGGTCTATTTCCACGGCGGCGGCTTCGTGCTGAACAGCCCGGACACCCATGACCGCCTGCTGCGGCTGCTGGCCGGGCGCAGCGGGGTGGCGGTGGCCGCTGTGCGCTATGCCCTGGCGCCCGACCGGGTGTTCCCCCACCAGCACCATCAGGCGGTGGCCGCCGTGCGGTGGATCGCCCGCCACGGCGCCGGCCAGGGCCTGGACCCGTCGCGCATCGCCGTGGGCGGCGATTCCGCCGGGGCCAATCTGGCGCTGGCCACCGCCCTGGCGCTGAAGGGCGATGCCGAGGCCCGCGTGTCCTTCGGCCTGCTGTTCTACGGCATGTTCGCCCACGATTTCGATTCCGTGTCGCACCGCCGCTTCGGCGACGGGCGCTACGGCCTGACCACGCTGCGGATGCGGTGGTACTGGAAACAGTACCTCGGCCACGGCCACCAGACCCGCGACCCGCGGGCGGCCCCGCTGCTGGCCGACCTGACCGGGCTGCCGCCGCTGATGCTGCTGGCCGCGGGCCGTGACTGCCTGCGCGACGACAGCCTGCGGCTGGCCGAACGGCTGGCGGAGTCCGGCGTCGATCACACCCTGGCCGTTTATGACGGCCTGCCCCACGCCTTCGCCAACATGACCCGGCTGGTGGATGCCGCCGACCGGGCGGTGACGGCGGCGGCAGACGCGGTGCGCCGGCATCTGACGGCCTGATTTCCTCTTCCCCCACACACATCATCCGGCGCGGCGCTCCCCCTCGGGAGGGGCCGCGGCGGGAGGAGTGCGCCTGCCATAGCTCCCCACCGTGGCCCCCCGACAAGAAGAAACGGAGCCTTCATGACCTCCCCCACCCTGCCCATTCTGGATTTGCGCGCGCTGGACGGCGGTGCCGCCGAGCGGGCGCTGTTCCTGTCGGCGCTGCGCGCCGCCGCCCGCAGCTACGGCGGTTTCTACGTCACCGGCCACGGGGTCGATCAGGATCTGATCGACAGCGCCTTTGCCGTGTCCCGCCGCTTCTTCGCTCTGCCCGACGCGGACAAGCAGGCCATCGAGATGGTCAATTCCCCCCATTTCCGCGGCTACACCCGCGTGGGCTGGGAGCGCACCCGCGGCGCCGCCGACTGGCGGGAGCAGGTGGACATCGGCGCCGAGCGCCCCGCCCTGCCCCAGGGGCCGGGCACCCCGGCCTGGACCCGGCTCCAGGGGCCGAACCAATGGCCGGACGCCCTGCCCGAGCTGCGGCCCACCGCACTGCGGCTTCAGGCGGAACTGACCGCGGTGGTGGGCCGGCTGCTGCGCGGCGTGGCGCTGGCGCTGGAACAGCCCGAGGACACCTTCGACCGGCTGAACGGCGACACGCCGACCCAGTTGCTCAAGCTGATCCGCTACCCCGGACGCGCCACCGACGGGGAGGCCGGACAGGGCGTCGGACCGCACAAGGACAGCGGCCTGCTGACCCTGGTCATCCAGCACGCGCGCAGCGGGCTGCAGGTGGAAACCGCCGACGGCTGGCTGGACATCCCGCCGGTCCCCGGCACCTTCGTGGTCAACGTGGGCGAATTGCTGGAACTGGCCACCGACGGCTATTTCCGCGCCGACGTGCATCAGGTGGTGACGCCGCCCGCCGGGGCCGACCGGTTGTCGGTGGCCTTCTTCCTCGGCGCGCCGCTGGGGTCGCGGGTGCCGGTGCTGGACCTGCCGCCCCATCTGGCGGCGGAGGCGCGCGGGCCGGAACGCGACCCGTCCAACCCCCTCTACCACGACGTGGGCGAGAACAACCTGAAGAGCCGCCTGCGCTCCCACCCCGACGTGGCCCAGCGCCACCACGCCGACCTGTTGCAGGCCCACGCGGTCTGAAGACCCCATCGTACAGGAGCCTTTCGCCATGACCGCCGACCTGTTCCGCCCCACCTCCACCCATCCCGAAACCCTGGCGCTGCACGGCGGCACCTACCGCGCCGATCCGGCCAGCGGGGCGGTGGCGGTGCCGATCTACCAGACCACCTCGTACCAGTTCCAGGACACCGATCACGCCAGCCGCCTGTTCGCGCTGGAGGAGAACGGCTTCATCTACACCCGCGTCACCAACCCGACCCAGGATGCGCTGGAACAGCGGCTGGCCGCCATCGAGGGCGGCGTGGCCGCCCTGGCGCTGTCGTCGGGGCAGACGGCGACCACCTTCGCGCTGCTGAATCTGGCGCAGGCGGGGGACAACATCGTGTCGTCCACCGACCTCTACGGCGGAACCTGGGCGCTGCTGGCCAGCACGCTGAAGCAGTTCGGGATCGAGGTGCGCTTCGTCGATCCCGCCGACCCTGAGAATTTCCGCCGCGCCACCGACGGCCGCACCCGCGCCTATTACGCCGAGACGCTGCCCAATCCCAAGCTGAACGTCTTCCCCATCCGCGAGGTGGCCGACATCGGGCGGCCGCTGGGCGTGCCGCTGATCGTGGACAACACCGCCGCCCCGCTGCTGGCCCGCCCGCTGGACCATGGGGCGGCCATCGTGGTCTATTCCACCACCAAGTACATCGGCGGCCACGGCACCACCATCGGCGGGGCCATCATCGACGGCGGCACCTTCCCGTGGGAGGAGCACGCCGACCGCTTCCCCCTGCTGACCCAGCCGGACGAGAGCTATCACGGCGCGGTGTGGACCGAGGTGACCAAGCCGCTGGGCCCCGTCGCCTACATCGTGCGGGCGCGGGTGAAGCTGCTGCGCGACGTGGGTGCGGCCATTTCGCCGTTCAACGCCTTTTTGATCCTCCAGGGGCTGGAAACCCTGCCGCTGCGCATCCGCCAGCACACCGAGAACGCGGCCAAGGCCGCCGCCTTCCTGTCCACCCACCCCAAGGTCGAACGGGTGATCTACCCCGGCCTGCAAGACGGCGAGAACCGCCGCCGCGCCGACGCGGTGCTGACGGGGGGCTACGGCGCCCTGGTCGGGTTCGAGCTGAAGGGCGGTGCCGCGGCGGGCCGCGCCTTCATCGACGGGCTGCGGCTGTTCTACCACGTCGCCAACATCGGCGACGCCCGCAGCCTGGCCATCCATCCGGCCACCACCACCCATTCCCAGCTTTCCGGCGAGGACCAGTTGCTGACCGGTGTCACCCCCGGCTACGTCCGCCTGTCGGTGGGGATCGAGCACCCGGACGACATCATCGCCGACCTGTCCACCGCCCTGGACGGGGTGTGACGGCTCCATCGCAACGGAACGCATTCGTCCGGTGGCCGTTCCCATGCGGCCACCGGATTTCCTTATGGAAAACTCAACCTTATTCCCGATTGATTTGATATTATTTCACACATTGACCGATGATAAACTATGTGAAATAGTGCGTTTATGCCTACTTTCGTTATGGGTTTGGCCCTTCGGCCAATGGCCGTCGAAGGCCCCCCATGATAAGCAGGCATGAACAGAGCGCGCCGGCCGCCCTTCCCCCCTCGTGCCGGCCTTTGGGCGCGCACGCCATTGCGCAAGGACGGATACCGATGTCTGCAACGCCCCCGCCTTCGCCTTCGACCACCTTGTCTGACCATTCCCCCGTCTCCGGCCGTCACATCGCCATCGTCGGCGCCGGCTTCACCGGCAGCCTGCTGGCGGCCCATCTGCTGCGCAGCGCCCCCGGCCCGCTGGTGGTTCATCTGATCGAGGCCGGGCACCCCACGGGCGCCGGCCTTGCCTATTCCACCGGCAACAGCGGGCACCTGCTGAACGTGCGCGCCTACAACATGAGCGCCTATCCCGACGATCCGCGGCATTTCCTGCGCTGGCTGTGGGGACGGGACGATGGGGGTGCCATCCCGCCCAGCGGGCACGCCTTCGTGTCACGCGGCCTGTACGGCGCCTATGTCCGCGACGTGCTGGACGAGGCGCAACGGCAGGCCCCGTCCCACGCCCGCCTGAACCTGATCCGGGGGGAGGTGGTGGACCTGCGGGCCGGCGCCCGTGCGCCGGCGGGGCTTCCGGCCCCATGGCAGGTGCGCCTGTCCGACGGGCGGACCATCACCGCCGATACCGCCGCCCTGTGCATCGGCCATTTCCTGCCGGCCCCGCCGCCGCTGTCCAACCCCGGTGCGGCGGACGCGCTGGCCTCCCCCCGCTTCATCGGCGATCCCTGGGACGGTGCGGCCATCGCCGCCATCCCGGCGGACGCGCCGGTGGCGATTCTGGGCACCGGCCTGACCATGGTGGACACGGTGCTGTCGCTGCTGGACCAGGGGCACCGGGGGGTGATCACCGCCGTGTCGCGCCGCGGCCTGCTGCCCCAGCGGCATCAGGAAACCCGCCCCTACACCTCGTTCCTGCACCCCGAGGTGATGCCGCACACGGTGCTGGACGTGCTGATCGCGCTGAAGGCCGACGCCCGGCGGGCGGCGGAGGCCGGGTACGACTGGCGTTCGGCCTTCGACGCGCTGCGGCCCCATCATCACCGCATCTGGGCCTCGCTGCCCATGGAGGAGCGGCGCCGTTTCCTGCGCCACGCCCGCCCCTTCTGGGAGGTCCACCGCCACCGCATGGCACCGGAGGTGGCCGACCGCATCGCGGCTGCCCGCGCGGCGGGCCAACTGACCATCCTGGCCGGGCGGCTGACCGCGGCGGTGCTGGATGATGACGGGCTGGACCTGACCATCGCCGCCCGCGGCGGGGCGGGGGAGCACCGGCTGCGCGCCGCGGCGCTGGTGAACGCCACCGGCACCAACTGCGACTATGCCCGCATCCGCCACCCGCTGGTGCGGTCCCTGCTGGAACGCGGGCTGGCCCGCCCCGATGACTTGCATCTGGGGCTGGACGTGACCGAAGCGGGGGCGGTCATCAACGCCGAGGGCGAGGTGATCCCCCATCTGCTGGCGCTGGGGCCGGTGTCGAAGGCACCGTTGTGGGAAATGACCGCGGTGCCGGAACTGCGCGGCCAGTGCGCCCAGGCGGCAGCGCGCATCCTGGCACGCCTGGACCATCCGGCGGGGGCGGTGCCCCCGGCGGACGCCCTGGGCAGCGCCCCGCATCACAGGATGTAGGACATCACCAGATACAGCACCGCCTCGCCATTGCCCGCGTTGCGATAGGCGTGGGGGACGTCGGCGTCGAACAGGATGGCGTCCCCCTCCTCCAGCCGGTGTTCCCCGGTGCCGGTGACGATCACCACGCTGCCCCGCCCGACCAGAAGGTTCTCCTGGGTGCCGGGCGGGTGGCCGTCCGCCTGCTCGTCGGTGCCGGGGGCCAGACGCAGTTCATAGAATTCCACCTGCCGGTCGCCGGTCAGCGGGAACAGGGCGCGCGACGTGAACCGCCCGTCGCGGGACGCCAGCGGCTGGGACTCCGCCCGGCGGATCACCGTGGTGCCGGCGTCGGCCCCCGAACTCAGCAGGCTGGAAAAGGGCACCTCCAGCGCCTTGGCCACCGTCCACAGGGTGTCGATGTCGGCACGGGTGGTCCCGCCCTCGATGGCGGCCAGCACCGCGCGGCTGTTGCCCGACATCTGCGCCAGCCGGTCCAGCGACAGCCCCTGGCGCAGACGGTAGGTGCGCAGGTTTTCGGCGATCACCGCGGCCAGGGCATCGGGGCCGGCGTCGGCGGATGCTGGGTCCGCCGCGCTGCGGGTGTGGTGGACGGGTCCAGAGGTCATGGCGCCGTGGCTCCTCACGTCAAACGATGGCCGGTCTCTTGCCCGCCGATTGAACACCAGGGATGCGCGCATGGCAATCACTAATCATCACATATTTTGTGTGTTATACGGTTGTTCATCCGTTTAACAACATGGATAAAATGTCAATTCCTGATCGTCAGACCGATGCCAGCACCCGCCCGTCCTCCGCCCGGCCCGGTTTCGGGCGGTGAACGGCGACGCAGGTCAGCACGCTGCCGATGACGCAGACGATGGCGGCGATTTCCATCACCGTCGGCAGCCGCCGTTCCCACAGGAAGCCGTAGAGCAGCGCGAACAGGGTTTCGAACAGGATCATCTGGCCGGTCAGGGTCAGCGGCAGCAGCCGGCTCATGCGGTTCCACAAGGCGTTGCCGACGATGGACGCCAGGACCGCCACCCCGGCGACCACGCCGGTGAAGTGCAGCCACGCCCCCGTGCCGTGATGGTCCTGAGCCATCAGGAAGGCCGGCACCGCCAGCGCCACCGCCTGCAGCCCCGTCACCACGCCGGTCAACAGGCTCCAGTCGTGGGCCGAGACGTGGTGGAGCCGGCCAAGCCAGCGGCTGTTGCTCACGGCATAGGCCGTCCACGACGCCAGCGCCCCCACCGCGCACGCCAGCCCCAGGATCTGGGCCGTCCGCGGCCCGGATGCTGCCCCACCCAGCGATTCCCAGCCGATGCACAGGATGCCGGCGCCCCCCAGCGCCAGCGACGGCACCAGCCGGCGGATCGGCACGGCACCATGGTCGCGGCTGCCGATGACGGTGACCGCCACCGGCAGGAAGCCGATCACCAGCGAGGTCATCGCCATGCCGCCCACCTGCACCGCGGTGGCGAGCAGGGCGTAATAGAGGATGTTGCCCAACAGGCTGAGCCGCACCAGCGCCCACCATTCCGCCCGGCCCATCCCCACCCGCAGCCCCCGCCAGCGCGGCACCACCAGCACGGCGGCGAACAGGCCATAGGCGAGATAGCGCCCGGCGGCGAGCTGCAGCGGCGTAAAATCCCGCACCAGTTCCGGGGCCAGGAAGACCAGCCCCCACAGCGCCCCGGCGGCGATGCCGCACCCGATTCCCAGCCACGTCCCGTTCACCCGCGTCCCGTTCATTGCCGCCTCTCCCGTCACGGTCACGGGCGGCAGGATGCCAGGGGATGCGGGGGGCGGTCTTGACCGGGGCTACCGATTCCTGTGCGCGGACTCCTGTTCCCGCTGCTGGCGGCGATAGGCGGCGGGCGTCAGGCCGGTGGCCCGCCGCAGGGCGCGGGTGAAGGCGCTCTGGTCGGCGTAGCCGGCGCGGTAGGCGATTTCCGCCACCGGCAGGGCGGTGTGCGCCAGCCATCCGCACGCCTTCTTCAGCCGCCGCTCCGCCAGCCACGCCCGCGGGGTGGTGTCGAGTTCGGCGCGGAACAGGGCGTGCAGACGGCTGACGCTGAGGCCGGCGCGCACCGCCATCGTCTCCACGGTCCAGGGCCGTTCCAGTTCCGGCTCGATCCCGGCCAGCAGCGTGCCCAGCCGCGGGTGGGACCGTACCGGCTCCGGCATCACCAGCGTGTCCAGCAGCAGCGGCATCCACAGGCGCAGGCTGGCCGCCGACGCACCGCCGCCGTCCAGCAGCAGGCCCATATAGTCGATCAGCTTGTTCGCCGCCGGCGTCAGCGCCACGAAAGGGGCACGCATCAGCCGCTCCCCCGCCGCCGGCTCCAGCACGGCGGGGTCGAGATCCACGATGAGCGAGCGGTTCGGCCCGCCGCTCATCTGCGAATGGGAGGCGCCGGGCTCGACGAAGGCCGCCCGGCACGGCCCCAGCCGGCTGCCCGCCCCGGCGATGTCGATCTCCAGACTGCCGCTCAACGGCAGCACGAACTGGGCGAACTCGTGCCGGTGGGCGCTGTGGGCCGCACCATAGCTGCGGACGTCGATGGAGATGGGGGGCGTCATGAACAGTCCACGCACACGGGCCGGAACCGGTGCCGAGTAAGGCACGTTTCCCCGGCCCCGATCAAGGGGCGGGTTGGCGTTCCGGCATGGGCCGCTGCATCGGACACTTGACGCCGGGCTTAAAACCTACTTTCCTATAGGAAATTAGTTTCTATCAACACAAACATTGTGTTGATTTCTGGCTGTCAGGGAAAGGAATGGGGATCGTGACGTCTCGGGACGACAACGCCTATTGGCAATCCACGCTGGAAACCCAGAGCCGGGCGGAGTGGCGCCGGCTGCAGCTGGATCTGCTGAAGACCCACCTGCATCACGCCTATACCGGTTCCCCCTATTACCGCGCCGTCTTCGACGCCCACGGGGTGTCGCCCGACGCCCTGCGCTCGCTGGACGATCTGCGCCGCTTTCCCTTTTTGACCAAGGCCGACATCCGCAGCCGTCAGGAAGCGGTGCCGCCGTTCGGCGATCTGGTGGCGGTGCCGGAACAGGACATCGTCTATATCTCCGCCTCCAGCGGCTCCACCGGCGTGCCCACCGCCTCGCCCTTCACCGCCGGGGATTTCGACGATTGGATCGACTACGAGGCGCGGCAGTTCTGGTCCAGCGGCCTGCGCCCCACCGACCGCTACGCCCATGCGCTGAACTTCTCGCTGTTCGTCGGCGGCCCCTGCGTGCTGGGGGCGCAGAAGGTGGGGGCGCTCAGCATCCACGCCGGCACGCTGCCGTCGGAACGGCTGCTGGCGGTGTTGCAGCAGTTCCAGGTGACCGCCCTGTGGACCACGCCGTCCTATGCCTGGCACCTGGGGGAAACCGCCCAGCGCGCCGGCATCGACCCCAAAACGGATCTGGCGGTGCGCCGGCTGTTCGTGGCGGGCGAACCCGGCGGCTCCATCCCCGAAACCCGCGCGCGGATCGAGGCGCTGTGGGGGGCGGAGGTCTATGATTATTACGGCCTGTCCGACATCTTCGGTTCCTGCGCCGGCATGTGCACGGAAAAGGACGGGCTGCACTGGGCCGAGGATCACATTCTGGTCGAAGTGCTCGACCCCGAAACCGGCGAGCCGGTGCCCGAGGGCGAACGGGGCGAGCTGGTCCTGACCACCCTGCGCAAGCGCGCCCGCCCGCTGATCCGCTTCCGCACCGGCGACGTGGTGTCGGTGACCACCGCGCCGTGCCGCTGCGGCCGCACCTCGCTGCGGCTGACCGGCGTTCACGGGCGGCTGGACGACATGCTCATCATCAAGGGCGTCAACCTGTTCCCCGGCGACGTGGAAGCGGTGGTGCGGCAGGAACCGGCCCTGACCGGCGAATACCGGCTGGTGGTGGACCGGGTTGACCATCTGGACCGCCTGACGGTGGAGGTGGAGCACATCCACGGTTTCAACGGCGACCTGACCGACCTGCGCGGCCATGTGCGCCGCCAGTTGAAGGCCGCCACCGGGGTGGGCGCCGACGTTTCCCTGCTGCCCCCCGACACCCTGCCCCGCGCCGTCCACAAGGCCAAACGCATCGAAGACCGCCGTTCCCACGTGTGGTCCTGACACCGGAGTTTCCGCCATGCCCGACACCCTGCTGCCCGCCGACATCCCGGCCCCGGTCCTCGACCGGCTGTTCCGCACCGCCCGCACGCCCCATGCCTGGACCGGCGAGCCGGTGACGGAGGAGACCATCCACCGGCTCTACGAGCTGGTGCGGCTGGCCCCCACCGCCTTCAACGCCAGCCCGGCCCGCTTCGTCTTTCTGACCAGTGCCGCGGCCAAGGAACGGCTGCGTCCGGCGCTGAAACCCAACAACGTGCCCAAGCTGAACGCCGGGGCCGTGGTCATCGTCGCCCACGACACCCGGTTCTTCGAGCACCTGCCCACCCTCAGCCCCCATTACGACCCCTCGGCCCTGTTCGTGGACAACCCGGCCCTGGCCGAGACCACCGCGTTGCGCAGCGGCACGCTGCAGGCGGGGTACCTGATCCTCGCCGCCCGGCTGCTGGGTCTGGACGCCGGGCCGATGTCGGGCTTCGACAACGCCGCGGTGGATGCGGAGTTCTTCCCCGACGGGCGGGTGCGCTCCAACCTGCTGGTGGCGCTGGGCCGGGCCGATGGGCCGCACCCGCGCCCGCGCGCCCCGCGGCTGGATGCCGCGCAGGCCGTCACCATCCTCTGACACCCCCCTAAAACCCCACGGCACGCCGGGCCGCCCTCCCCCGCCTTGGCCGACGCCGCACCACGGGAGATGTGAGATCATGAGCGTCAACGACACGGCCGCCGCCCTGCCGGCGGCCGGGGGCGGAGCCTTGCCGCCGTTGCGGGTGTGGCTGCGCTTCGGCGTGGCAGCCGCCTTGTGGTTCGCCGCCGCCGCCGTCACCAGCCTGTGGCCCGATCTGGACGATTGGGAACGCACGGGCGAATTCGCCGCCCTGCTGGCGGTGGCCGGCGGGCTGCTGGCGCTGGCCGTGCCGCTGCTGGCCGCGGTGAGGCCCGCCAAGGTGCTGGACCGGCTGGACCAGTCCATTCCCTGGCTGGTGGCGCTGGCCATCGGGCTGACGGCATGGGAGGTGCTGACCGCCAAGCTCAACATCCTGCCCCGCCCCTTCTTCGCGCCGCCCCAGGGGTTGCTGGAGGTGTACCTCGACGACTGGCCGCGGCTCCTTGACTGCTTTGCCGCGTCGCTGGGACTGCTGGTCACCGGCTACACCATCGGGTCGGTCCTCGGCATCGTCACCGGGGTCGCCATCGGCTGGTCGCGGGCGGTGGGGTACTGGGTGCATCCGGTGCTGCGGCTGATCGGGCCGCTGCCGGCCACCGCGTGGCTGCCCATCGCCTTCTTCGCCTTCCCCTCGAGCTGGAGCGCCAGCGTGTTCCTGATCGCGCTGGCGGCGGGGGTGCCGGTGGCGATCCTCACATGGTCGGGCGTGGCCGGGGTCAACAGCGCCTATTACGACATCGCCCGCACGCTGGGCGCATCCCAACGGTTCCTGGTGCTGAAGGTGGCGGTGCCCGCCGCCATGCCGCACGTGTTCGTCGGGCTGTTCATGGGTCTGGCCGCCGCCTTTGCCGTGCTGGTGGTGGCGGAGATGCTGGGGGTGAAGTCCGGGGTCGGCTGGTACCTGCAATGGGCGCAGGGGTGGGCCGCCTACGGCAACATGTACGCCGCCTTGCTGGTGATGGCGCTGGTGTGCTCCGGCCTCGTCACCCTGCTGTTCCGGGTGCGCGACCGCCTGCTGGCCTGGCAGAAGGGAATGCTGAAATGGTAGCGCTGAATCGGGCCTTCACCGCGCAGGACGCGGTGGGGATGACCATCGACGTGCAGGGCGTGGACCACCGTTTCGATCTCGACGGCGCGCCGCTGCCGGTGCTGGACGGCGTGGACCTGCGGGTCGAACCGGGGGAGATGGTGGCGCTGCTGGGGCCGTCGGGCTGCGGCAAATCCACCCTGCTTCGCCTGATCGCCGGGCTGGAGCCGCCCAGCCGCGGGCGCATCCTGGCCGACGGCACCCCCATCCGCGGGCCGGAGCCGTCGCGGGTGGTGGTGTTCCAGGATCCCACCCTCTACCCCTGGCGCACCGTGCGCGCCAACGTCGCCCTGGGGCTGGAGGCGCAGGGGCTGCTGCGCACGCAAGGGCACCGCATCGACGATGCCCTGAAACTGGTCGGCCTGACCGGCTTCGCCAACGCCTATCCCCACCAGCTTTCCGGCGGCATGGCCCAGCGCGCCGCCTTGGCCCGCGCGCTGGTCAACGACCCCCGCCTGCTGATCCTGGACGAGCCGCTGGGCAAGCTGGACAGCCTGACCCGCCTGACCATGCAGAGCGAACTGGTGGATCTGTGGCAGCGGGCGGGCTTCACCGGCCTGCTGGTCACCCACGACATCGAAGAGGCGCTGTTCATGGCCACCCGCGTGGTGGTGTTCAGCCCCCGCCCGGCGCGCATCAAGGCCGACCTGCCCATCGGCCGTCCCTATCCCCGCCACCGCGGCGACCCGGTGCTGACCGAGCTTCGCCACCACATCCTTGAACTTCTCGGCCTGGCCGAGACCTGGTGAGGACCATCCGCATGTCCACTCCCAACGGGTCCACTCCCAACATCGACCGCCTGCGCGGTTTCATCGGCGATTTCACCCGGCTGGTGGAACGGCTGGGCGGCAACGAGCCGGCGCTGCTGGCCGAAGGCCGCACCCTGCTGGCCGGTCTGATCGCCGCCGACGACTGGCTGCCCGACGCCTACGCCCAGCCCGACCCGGTGCATTACCGGCAATACCTGCTGCACTGTGACCCGTTCGAACGGTTTTCGGTGGTCAGCTTTGTGTGGGGGCCGGGGCAGCGCACGCCGATCCACGACCACACCGTGTGGGGGCTGGTCGGCGTGCTGCGCGGGTCTGAGGTGTCGCAGCGCTATGACCTGCGCCCCGGCGAACCGCCGCTGGCCCACCCCACCGAGATCCTGCCCACGGGTGCGGTGGAGGCGGTGTCGCCCACCATCGGCGACGTCCACGCCATCTCCAACGCGCTGGCCGACCGCCCGTCCATCAGCATCCACGTCTACGGCGGCAACATCGGGGCGGTGCGCCGGTCGGTGTTCGACCCCCAGACGGGCCAGCCCAAGCTTTTCATCTCCGGCTACGCCAACGCCGCGGTTCCCAACCTGTGGGACCGCTCCAAAGCCGCCTGAAGGAACCTCCCCGCCATGACCCTATCCGTCCGCACCCCCGCCGACATCCGCAACGCCTGGATCGCGGGAAGCGAAACCGCGCTCCTCGACGCACGGGAGGAAGGCCCCTATTCCCTGGCCCATCCGCTGTTCGCGGTATCGGTGCCGCTGAGCCGGGTGGAGCTTCTGGCCCTCGACCTGCTGCCGCGCGTCAGCGTGCCCATCACCGTCTATGACGACGGCGAAGGGGTGGCGGAGCCGGCGGCACGGCGGCTCCAGTCCCTGGGCTACACCGACGTGGCGCTGCTGGCCGGCGGGCTGTCGGGCTGGGTGGCGGCGGGGTTCGAGGTCTACCGCGACGTCAACGTGCCCAGCAAGGCGTTCGGCGAATGGGTGGAGCACCACCGCCACACGCCGTCGCTCTCGGCCACCGAGGTCAAGGCGCTGATCGACGCCAAGGCCGACGTGGTGATCCTGGATGCCCGCCGGTTCGAGGAATACGCCACCATGGCGATCCCCGGCGGCATCAGCGTGCCGGGGGCCGAACTGGTCAAGCGCGTCCACGACATCGCCCCCGACCCCAACACGCTGGTGATCGTCAATTGCGCCGGGCGCACCCGGTCGATCATCGGCGCCCAGTCGCTGGTCAACGCCGGCATCCCCAACGGGGTGGCCGCCCTGCGCAACGGCACCATCGGCTGGACGCTGGCCCGGCAGGAGCTTGAGCACGGCGCCACCCGCCGGTTCCCCGAGGTCTCGCCGGATGGGGACGCCAAGGGCCGCCGGGCCGCCCGCGCCGTGGCCGACCGGGCCGGCGTGCGCCGCATCACCCCGGCCATTCTCGACGGTTACCGCGGCGACGAACGGCGCACGCTGCACCTGCTCGACGTGCGCACGCCGGAGGAATACGCCGCCGGCCACCTTCCGGGATTCCGCCACGCCCCCGGCGGGCAACTGGTGCAGGCGACCGATGAAGTCGTGGCGGTGCGCGGTGCCCGCATCGTGCTGGCCGACGACCCGGCGGGCGGCGGCGGGGTGCGGGCGGACATGACCGCCTCGTGGCTGGCCCAACTCGGCTGGGACGTGGCGGTGCTGGAGGGCGATGTGGCGGGCCTGGGGCTGGAGAGCGGGGCCGACCGCCGCCGCCTGCCGCCGGTGCCCGACGCGCCGGTGGAAACCGTCACCCCCCACGACCTGCTGGCTCTGCTGGACAACGGCGAGGCGGCGGTGATCGACCTGACCCGCAGCCCGCGCTACCGCGCCGGCCACATCCCCGGCGCGTGGTTCGCCGTGCGCGCCCGCCTGGGCGCGGTTCTGGCCCGCCTGCCCGCCGGGGTGCGCCCGGTGCTGACCTGCGGCGACGGCACGCTGACCCGCTACGCGGTTGCGGATTTCGCGGAAAAGGGCTGGCCCGCCCCGCTGCTGCTGACCGGCGGCACCAAGGCATGGGTCGACGCCGGGCTGCCGCTCAGCACCGATCTGGAGCGGCTGGGGCCGGAACCCGACGACATCTACAAGCGCCCGTACGAGGGCACCGACAACAGCGATGCCGCCATGCAGGGCTACATCGACTGGGAACTGGAGCTGGTCGCCCAGTTGAAACGCGACGGCGCCCACCGCTTCCGCGTGATCTGACCCTTCCTGCCAGGGCACCCCATCCGTGACCTTTCCGGCAACACCCCATCCACCGTCATTCCCGCGAAGGCGGGAATCCAGCGTGAGCCGCGATAGCGGCGACATGACTCCCCAAGGTTTCGCGGTGCGAGACCTTCTGGATTCCCGCCTTCGCGGGAATGACGGTGGTTTTGTGCGGAGCGTGGCCGTGGTGCGGATGCCTTGATCCCCTCCCCCCCGAAAGCCAGGAACCCCCGCCCATGCGTTTCCCCTTGTCCTCCCTTCGCCGAACCGCCGCCGGGGCGGTGCTGCTGCTGGCCGCCGGGCTGTCCACCCTGTCCCCCGCCGCCGCGCGGGCCGAAGCGACGGAGGTGCGGTTCGCCCGCAACCTCGGTCTCGGCTACCTGCCGCTTTACGTGATGCAGGACCGCGGGCTGGTGGAAAAGCACGCCAAGGCCGCCGGCCTGGGCGAGGTGACGGCCCGCTATACCCCGCTCGGCAACCCCACCACGATCACCGAGGCCACCCTGTCCGGCAACGCCGATTTCGGGGCGGCGGGGGTACCGGCCTTCATTATCGCCTGGGACAAGACCCGCGGGAACGCCAACCTGACGGGTGTGGCGGCGCTGAACGCCCAGCCCGCCTATCTCAACACCAACAAGCCCACGATCAAGAGCCTGAAGGACTTCACCGACAAGGACCGCATCGTGGTGCCGTCGGTGCGCGCGTCCTATCAGGCCATCGTTCTGCAGATTGCGTCGGAACAGGCGTTCGGCCCCGGCCAGCACGCCAGACTCGACCCGCTGACGGTATCGCTGTCCCACCCCGACGGCACCGCCGCCCTGCTGTCGGGCCGCACCGAGATCACCGCCCATTTCACCAGCCCGCCGTACCAGGACCAGCAGCTCCAGAACCCGGCCATCCACACGGTGCTGAGTTCGTACGACGTGCTGGGCGGGCCGGCGTCGTTCAGCGCGCTGTGGACCTCCGCCGCGTTCCGCGACGCCAACCCCACGCTTTACAAGGCGGTGCTGGCCGCGCTGGACGAGGCGGTGGCGTTCATCAAGGCCGACCCGCAGGAATCCGCCCGCATCTTCATCCGCATCGAGAATTCCAAGCTGCCCGCCGACACGGTGGCGGCCCTGATCAATCACCCGGAGATCAATTATGACCTCACCCCGCGGGGGATCGGCACCTTCACGGGATTCATGGCCCGCATCGGCTCCATCCGCAACAAGCCTGCCGACTGGCGCGACCTGTTCTTCGCCGACATCCATGACCGGGCCGGAAGCTGAGACGCGGGGAGGAACGCCGATGACCACCGATGCCTTTCACATTCATCCCGTCTCGCCGTTGCTGGGCGCGGAGATCCGCGGGCTCGACCTGTCGCAGCCGCTCGGCGACGCCACAGCGGCGGCGCTGGCCGACGCGCTCGACCGCCATCTGGTGCTGGTGTTCCGCGACCAGCGCATCGGCGACGCCGATCAGGTACGGGTGTCGCGCCACTTCGGCCCGCTGGACAAGGCGCCGATCACCGAGCACGGGCGCCTGCACGCCCCCGGCTTTGAAGAGGTCTATGTCATCTCCAACGTGACCGAGGGCGGGCGGCCCATCGGCGCGCTGGGGGCGGGGGAATCCGTGTGGCACGCCGACATGGCCTATCTGGAAACCCCGCCCTACGCCAGCAGCCTCTATGCGCTGGAGGTGCCGGACGAGGGCGGGAACACCGGCTTCATCAGCATGTACGCGGCCTATGACGCCCTGCCCGCCGATCTGCGCACCCACGTGGACGGGCTGTCGCTGAAGCACGACAGCACCACCAACAGCGGCGGCTACCTGCGCCAGGGGTACGAGGCGCCGGTGGACGTGACCACCTCCCCCGGCACGGTGCATCCGCTGGTGATCCGCCACCCGGTGACGGGGCGCAGGGCGCTGCTGCTGGGCCGCCGCCCGTACGCCTACATCCCCGGCCTGTCGGTTGCCGAGAGCGAAGCGCTGCTGGACCGCATCTGGGATGCGGCGGTGCGCCCGGAGCTGGCGTGGCACCACCGCTGGCGGGTGGGGGATCTGGTGATGTGGGACAACCGCTGGACCATGCACCGCCGCGACCCCTTCCCCGAGCACCTGCGCCGCCGGATGCACCGCACCCAGATCCGGGTGCCGGAGCGGGCATGACCGGCGGGCACGCCCCCCGCGTTCCCCCTGTTTTCCCCTCTCCCCCTGGGGAGAGGAGGATTGGAGGGTAGGGCCACCCATGCTCCCGACCAACCTGGACATGGACATCCTGCGCGCACTGGTGATCGCCATGGACCTGGGCGGCTTCGCCCGCGCCGCCGAGCGGCTGGGACGCACCCAGTCGGCCATCAGCCTGCAGATGAAGAAGCTGGAGGAACAGGTGGGCCAGCCGCTGTTCCGCAAGGCCGGGCGCACGGTGGCGCTGACCGACACCGGCGACGTGCTGCTGGGCTACGCCCGCCGCATCGTGGCCCTGAACGACGAGGCGCTGACCACCGCCCGCGGCGGCACCGTGGACGGCACCGTGCGCGTGGGCTTTCCCCAGGATCTGGCCGAACGCTGGCTGCCGGCGGTGCTGGGCGCCTTTCACCGCGCCCACCCGCGGGTGCATGTGGAAGCGCGGGTGGGACGCGGCCAGGAACTGCGCGAACAGGCGGCCCAGGGCGGGTTGGATCTGGCGCTGGCCTTCGGCGCCATCGGTGACACGGCCCCGGCGGGATTATCCGGCGGGCCGGTGACGCTGGCCCATCTGCCGGTGGTGTGGGTGGCGGCCCCCGGCTTCCGCGCCGATCCCACCGCACCGCTGCCGCTGGCGCTGCTGGATTCGCCCTGCATGTTCCGCCAGCACGGCATCGGGCGGCTGGACGAGGCCGGGTGCCCATGGCGCATCACCTTCACCAGCCCCAGTCTGTCGGGCCTGTGGGCGGCGGTGGAAGCCGGGCTGGGGGTTACCGTGCGCACGCCGCTGGGGGTGCCCGCCGGGCTGGCGGTGGTGGGGGCGACCGGCACCGGCTTTCCCGCCCTGTCGCGGGTGCCGCTGGAACTCCACCGCTCCCCCGCCGCCACCAGCCCGGCGGTGGAACGGCTGTGCGGCATCCTGACCGAATCCCTGCGCGGCATCCTGCCGCCCGGCGCCGGCATATAACATTTCATATTTGTTAGTTAAGTTTTCAAAAACAATCTCATTTGTGTTTTTTGTTTTTCCTACACAAAAGATAGGGATATCATCTGACCCGTCACGTGATTGCTCCGCCGCCTTTCCACCCGAGCCATTCACCGAAAAGGGCCGATGCCATGACCGCCGCGCCGCCGTTTCCCACCCCGTTCCCGTCCGCCACCGGCCCGGCGTTCAGCCGCCGCACCCTGCTGCGCGCCGGTGCGGGTGTCTGCGGGGCACTGGCCGCGGGCGGTCTGCCGTTTTCGCTGAACGCGGCGGTGCCAGGGCCGGAAACCACCCTGCGCATCGCCGATTACAAGGCGCTGGACGGGCTGGCGCTGGAATCGGCGGGCCAGCTTCCCACCCCGTACAAGGCCAATTTCGCCGAATTCGCCTCGGGCAACCTGATCGTGGAGGCGATCAACGCCGGGGCCATCGACATCGGGTCCAGCAGCGAGATCCCGCCCGCCTTCGGCGTGACGGCGGGGGCGCGGCTGTCCGTCGTCGCCGTGGTCAAGGACGACGTGAACTGGCAGGTGGTGCTGGTGCCACCCGACAGCCCGATCCGATCCATCGCCGATCTGAAGGGCAAGCGCGTCGGCTATGTCCGCGCCACCACCACGCAATACTACCTGGCCAAGATGCTGGGGGAGGCGGGTTTGCGCTTCACCGACGTCAAGGCCGTGGCCCTGACCCCGGCGGAGGGCAATTCGGCGCTGGAACAGGGGTCGCTGGATGCCTGGGCCATCTATGGCTACAGCGTGCCCGCGGCCATCAAGAAGGGGGCGCGGGTTCTCAAGACCTCCAACGGCTACCTGTCGGGCAACTACCTCTATCTGGCCTCCCCCGACGCGCTGGCCGATCCGGCGAAATCGGCAGCCATCGGCGATTTCCTGCTGCGGCTGCGCCGGGCGCTGGCGTGGCGCGCCGCCAACCTGGACACCTGGGCGCAGATCCACTCATCCGCCATCGGCGTGCCGCTGGAGGTGGACCGGGAAATCCTGTGGAAGAACTCCCGCCAGCGGGATCTCGCCCCCATCACCGACGCCGACGTGGCCTCGGCCCAGAACGTGGCCGACACCTTCCACCAACTGGGCGTGCTGCCGCGGGCCATCGACATGGCCCCGGCCTTCGACCGCCGCTTCACCGACATCCTGTCCCAGCCGCTGGGCTGAGGACCGCTCCCTTTTTCCCGCGCACAAGGAACCCCATCCATGACCACCGCCCCCCATCCGCTGCGCTTCGTCGGTTTCGTCGGAAATCACAACTCGTCGGAAATCATCCCCCGCCAGGGGCCGGTGGTTGACCGCGACTATATCGAGGCAACCGCCAAGGCCCACGAATACGGCGGCTTCGACGCGGTGCTTCAGGCGTTCCATTCCGACGCCCCCGACAGCCTGCAGGTCAGCCAGCACATCACCAGCGTCACCGAGCGGCTGAACGTGCTGATCGCCCACCGTCCGGGGTTCCAGGCGCCGACCATCCTGGCCCGCCAGTTCGCCACGCTGGACCAGTTGAGCCGCGGGCGCACCGCCATCAACGTCATCACCGGGGCCGAGCGCGCCGAACTGGCCCGCGACGGCAACACGCTGGAGGACAAGGACGACCGCTACGCCCGCACGTCGGAATTCCTCGACATCGTGCGCGCCGAATGGACCAGCCAGACGCCGTTCGACTATCAGGGCCGCTTCTATCAGGTGGAACAGGGCTTCTCCCTGGTGAAGCCGTACCGCGAGAGCGGCATCCCGGTGTGGATCGCCGGTGCCTCGCAGGCGGCCATCGACGTGGCCGGGCGCCACGCCGACACCTTCGCCCTGTGGGGTGAAACCCACGATCAGGTGCGCGAACTGCTGAGCCGCGTGCGCGCCGCGGCGGTCAGGAACAACCGCCCGGTCCCGGCCTTCAGCCTGTCGCTGCGCCCGGTCCTGGCCGACACCGAAGAGGCGGCGTGGGCCAAGGCCGACGCCATCTATGAAAAGGCCAAGGCATTGTTGGACAAGACCGGCTTCCGCCGCGGCGACCTGCCCAACAACGAAGGGGCGCGCCGCCTGTTGTCCATCGCCGACCAGGGTCACCGCCACGACACGCGTCTGTGGACCGCCATCGCCGGCCTGACCGGGGCCAAGGGCAACTCCACCTCTCTGGTCGGCACGCCGGATCAGGTGGCCGATGCGCTGCTGGATTATTACGACCTGGGCGTCACCACCTTCCTGATCCGCGGCTTCGACCCGCTGCCGGATTCCATCACCTATGGCCGCGAACTTCTGCCGCGGGTGCGCCAGTTGGTGGCGGAGCGGGAACGCGCCCGCGCCGTGGCGGCGGAGTAACCGGCATGACCGGGACCACGGCAGCCACGGGGGCCGGAGCGGCGGGGGTGCCGGCGCGCCCGCCGGTCATCCTCAACCACCTGGGTCCGGTGGTGGGTGCGCGTCTGGCCGCCCACTGGTCCCGGCCCACGGTGATCGCGCGTGACGAGGCCCAGCCCCCCTGGGTGGTCCCGCGGGGGGTGGACGTGCTGCTGACCCGCCCGCTGATCGGGTGGGACGCCGCACCGGACACCCCGCCCGCCGGCTGGCTGGGCGATCTGCGCTGGATTCAGTCGGCCTCCACCGGCATCGATTTCTATCCCCGCTGGCTCTACGACGGGCCGCACCGGGCGTCGGTGCCGGTCACCTGCGCCCGCGGGGTGTCGGCGGTTCCCATCGCCGAATACGTGCTGGCCGCGGTGCTGCTGTTCGAAAAGCGGCTCGACACCATCCGGGTCCGCGGGCCGCAGGATTGGACGAAAAGCACGCTGGGCGGGCTGACCGGCAAGCGGCTGGGGCTGGTGGGCTATGGCGCCATCGGGCGCGCGGTGGCCGAACGGGCCGCGGCTTTCGGCCTGCAGGTCGGAGCCGTGCGCCGCACCGGCTGGACCACGCCCGAACCGGGTGTGGAGCCGTTCGAGCGGCTGGCCGATCTGGTGGCGGCGTCCGACCATCTGGTGCTGGCCCTGCCGCTGACCGACGATTCCCGCGGGCTGATCGGAGCCGATCTGCTGGCGCGGGCCAAGCCGGGGCAGCACATCGTCAACATCGCCCGCGGCGCCCTGCTGGACCAAGATGCGTTGCTGGCCGCCGTTGAGGCCGGGCGCATCGCCGGGGCCACGCTGGACGTGACCGAGCCGGAACCGCTGCCCGCCGGCCATCCCTTTTACAGCCACCCCGCCATCCGGCTGACGCCGCACGTGTCGTTCTCCGGCCCGGCGGTGGAAGCCCGGCTGGCCGACACGATCCTCACCAACCTCGACGCCTATGCCAGCGGCCGCCCCCTGCACGACCGGGTGGACGCGGCCACCGGCTATTGACCCTTTTCCCACACGGGGAGTTCCGTTCCCATGAACCAGATCAGCCCGCGCCCCAGCACGTTCTGGCCGCCGGTCACCCATGCCCCCCGCACGAGCATCGCGGAGGAGCGGCTGCACCGAAAGCAGCGGCTGGCCGCCACCTTCCGCCTGTTCGGCCATTACGGCTTCGACCAGGGGCTGGCCGGGCACGTCACCGTGCGCGACCCGGAATTCCACGACCGTTTCTGGATCAACCCGCTGGGCCAGCATTTCCGCACCATCCGGGTGTCGGACCTGCATCTGGTGGACATCGACGGGAATGTGCTGCACGGCGACCGCGCGATCAATCAGGCGGGCTTCACCATCCATTCGGCCATCCACCGGGCACGCCCCGACGCGGTGGCCGCCGCCCACACCCATTCCACCTATGGCAAGGCGTGGTCGGCGCTGGGCCGCCCGCTGGACCCCATCAGCCAGGACGCCGCCGCGTTCTATGAGGACCAGGTGATCTTCGACCCCTATTCCGGCGTGGTGCTGCAGGAGGCGGAGGGCCGCCGTCTGGTGGAAGCGCTGGGGGACCGGAAGCTCGCCATCCTGAAGAACCACGGCCTGCTGACCGTCGGCCCGACCATCGAGGCGGCGGCGTGGTGGTACATCACCGCCGACAACGCCGCGCACACGCAACTGCTGGCCGAGGCCGCCGGCACGCCGCAGCCCATGGATCATGCGACGGCGCAACTGACCCGCTCCCAGGTCGGCACGCAGGAGGGCGGGGCCTACAACTTCCACCCCTTGTGGGAATGGATCACCGCCGCCGAACCCGACCTGCTGGATTGATTGCCGACCGATGTTGTCCCCTCTCCCGCCCCGGGGAGAGGGCTATCCCATACCCTTGCCGAAAGCCGCCGTCATGACCGACCGTCTTTTGCCGTCCCTGTCCCGCCGCCGCGTCCTTGCCGCCGGTGCGGCAATCCTGGCCGCCCCCGCCGTCCTGCGCGGGCGGGCGCTGGCCGCCGAGCCGCTGCGCCTGTCGTGGAACGCCGGGGCGGTCTGTCTGGCCGCCGTGCCGCTGGCGCTGAAGAACAACACCTTCCAGAAGCACGGGCTGGAGGTGGAGTTGATCAACTTCACCGGCTCCACCGACCAATTGCTGGAGGCCATCGCCACCCGCAAGGCCGATGCCGGCGTGGGCATGGCGCTGCGCTGGCTCAAACCCCTGGAACAGGGGTTCGACGTCAAGATCTCCGCCGGCATTCACGGCGGCTGCATGCGGCTTTTGGGATCGAAGGCGGCGGGGGTCAACACGCTGCTGGACCTGCGCGGCCGGACGGTGGGCGTCACCGACATGGCCAGCCCGTCCAAGAACTTCTTCTCCATCCTCCTGACCAAGCAGGGCATCGACCCGGTGAAGGAGGTGGAGTGGCGGCAATACCCCGGCGACCTCCTGGGGCTGGCGGTGGAAAAGGGCGAGATCCAGGCGCTGGCCGACGGCGACCCGCTGATCTGGCGCCACACCAAGAATCCCGAACTGGTGGAGATCACCAACAACGTCTGCGGTGAATTCGCCACCCGCACCTGCTGCCTGATCGGGGTGCGCGGCAGCCTGCTGCGCGACAACCCGGCGGCGGCCAAGGGCCTGACCACCGCGCTGATCGAGGCGCAGCACGCGGTTTATGCCGACCCGGTGGCGGCGGCGGAGGCCTATGCCCCCTATGCCCCCAAATTCCCGGTCGAGGAGCTGGCCGCCATGCTGCGCAGCCACGCCCACAACGTGACCCCGGTCGGCAACGACCTGCGCCAGCAACTGGCCCTTTATGTGGACGAGCTGAAAAGCGTGTCGGTGATCAAGCCGCACATCGACAGCGCCAAGTTCGCCGGGAAGATCACCGTCGATCTGGCTTGATCCGCCCCGTTTCCCGGTTCCCTCTCCTTCATGGACTCACCCCCATGCCCTTCGATCAAGCCCCCTCCCCCACCGTGGATGACGCGCTGCTGGCGCGGCTGACGGCGGATTTCGCAGCGCGGGCCGCCGAGCACGACGCCGAGGCCAGCTTTCCGTTCGAAAACTTCGCCGCCCTGCACGAAGCCGGGCTGCTGGGGCTGGTGGACCCGCCGTCGGTGGGGGGCAAGGGGGCGGGGCTGCGCGACGCCCTGGCGGTGGTGGCGGCGGTGGCGCGGGGGGAACCGTCCACCGCCCTGGTGCTGACGCTGCAATACATCATCCATCACCAGATGTGGCGCGGCACCCGCTGGCCGGCGGACCTGCGGGACCGCATCGGCCGCACCGCCGTCACCGACGGGGCGGTCATCAACGCCCTGCGGGTGGAACCGGAATTGGGCACCCCCTTGCGCGGCGGGCTGCCGGCGACGGTGGCGCGCAAGGTGGCGGGCGGCTGGCGGATTTCCGGCACCAAGCTCTATTCCACCGGCGTGCCGGTGCTGGCATGGCTGTCGGTGTGGGCGCGCTCGGACGAGGATGAGCCGCGGGTCGGCGCCTGGATCGTGCCCGCCGGCACCGACGGGGTGGAGATCCGTCCGGTGTGGAACCACATCGGCATGCGCGCCAGCGGCAGCCACGAGGTGGTGTTCCACGACGTCTTCATCACCGACGATCTGGTGGGCGACATTCGCCCGCCCGCGCAGTGGGCGGCCCCCGACGCTGTGGGCAGTGCGTGGACCGCCGCCTTGTTCAGCGCCGTCTATGATTCCGTCGCCCAGGCGGCGCGGGATTGGCTGTTGGGCTTCCTGCGCACCCGCACGCCGACCACCCTGGGCGGGGCGGCGCTGTCCACGGTGCCGCGGCTCCAGGAAGCGGTGGGCGGGATCGAGGCGCTGTTGCAGACCAACCGCGTGCTGCTGCGGTCACTGGCGGCGTCGGTGGATGCGGGCACCCCGCCGCCGCCCCACGAAAGCCTGCTGGTGAAATACACGGTGACCAACAACGCCATCGCCGCGGTGGCGAAGGCGGTGGAGATCACCGGCAACCCCGGCCTGACCCGTGACAACCCGCTGGAGCGGCATTACCGCGACGTCCTGTGCGCCCGCGTCCACGCCCCCCAGAACGACATGATCCTGACCGCCGCCGGCCGGGCGGCGCTGGCGGGGCCGTAACGGCCCCGCCAGCCGGCGGCGGGTCACACCCAGTGCGCCCGCACAGCCTTCAGGATGTTGCGGACCTTGGGAAGGGCGATGGAGAAATTGGACCGGTACCACCCGCCGCCGAAGTGAAGGGCGAGCACCTGATCCTCGTTTTCGTTGAGCGGCACGACGCACGATCCCGAGTTTCCGCCAAGCGTGCTCGAATCATGGGAAACCACCCAGTTCCCCTTATCGTCGATGTTGCTGCCGGGAAGGCTGACGATCTGCCCCGGCGACAGGCGTTTCACCCCGAACTTCCCGTTGAAGTAGCGGAGAAGATCCATGTTCTTTTTGTCGGCCTCCGCGTCCGTCGGCTGGATCACCGTCCGCCCCGGATACCCGACGACGAAAAGATCCTTGCCCTCCACCAACAGGCTTTCCTGAGACGACAGGCTGAGGGCGGGGGGCAGGGAGCGCCCGTCGGCATTGGTGGTTTCGACCTCGAAGATGGCCATGTCCATATTGGACAGGTTCATGCTCTGCTTGTATCGGGCGATCTTGATGCGGTCGGGGATCGTCGTGTCCATCAATTCCGGCACGGCCAGGGGGCCGATGAAAAAGGGCTCCTTGACCCGGAATTGCAGCCGGCCCTGCATCCCATCCCCTTCCTTGAAGTCGATGGAAACACCGGGCTTGACCGCCCACGCCCGATTTCTGCGGAAACCGCTTTCCCCATGGCGCACGATGGCATCGTGGGTCGCCTTTTCCGCCAGGAATACGGCGACATGGACATTGGTCATAATCAGGCCGGGGGCGATCACGTACCCGGTTCCCACCTGCTGGCCATTGAGATTGATCCGCCCCACCGAACCGATGGTTCTCTTGATCTGCCCCATGTTTCTTTCCAGCGTGTCGCGCCACCGGATGGCCTGGGGATCGTCCAGCAGAATCCCGCCGTTCCTCACCAGCAGCGCGGGGCGGTCGAAGCTGCTGATGATCGCTTCCAGATTGCCCGCGTCCTCATCGTCGGGAACGGCGTCCGGATCCGAGCGCTCCAGAAGGGCAACCGACTTCTCAAGCCGCCCGATCAGCGCCGACTGCTCATCGTCGGTCAACGCCTCCTCACCGTCCTCCTTGGCGATGGTCTGGGCGAATTTCAGGACACTGGCCACATGATCCAACAGGCCGTTGACCGTTCCCCCGAAAACATCAACCGAGGATTTGAGAGCGGGGCTGATGGATTCCGTCTGGAACGCCACGCCGTAATCACCGATCCCCAGAACCTCCCGATACTCACCGACTTTGCGGGGGACAAATTCGAGATCATCGAGAACATTATCATGTACGATATCGCCATTCATTTTCTTCTCCATAAAAGAATTTGTAAAATTACTCCAAGTCTTAAAATTGATAATTATGCAACATCTCACGGTCAATGATTTTGCATTGACCGTGAAATTTCGAGATTTTGATTTATTTGTTGTTTTGAATCAAGGCCATAATATTGTCGGAAAGATTTTCTGGTATACATTTGCATGCCAGAAAAGGCGGGAAACCCTTCATACTCTCAAGAACACAACACCCTGTCCACATCCACCCCCACCTCCCCCCCGATCCGGTGCAGCGCCTGCACGGTACCGGGGTCGAGCGCGATCCCCTGCGCGGCCACCTTTTCCCGGTGATGCCGTTCGGGCACACCGGGGATCAGCACGCCGGCGCTGCCGGGGGCGGCGGGGGTGCCGGTGACGTAATCCAGCACGGCGTCGGCCAGCCCCTGCCAACCATCCGCATCGGTGGCGGCGCGGGCGGGGTCGATGACGAAGGCCAGGGCGTTGTTGACCACCCGCCCGGGGCGCAGATTTTCCGGGACTGCGGGCAGAGCGGCCCCCAGCGCGCCGGCCAGGATCTCGCAGGCCAGCGCCAGCCCGTATCCCTTGTACCCGCCGAACGGCAGGATGGCGCCGGTAGGGTCGCGGAACATGGTGCCGGGGTCGCGGGTGGGCTGGCCGTGCTCGTCGATCAGCAGCCCCTCGGCCACCGGCTCGCCACGGGCGGCGGCGACGCGGCATTTGTTGGCGGCGATGGCGCTGGTGGCGAAGTCCAGCAGAAAGGCGCCATGGCGCGGGGTGGCCGGCACCGCGATGCAGATGGGGTTGGTCGCCAGCCGCGGGCGGGCACCGCCGTGAGGAGCGGCCAGCGGGCGGCTGACCACGTTGACGAAGAACACCCCCACCAGCCCGGCGGCGATGCACTGCTCCCCAAACGCCCCCACCCGCCCGATGTGGTGGGCGTTGCGCAGGGTGAGGATGCAGGCCCCGCCGGCCTGCGCGCGGGCGATGGCAAGCTCCGTCGCCTCCCGCCCGATCACCTGCCCATAGCCGACATCGCCGTCCACCACCAGAAACGGCGCTTCGTCGCGCAGGATGCGGGCGTGACGGTTGGGCTGGAGATGGCCCAGCTCCAGGCTTCTCATGTAAACGGGGATCTGGCACACGCCGTGGCTGGCGTGGCCGGTGGCGTCGGCGTCCACCAGATTGGCGGCGACGATGGCCGCCTCCTCCGGGGTGCTGCCGCTGCGCACGAGAATGGCGTCCACCAGCGCGGTCAGGCGTTGGGGATCGAAACGTCCGGGGAGCATGGGATTATCCTTTGGCCTGCAGGATCGCGTCGGCCACCTCGACAAAGCCGGCGCCGCCGGGGCCGCGGGTCACCCAGGTGGGTGGCACCGGCAGGTGGGGGAGGAAATCGACGACGGTGCTGACGCCGACGCTGTTGCCGAAGAAGGCGAACATGGGGGCGTCGTTGGTGGAATCGCCCACGTACAGAATCTCGTCCCCCCGCTCGTCGATGGGCAGGCCGTGGGCCTCGGCCATCACCCGCCGGGCCATGGTCAGCTTGTCGTAATCCCCGAACCAGCCCAGCACCCACAGGGAGTTCACGGTCACCCGCGCGCCGGCATCCCGGAACGCCGCCAGCAGCGCGTCGCGCACCCCCGCATCGGCGGGTGCGTCGTAGGCGAGGCTGGTCAGGCGGAACGGCTGGTCGGAGGCGACGCGGGCCACCGGCACCCGTTCGGCAATGGCGGCGGCCAGGGCGTCGAGCCGGGCCGCCACCGCCGCCCGCTCCGGGTCCGGGTGCCAGAAACGGCGGGTGACGGCGCCGCCGCCGGGGCTGTCGAAGTAAAACCCGCCGTTCTCGCCGATCACCCCGCCGATGGGCCACATGCGGGCCATCTGGTCGCACCAGCCCGCCGGGGCGGCGGTGACCGGGATCACCGGCACCCCGCCGCGGCGCAGCCGTTCCAGGGCGGTGTATGTCTGCGCCGCCAGCGCACCATGGTGCGTCAGCGTGTCGTCCATGTCGGTCAGAACGAAGCGGACCCGCCGCAGCCGTTCCGCCGGCGCCCCGGACAGCGGGCGCATCCTCTCCCCCGCCATCACAGGGCCGCGTAGTCGATGGGCCGGGTGCGGTCCAACGTGCGGTGGACCGGCGGCAGCGGGTATTTCAGCCCGGTGGCGCAGTTGAACAGCACCGCCCGTTCGCCCCGCGACACCCGCCCGTCAGCCAAGGCCTGCTTATAGGCGGCGTAGGTGGCGGCCCCCTCCGGTGACAGCAGGAACCCCTCCTCCCGCGCCGCTTCGTTCAGCGCCGCCTGGATGGCCTCGTCGTCCACGGCGATGGCGAAGCCGCCGCTGTCGCGCACCGCCCGCAGGATCAGGAAATCGCCCACCGCCTGTGGTACGCGGATGCCGGACGCGATGGTGTGCGCCTCCTCCCACCGCGGCGCGTGCTCCACACCCTGTTCCCAGGCGCGGACCATGGGGGCGCAGCCGGCGGCCTGCACCGCCACCATGCGCGGGCGCTTGGCGCCGATGAAGCCGATGGCCTCCAACTCGTCGAACGCCTTCCACATGCCGATCAGGCCGGTGCCGCCGCCGGTGGGGTAGAAGATCACGTCGGGCACGTCCCAGCCCAACTGTTCGGCCAGTTCCAGGCCCATGGTCTTCTTGCCCTCGATCCGGTACGGCTCCTTCAGGGTGGACACATCGAACCAGCCGGCGGACGCCTTGCCCTCGCCGACGATCTTCCCGCAATCGTCGATCAGGCCGTTGACGCGGTAGACGGTGGCGCCCTGAAGTTCGATTTCCGAAACGTTCACCTCCGGCGTGTCCTCGGGGCAGAACACGGTGGTGCGGATGCCGGCGCGGGTGGCATAGGCGGCGAGAGCGGCCCCGGCGTTGCCGTTGGTGGGCATGGCGATGCGGGCGATGCCGAACGCCTTGGCCATCGACACCGCCATCACCAGACCGCGGGCCTTGAACGAGCCGGTGGGCAGGCGCCCCTCGTCCTTCACCAGCACTTCCCCGCCGCCGGAGCGGGCGGCCAGTCTGGGCAGCGGCACCAGCGGGGTCACCGCTTCGCCCAGACTGACGATATCGTCCACCCGGCGGACGGGCAGCAGTTCGCGGTAGCGCCACAGGTCGTGTGGACGGGCGGCAAGCGCGTCCTTGGTCAACGCCCGCTTCACCCCGTCGAGGTCGTAGCGGACCAGCAGCGGCTTGCCGGCGCGGGACAGGTTGTGAACCCGGTCGGCCTCGTACCGCTCGCCGGTGTAGGAACACTCCAGATGGGTGACGAAGGTCGGGCGTTCGGTGGTCAGATTGTCGTTGAACGGCACGATGGGTGATTCCTTGAAACTTTAGCGCACCATGATCCCGGTGCTATCGCACCATACCTCCGGTGCTATCGCACCATGCCCCAGGTGCTATCGCACCATGCCCCAGGTGCGGACGGTGCGGGCTTCGATCCAGCGGAAGACGAGGTTCTCGACCACCAGACCGATCAGGATGACGGTGACCAGACCGGCGAACACCTTGTCGATGTAAAGCTCGTTGCGGTTCTGGAAGATGAACCAGCCCAGGCCCCCCTTGCCCGACGACACGCCGAACACCAGTTCCGCCGCGATCAGCGTGCGCCAGGCAAAGGCCCAGCCCACCTTCAGCCCGGTCAGGATGGCAGGGAACGCCGCCGGGATCAGGATCGTCACCACATAGCGGATGCCGGTCAGGCCATAGTTGCGCCCGGCCATGCGCAGCGTCTCCGGCACGCCGGTAAAACCCGCGTGCGTGTTGAGCGCCAGCGGCCACAGCACCGCGTGCACCAGCACGAACATCAGGCTGACCGATCCCAGCCCGAACCACAGCATGGCGATGGGCAACAAAGCGATGGCCGGCAGCGGGTTGAACATGGACGTCAGGGTGGACAGCACGTCGTTGCCGATGCGGGTGGACACGGCGACGCTGGTCAGCACCACCGCCAGCACCACCGCCACCGCGTACCCCTTCACCAGCACGGCCAGCGACACCCAGGCCATGGACAACAGCCCGTCGTTCCACACCGCATCCCACAGGGCGGTGACGGTGGCGGAAAAGGTGGGGAACATCAGCGGGTTGTTCTGCACCACCGCCGCCCCCTGCCACGCGGCGGCGAACAGCACCAGCACCAGCAGACGGCGCAGGGCCGTGACGTTGCCCAGCCGCTCCCACAGGGACAAAGGCCGGGCGATGTCGCCGATGGGGCCGGTGGAGGTCACGGTGCGCTCGTATTCCGGGCGCCAGGGGGGAACCCGCCCGGCCCGGCGGGCGGGGGACGGGGTGCCGTCATGGGACATCGTGGTCATGGGCGGGGAGTCCCGGTGTCTTCCACGCTGTCGGCGAACAGCATGGTGTGGATGCGCTGGGCGGTATCCTGGAAACCGGGGCTGCCGACGGCGCCGTGGTCGTAGCCGCCGCAGTTGATTTCCGCCTTCACCTGCCCCGGATGGGGCGACAGCACCAGAATGCGCGAGCCGACCACCATCGCCTCTTCGATGGAATGGGTGACGAACAGCATGGTGAAGCGCACGTCGTCCCACAGGGCCAGCAATTCCTCCTGCATCTTGCGGCGGGTCAGGGCGTCCAGCGCCGCGAACGGCTCGTCCATCAGCAGGATGTCCGGCTCCATCGCCATGGCGCGCGCGATGGCGACGCGCTGCTTCATGCCGCCCGACAGCATGTGCGGGTGGGCGTCGGCGAATTTGGACAGGTTGACCTTGGCGATGGCGGACAACGCCTTCTCCTCCGCCTCCCGCCGGGAGAGGTGCGCGGCGGTGAGCAGGGGGAACATCACGTTGTCCTTGACCGTCTTCCACGGCAGAAGCTGGTCGAATTCCTGAAACACCATCATCCGTTCCGGCCCCGGCCCGGCCACCGCGCGGCCGTTGAGGCGGATCGCCCCCTCCACCGGCTGGATGAAGCCGCCCACCGCCTTGAGCAGCGAGGACTTGCCGCAGCCGGACGGCCCGAGAAGCACGTAGCGTTCGCCCTGGAACACCTGAAAATCCACGCGGTAGGTGGCGGTCACCCGATGGCGGCGGGTCTCGTACTGCAGCGTCACCCCCGACACGTCCAGCAACGGACGCTCGGACACGGTTTCCGTGTCGATGTTACCGGGCAGGCTGAGGGCGTTCATGATCTCAGCTCCCGGTTTCGGTGTGGAGATCGGCGAAGAACAGATCCTTCCACGAGGCGGGCTTGGCCTTGATGGCGCCCACCTTGTGCATGAAATCGGCGTAGACCGCGATGCGGCTGGGGGCGGTGGTGAACTGAATGTCGGGGTCGTCGAGGATCTTCAGCAGGAACGCCTTGTCCAGGTCGCCCTTGTTCTGGGCCAGATAGATGTCGGCGGCGGCGGAATGGTCGGCGTTGATCAGCGCGTCCGCCTCCTTCAGCGCGTTCAGGAACGCGGCATAGGTCTTGGGGTTGCCGGTGCGGAACGCGTCCTTGGTCCAGATCAGGTTGAAGGTGTGCGGGCCGCCCAGCACGTCGTACGAGCTGAACACCTTGCGGATCTTAGGGTCCTGAAGCTGCTGGTACTGGAACGGCGGGCCGGAGATGTGGCCGGTGATCTCCGCCGCCCCCGACAAAAGCGCCGCCGTGGCGTCGGGGTGGGGCAGCGAGACGGTCAGCGTGTCGAGAGCGTCCGACTTTCCGTCACCGAATTCCTTTTCGGCGGCGATTTGCAGGGTGCGCGACTGGATCGACACCTTGACCGCCGGCACGGCGATCTTGTCCTTGGCGCTCAGATCCCTCAGCGTTTTGACGCTGGGGTTGCTGGTGGTCAGGAACAGCGGCATGTTGTTCAGCGCCGCGATGGCCTTGACGTTGACGCTGCCGCGGGTGCGGTCCCAGATGGTCAGCAGCGGCCCTACCCCGCCGGACACCAGATCCACGCTGTCCGACAGCAGCGCGTCGTTCATCGCCGCCCCGCCCGACAGTTTCACCCAGTCCACCGCGATGTCCACGCCCAGCGCCTTGCCGTGCTTTTCGATCAGCTGGTTCTGCCGCAGCACGTGCAGCGGCAGGTAACCCAGCCCGTATTGCTCGGCGATGCGGATCGTGCCCTCGGCCAGCACCGGGCCGGCCATGACGACGGCGGCCAGCCCCGCGAGCACGGCGGCAATCCGCCCCGGAAAACGCCGACGATGGCCCATGGATGCCCTCCCGTATTCGCATATATCTAGTATGAAAAAGGAGAACACAAACGGACGGTTTCCGTCAATGTGGAATTGTTGTGGTTATAACGAATTTAAAATGTCAAACATGCCGGGAAACCCGGCCATTCCCCATTTCCCAGGCGGGGATAGGGAAAATTAGCCGGATAGGGTCGGTTTTTTCCTCAAATCCCGCTGCCGTCCAATTCGTGATCCTTGAACAGGCGGTTGAGGATCAGCCCCTCCAGCTCGGCGAAGGCGGCGGAGCCGCGGACCCGCGGGCGGTCCAGGGTAACGGGCAGGTCCAGCGCGATGGTGCCGTCCTCGATCAGCAGGATGCGGTCGGCCAGCGCCACCGCCTCGCTGACGTCGTGGGTGACCATGACGGCGGTGAAGCCCTGGTTCAGCCACACCCGTTCGATCAGATGCTGCATGGAAATACGGGTCAGCGCGTCCAGCGCCCCCAGCGGCTCGTCCAGGATCAGCACCCGCGGGCGGCTGACCAGGGCCCGGGCCAGCGCCACACGCTGGCGCTGGCCGCCCGACAGCACCGACGGCCAGTCGCGCTCGCGGCCCGACAACCCCACCTCCTGCAAGGCGCGTTCGGCGGCGGCGCGGCGGTTGCCGGGGCGGCCCGACAGCCCCACCGCCACATTGTCCACCACCCGGCGCCAGGGCAGCAGGCGCGCCTCCTGAAACATGGTGCGGGCCAGGGGGTTCAGGCCGTCCAGCCGGTCGTCGCCGAACCAGATCTCGCCGCCGTCGGGTTTCTCCAGCCCGGCCAGCAGGCGCATCAGCGTGCTCTTGCCGCAGCCGGACCGGCCGATGACCGCGATGAACTCGCCGGGCTCGATCTTCAGCCCGACGCCGTTCAGCACCCGCTTGCCGCCGTAGCTCTTGCCCAGGTTCCACAGCGACACCGGTACCCCGGCTTCGCCGGTGGATACATGATCGTCGGCGGGCAGTTCGAAGGCGTCGGCGGTCACGTCGGGGATCAGCGGGGCGGCGGCCATGGGGTTGAGGGAAGCCGCCAGCAGGGACATCAGCATCGGCACAGTCTCCGGTCTTCGAAAAGGATAAGCTCAGCGGCCCTGAAACGACGGGTGCCATTGCAGGCACAGGCGTTCCAGCCCGCGCGCCAGGCTGTCGGCCAGCTTGCCCAGCAGGGCGTAGATGACGATGCTCAGCACCACCACGTCGATCAGCATGAAATCCCGCGCGTTCATGGCCAGATAGCCGATGCCCGAGGTGGCGGCGATGGTCTCGGCCACGATGAGCGTCAGCCACATGATGCCGAAGGCGTAGCGCAGCCCCACCAGCACCGACGGCAGCGCCCCCGGCAGGATCACCTGCACGAACAGATCCCAGTTGGACATGCCATAGGTGCGGCCCATCTCGATCAACTGCCGGTCCACCGTGCGGATGCCGTGGAAGGTGTTGAGGTAGACGGGGAAGAACACGCCCAGCGCCACCAGGAACAGCTTGGCCTCCTCGTCGATGCCGAACCACAGGATGACCAGCGGGATCAGCGCCAGATGGGGCACGTTGCGGATCATCTGCAGCGTGCTGTCCAGCAGCGTTTCCGACAGGCGCGACAGCCCGTTGGACAGCCCGAGCACGAAGCCGATGCCCCCACCCACGGCAAAGCCCGCGGCGGCGCGCAGGAAGCTGATGCGGATGTGCTCGGCCAGTTCGCCCGACCACCCCATGCGCCACCCCGCCTCCACCACGGCACTGGGCGCCGGCAGGACGCGGGAGGAGAGAAAGCCACCCTGCACCGCCACCTGCCACACCGCCAGCAGCAGGGCGGGAACCAGCCAGGGCAAAAGCGCGCGAAGCCCGGTCTTGATCATCTCTCTCCCCTCCCTTTCACCGTCAGGACGCCGAGGCCGCCAGCGGGAACCCCTCGTTGGAGACGTTTCCGTTGTGCGGGGTGAAATACACGCCCCGGGTCGGGCGGGCGCCGCTTTGGCCGTGCGCGCCCAGCCCCAGTTCGGGGAACAGCAGCTCGGCCACGCGGTAGGCTTCCTCAAGGTGCGGGTAGCCCGACGCCACGATGGTGTCGATGCCAAGATCCTGGTATTCCCGCAGCCGCGCGGCCACCGTCTTGGGGTCGCCCACCAGCGCGGTGCCGGCCCCGCCGCGCACCAGACCGACGCCGGCCCACAGGTTGGGACTGATTTCCAGCGCGTCGCGGCGGCCGCCGTGCAGCGCGGCCATGCGGTGCTGGCCCTCCGCGTCGGATTCCTCGCGGAAACGGCGTTGCGCCTCGGCGATGGTCTCGTCGGACAGGTGGCTGATCAGGCGGTCGGCGGCGGCCCACGCCTCCGCTTCCGTCTCGCGCACGATCAGGTGCAGGCGCAGGCCATAGCGCAGGGTGCGGCCCAGCTTGGCGGCGCGGGCCTTCACGTCCTCGATCTTCTCCTTCACCTGTTCCGGCGGTTCGGCCCAGGTCAGGTAGGCGTCGAGCTGTTCGGCGGCCAACTGGTGCGCCGCGGGCGACGAACCGCCGAAATAGAGCGGCGGATAGGGGCGCTGCACCGGCGGAAACAGCAGCTTACCCCCTTCGACCTTCAGGTGCTTGCCGTCGTGATCGACGGTTTCGCCCTGGAACAGCCCGCGCAGGATGGTCAGGAACTCGCCCGCGTGCTCATAGCGCTCGTCGTGGCTGAGGAACAGCCCGTCGCCGGCCAGTTCCTGCGGCGCGCCGCCGGCCACCACGTTGATCAGCAGCCGCCCTTCGGACAGCCGGTCGAGCGTCGCCGCCTGACGGGCCAGCAGCGCCGGGCTGGTCACGCCGGGACGCAGCGCCAGCAGGAAGCGCAGGTTGCGCGTCTGCGGGATCAGCGAGGCGGCGGTGATCCACGGGTCTTCCATCTGCCGCCCGGTGGGGACCAGCACGCCGAAATAGCCCAGCCGGTCGGCGGCCAGCGCCACGTCGCGCAGGTAGGTGTTGGTGACCGGGCGGTGCCCGATCTCGGACCCCAGATAGGGGCCGTCGCCGCTGGTGGGCAGGAACCACAGGAAATCCAGAGGCTTGTTGGTATCGGCGGTCATATGTGCGTGTCCCTTTTTTGAAAGAGGTTGTTGGCCGGTCAGGATTTCGGCGGCGTCCACACCGCGTCGCGGATGGACAGCTTCTTCGGGATCAGGCCCAATTCGGCGAAGGTGTCGGCAATGCCCTGCTGGGTGCGGACGTGCTCCTCCCCCACCGGGCCGACGCGGTAGGAGGCGCGGGCGGCGGCCACCTTCTGCACATCCGGGTCGATGCCGTTAACGCGGGCGAAGATCTCCGACACCGCGTCGATGTTGGCCTCGGCCCACACGCCGGCCTTGTCCAGCTCCTCAAGGACGATGGACAGGATCTCGGGGTTCGCCTGGACGAAGGGGCGGCGGGCCAGGAAGAAGCTGGAGCTTTCCACGATGCCCTCGGCGGTGGTCAGAACCCGCACGCCCGGCTGGCGTTCGGCCAGGGCGAAGTACGGATCCCAGATGGCCCAGGCGTCGATGCTGCCGCGTTCGAACGCCGCGCGGGCGTCGGCGGGCGACAGGTTGACCGGCTGGATGTCCTTATAGGACAGGCCGGCACGCTTCAGCACCTCCACCACGATGTTGTTGGCGTTGGAGCCCTTGACGAAGGCCAGCTTGCGGCCCTTCAGGTCGGCGATGGTCCTGATGGGGCCGTCGTCGCGCACCAGAACCGCCGATACCCGCCCAAGATTGGGCTGGCGCCCCACATACAGCAGGTCCGCACCCGCCGCCTGGGCGAAGATGGGCGGGGTGTCGCCGGTGGTGCCGAAATCCAGGCTGCCGACGTTCAACGCCTCCAGCATCGGCGGGCCGGACGGGAACTCGGTCCATGTCACGGACACGCCCTTGGCCGCCAGACGCTGTTCCAGCGCCCCCGTCCCCTTCAGCAGCAGCAGCGGCCCGGATTTCTGGTACCCGATGCGCAAGGTCACCGGATCGGCGGCGTGGGACGGCAAGGACGTCACGCTCGCCGACACGGCGATGGCCGCCACCGCCAGAACATGGCGGACGAAGGCGCGGCGGCCAAGACGGGAGAAAAAGGCGGACGGCATCAAAAACACCTCACGCAAATGGAAAAACCCGGTGAGGGATGACGTTGCACACGCCATGCCAATGTAAAATTCATTCATTCATCGCCAAATTCATGTGGTTTTCGGGCAAAAAAGCACGCCGGCATTGTTTCGGGTGGTGACGGAGCAGCAGGGGCTGTTGCCGCCTGCTGCTCCGTCAACAGCATGGAAAGCCCGGCGCGTGAAATCCCGTCCCCACCCGCGCGGGGCCGGCGGCGGGACAGGGCCGGCAGAACCGGCTGTGTTTTGAAAAGCGGCGGTGGGGCCGCAGGGATGCGGGTCCGGCCCTCCCCGACCGGACCCGCGGCGGCGGCGGCACCCCCGGTACCACCGCCAAAGGACGGCCACGTGTCAGCGGCCTCCTCCCTGGGAAAAAGCACACACCGTGCCAGAGCCAAGCGCTTGATTCACAAGAGTTCGCAAATCACCGTCCTGGGCATGGGGCAACACCCCCGCTGCCATGTGTTGCTGTAGAAACATAATATCAACAATTTTATGTGAATGAATTTTCTGGACTCACATATTCTATACCGTAATTATGGGGAAATGCCGATCCCAGGGGGTGAGAAAGACCGATGATCGTTCAGGACAACCTGCGGAACGGTGAGGGGGTAACCGCCTTTTCCACCCGCCCCGCTGCCCGCCCGCCACACCGGGCCAGCGCCATGGTGTTCGAGGATCCGGCGTCCCGCGCGCTGCTGGTGCGGCTGAGGCAACTGGCCCCGTCGGGCGCCGACACGCTGATCGTCGGGGAAACCGGGACGGGCAAGGAGCTTGTGGCCCGTTTCCTCCACGACAACAGCCCGCGCGCCCGGCGCCCCTTCGTGGCGGTCAATTGCGGCGCCATCGCCGAGACGCTGGTGGATTCCGAACTGTTCGGCCATGAGAAGGGGGCCTTCACCGGCGCCATGACCGCCGAGCCGGGGTGGTTCGAGGCCGCCGACGGCGGCACCCTGTTTCTGGACGAGATCGGCGAACTGCCGCTGCCGATGCAGGTCAAGCTGCTGCGCGTGCTGCAGGAGCGGGAGGTGGTGCGGGTGGGATCGCGCCGGCCCATTCCGGTGAACGTGCGCATCGTGGCGGCCACCAACGTGCGGCTGGACGATGCCGTCGCATCCGGGCGGTTCCGCCAGGATCTTTATTACCGCATCAAGGTGGCGGCGGTGCTGCTGCCCCCCTTGCGCGCGCGGCCCGGCGACATCCTGCCCCTGGCCGACCATTTCCTGTCGGACCTGGGCGCGCGCGGCGGGCGCCCCGGCCTGCGCCTGGCGCCGGAGGCGATGCAGGCGCTGCTGGACCACCCCTGGCCCGGCAACATCCGCGAGTTGGAGAATGTCATCCACAGCGCCCTGGTGACCGCCGCCGGGGATGTCATCACCCGCCGGGACGTGACCCTCGATCCTTTCCAGGATGGGAGCAGGGGCGGGATTGCGGCTTCCGGCCTTGCCATCACCGTGCAGGACTCGCTGAAGGGGGTTCTGGGGCCGCTGTTCGACCAGGGGCACGGCAACCTGTTCGGCGTCATCACCGACGCGGTGATCCGGTCGGCCTATGACTACTGCGGCGGCAATCAGATGCAGACGGCGCGCCTGCTGGGCATCAGCCGCAACGTGCTGCGCGGCCATCTGTCGAAACTGGGACTGGTATCACCGCGAAGCCGGTTGTGCAAAAACGCCCCCTGACCTCCGCACATGCTTCTGAAGGTTGGTTTTCAAAGTAATATCACGTATATGTTTCCTGGCTGAAAGGTGTTTTGATTCGGGACGCGGGCGTGAAACAACGTTTTAACTTCTTCTGCATCCTCGTTATTATTTTTTTCCTATCAACGGCCCAGGGCCTGTCCTATGTCTTCATCGACCTTTCGTTGAGCCATATGGGCGCCTCACCCGCGGGCATCGGCCTGAACGCCGCCATGCCGGCCCTGGGATGGCTGGCCGCCGGGCCGTTCCTTCCCTTCCTTCAGCGCCGTTTCGACTTTTCAAAGATCCTGACCTTTCTTCTGGCGCTGTCGCTGGCATCCGCCGTGGCGTTCCGGCTGGTCCCCGGCGCCGATGCCTGGCTGGCCCTTCGTCTGGTTTTCGGCAGCGGCATCGGCATCGCCCTGCGGCTCATCGAGTATTGGATCAACGCCGGCAGCGCGGATGCCCACCGGGGGCGCACCCTGGGGGTTTATTCCGCGGTCTACTGCACCGGGGCCGCGCTGGGGGCGGCGGCCCTGCCCCTCACCGGATACCAGGGATGGGCGCCGGTCCTGACGATGGCCGGGTTACTGGCGGCGGGGCTGGCCGCCGTCCTGGCGGTCCCGGCCCCGCCGCCCCGTTTGCAGCACCGGCCGCACTGGTCCCTGTCTCTGGCAACCGGGCCGGCCTTTCCCGCTCTGGCCGGGGCGCTGGCCTGCGGGATGCTGGAGAGCATCCCCTACACCCTGATGCCGGTGCAGGTGCTGCGGACCGGAGGGGGCGAGACCCTGGCCGCCTGGACCGCCACCGCCTTTCTGCTGGGCGTGCTGGTCTTCCCCGTCCTGGCGGGAATGCTGGCCGACCGGATCGGACAGTCCCCGGTTCTGGTCCTGTGCGGCGGCGTGGCTCTGGTCATTCCGGTGCTCCTGCCGCCATCCCTGCCGGAACCGCCTCTGTTCCTGGCTCTGATGTTCGCCTGGGGCGGGGCTGGGGGAACCATCTACGCCCTGACCCTGGCGGTCATCGGCGCACGGTTCAGGGATGCCGAGCTGTCCGGGGCCAATGCGCTGTTCGGGGTGGCCAACGGGGCCGGGGCCCTGGCCGGGCCGATCCTCAACGGCACCCTCATGGAAATCCACCCCACCCATGGATTGACCGCCACCAGCATGCTCCTCCCCCTGCTGTTCCTGGGGGCGATGGCAACCGTGCCGCTGCTGTGGCGGACGAAGGAGGCCTGATGCCCGACACCAAAGACCGTCAGAAATTTTTCGATGCCGTGGACAGCTTCCGTCAGGCGGACAGCATCGATGATCTGTGGAACCGGCTCCATAGGGTGCTGGCGGATTACGGTGTGGGCGGCATCTTTTACGGTTCGATGGTGCTGCCTTATGTCGGCAACCGCAAGAACCATCAGGCTTTCATCATCAGCAGCTACCGGCAGGATTACCTGGAAGTGAAACTGAGCCCAGAATACCTCGATCACGACCCATATTACAATAGATTGATTTCTGAAAAAAAAGACATTCTTTGGTCTAATATTGGAATATTTGATACATTTAGTGAAATGGAGCTGAAATCAACATACATTGATTTTGATTTCAATATAACAACCGGCGTTACGCTGCCGTTCCAGTTCGCGGGCAACCTGGGGATCAGCGGCTGCTCGCTGCACACCCCCCATCTCTCATGGGGAGAATTCGAGCGTCTCTGGCAGGAGAAGGGACCGCTGGTCCGTCAGATCGTATCGGCCTTCGATGTCTGTATGCGGGAGCGGCACATCCGCGGCATCTATCCCCTGACCCCCCGCGAAACCGAATGCCTGCAATGGCTTGCCAATGGCCTCCGCCCCCAGCAGATCGCCTTCCATCTTGGTACCCACGCCAAGACGGTGGAAAAGCAGATCAGCGATGCCCGTGCCAAGCTCCAGGCCAACAACGCCGCCCAAGCGGTGGCCAAGGCCCTGATACTCGGCTTGATTGAAATCTGATCGTCCTTTGGCTATGGGGAAAATCCCCCAGTTGCCCCTTGACCCCTCCCTTTCTAAGGTCAAGCGGTTTTGAACGAAATCCTCACCGGAACGGGAACATGAGCGACGGCACAGAAGCGTCTCCGCCACTTTCCAGCCGGGAAAAAGAATGCCTTTTCCACCTTGCCCAGGGAATGACAACCGCACGTCTCGCCGAGGCATTGGGAATATCGGAGAAAACGGCGGAAAAACACATAACATCCGCCCGGAAGAAGATAGGAGCGAAAACACGCGAGCATGCGGTTGCTATCGCCATAAGACATAATCTTTTCTGAATTAAATACCACACGAAAACGCCAACGAGCCGTCAAGCGGGCAGGATGTCATCCTGCCCGATTACTTTTCCATTGCCTCTGCCATAACGATCAACATAGGAAATGTACGGATGAAAGCTTTGTATGGGACGCTGCTGGCGGGGGCATCGACGCTGGCGCTGTCGCTCGCCTGGACCGGCACCGCCACCGCCCAGACCGTCACGCTGGATGGAAGCGCAGGAAAGACGTCCTACACTCATTCCGGCACCCTGACGGGCGGCAACGGCAAGGCGGGCACCAGCGGGCTTCAGGGGGCCGGCGGCTCCGGGGACTGGAGCTCGGGCATCCGCGTCACCGGCACCAACATCACGGTCGATGTGGCATCGGGATCGGTCACCGGCGGCGTCGGCGGCAAGGGCGGCGATGCGGCCTCCCCCTACACCGGCGGGTCCGGGGGCAGCAGCTACGGCATCAACGTGCGGGGCGACCGCGCCTCGGTCACCGTCCGTGGGGGCGCCACCGTGTCGGGGGGCACGTCCGGCGACGGCGGCAGCGGCGCCAACGGCGGCAACAGCGGGGAAACCGCGGGTCTGCTGGTCTATGGGAACGACACCACCGTCGTCAATCAGGGCACCATCCAGTCCGGCACCAGCGGCACCGGCGGCAGCGCCCGTACCGCCGGCGGGCGCAACGGGAATTCCCTGGGATCCAACGCCGTGCGCATCGGCCTGGGCCTGAGCGGCACCCCGGGGTACGTGGGCGACCGCACCACGCTGACCAACGGCGGCAGCATCCTGGGCCGCAGCGGGAGCGGGATCGAGGTCTATTCCGCCGATACGGCGATCACCAACACCGGCACGATCTCGACGGACACCGGCCAGGCGGCCATCCTGCTCGCCCCCGGCAGCGGCCTGACCCGGATCACCAACCGGGGGACCATCGTCAACAGCAACGCGTATGACAAGGACAGCCGCTGGGCCATCGGCAATTTCGGCGCCGGGGCCGAGATCACCAACTATGGAACGATCAAGAGCCAATCCTACGACGCTTCCGCGATTTCCAGCACGGGGAAGACGTCCATCGTCAACTACGGCACGATTCTGGGCGGCATCGACACCTCGGCCCGGGGCGATACCCTGACCTTCGACGGCAGCCAGGGCGGCGCCGCGTTCAGCGGCGGCGTCTGGGGCAACACCGAGGAGGCGAACCCCACCCACGCCACCATCTCGTTCCGCAACGGCGTGACCGAGTTCGTTGCGGCGCAGGGGATCGACACGGCCTATGACCGCAGCAACCGCCTGCGCATCGGCGACCAGCCGTCGGTGACCCTGACCGACCTCACCGCGGTGAGCATCACCTCGTCCAACACGGTGACCATCGAACGGGGCGGCGAACTGGCGCTGTCGTCGGCGAACGCCCTGATCAACAGCGACCGGGGCTTCGTCAACAACGGCGTCTTCAATCTGGGCCGCCGCGTCGCCGTGATCGGCGGGTCGGTGCGGGACAACCCCGACGGCACGGTCACCGTCCTGCCCGGCGGTGCCATTTCCGGCAGCGGCGTCATCACGACCAAGGTCGGCTCGGGCCAGCACGGCTACATCATCGCCACCGCCAACCGGGCCGACGACTTTTCCAAGATGACCGTGGTTCCGGTGGTGGAAGGGACCGGGGTCAAGAACGGCTCCTCCTATGTGCTGGTCCAGAACTACGCCGGCACCGCCGCCGCCCCGACGGTGAGCAAGGCCGGCGGCTTCCTGTGGTCCTCGGCCGTCCAGACCGCCAGCGGACAGGTGGACAGCGACGGCGTGTCCTACGGCACCGCCAACAGCAGCATCATCATTTCCGCCTCGGCCAACGAGCTGATCGCCGGGGCCGCCGGCACCAGCGGCGCCCCGGTTCGGGCCCTGGCCGCCTATATGGGGCCGAACCCCGAACTGGCCGCCCTGTCGCAGGCGGTCAACAACCTGACCAGCGAAGCGGAGGTGCGCAAGGCCGGCGCCCAGCTCAGCCCCGAAACCAACGGCGCCACGGCCCAGGCGGCCATGGGCGCGGTCAACCAGGCGCTGACCACCGTCCAGGTCCGCTCCGACGCCGTGCGCACGGCCATGGCCGGCGAAACCGGTGTCGCCACCGGCGACGCACCGCTGACGGTGGGCGTCTGGGGCCAGATCTTCGGCTCCACCGCCACCCAGGGCCGGCGCAACGGCGTGGACGGGTACGGCAGCGACACCTATGGCGTGGCGTTCGGCGCCGACGGCATGGTGACGGACGAGGTGCTGACCGGCGTGTCCCTGGCCTATGCCCGCACCGGGGTGGACGCCGCCGGCGCCCGGACCGGCAGCGGCCAGGACATCGATTCCTGGATCGCCAGCCTGTACGGCACCTACAGCGCCCCGTCGTGGTACGTGGACGGCGCCCTGACGCTGGGGTGGCATGCCTATGACAGCACGCGCGTGGTCAATTTCGCCGGCATCCAGCCGCAGACGGCGCGCGCCTCCTACAACGGCTTCCAGTACGGGGCCAAGGCGGAGGTGGGCGTGCCGCTGGCCGTGGGCGGCGCCACGGTGACCCCGCTGGCCTCGCTGGCGTTCAGCCGGCTGCGGCAGGACGGGTACAGCGAAACCGGCGCCCCCGGGGCCAACCTGTCGGTGGAGGGCACCTCCACCAATTCGCTGAGGTCCGGGCTGGGGGCCAAGGTGTCGCTGGGCGCCCTGCCCGCCGACGGCTGGACGCTGACCCCGACGGCGCGGGCGGTGTGGCTGCACGAATTCAGCAGTTCGGCCCCCGACCAGACCGCCAGCTTCACCGCCGGCAGCACCCCCTTCACCACCACCGGCACCAGCCCGGCCCGCGACCACGCCAACCTCGGCGTCGGGCTGGACGCGGCCCTGTCGGGGCAGGTCACGCTGTCGGCCCGCTACGACGCCGATCTGGCACAGAGCTACGTGGGGCACAGCGGTTCGCTGCAGCTCCGCGTGAAGTTCTGATCCCATGCGGACGGGGTTTGCCCTGGCCCTGTCCGCCCTGGCGGTGTGGCCCTCCCTGATGGGCTGCACCGCCACCGGCCGCCTTGCCGATGCGGACACCATCGCCGCATCGGCGGGGCTGGCGCGCGTGCGGATACCGGCGGCACCGTTCGTGCTGACGGCGTATCTGCGCATCGGCGATCCCGCCGCCCCGGTGTCCGTCTATATCGAGGGCGACGGGCTGGCGTGGCTGTCGCGCACCGAACCGTCGCCCGACCCCACCCCGCGCTCCCCCGTGGCCCTGCGTCTGGCCGCCGCCGATCCCGCGGCCAACGTCGCCTATCTCGCCCGCCCCTGCCAATACACGCCGATGGCGGAGAACCCGGTCTGCGCCCCCGCCTATTGGACCGGCCGCCGCTTCGCGCCCGAGGTGATCGCCGCCACAGGCCGGGCGCTGGACGCCATTGCCGCCCGCACCACGCGGCGGGAGCTGCACCTGACCGGCTATTCCGGCGGGGGGGCGGTGGCGGTCCTGGCGGCGGCGGAGCGGGGCGGCGTGGCGTCCATCCGCACGGTGGCGGGCAATCTGGACCACGGGGCGGTCAACCGCCTTCACCGGGTCAGCCCGTTGAACGGGTCGCTCAACCCCATCGACGCCGCACCACGGGTGGCCCGCATCCCGCAGATTCATTTCAGCGGGGACAAGGACACGGTGGTGCCGCCGTCCATCGCCGCGGGATTCGCCGCCGCCGCCCCGTCGCCGTGCGTGCAGACCCGCACCATCACCGGCGCCACCCACGCCGACGGGTGGGTGGAGCGGTGGCCGGAGTTGCTGGCGCAAACGCCGGCCTGCACGGACGGCCTGGCCCTCAGCCGATCCCCAGCCGCTCCTTCAGCGGCCCCAGGAAACGGCGGCTGACCGGGATCACCGGCCCGCCCGTGGTGTCGATTTCCGCCAGCCCGTCGCCGAGCAGGCGGATTTCACGGATGCGGTCGGGGTTGACCAGGAACTGCCGGTGACAGCGCACCAGGGGGGTGCGCTCCTGCAAGATGTGCAGCGACAACTCGGTGAACAGTTCCCGCCCGTCCGCCGCCAGCACGAACACCCCGCCGGGGCGGGACGCGATGCCCTCCACCTCCTCCAGCTTCAGCAGGACGATGCGGTTCAGGCCGGTGCAGGGGATGTGGCGCAGGGGATCGGGGCTTTTCAGCGGCGCCATGTCCTGCGGCGCCCGGTCCCGGCGCAGGCGGCCCAGGGTCTTGTCCAGCCGCACCGGGTCCAGCGGCTTCAGCAGATAGTCGAAGGCGTTTTCCTCGAACGCGCGCACGGCGTAATCGTCGTGGGCGGTCAGGAACACGATGCGCGGCATGCGGCCGGGGTCCAGCATCCCCACCATCTCCAGCCCGCTGATGCGCGGCATCTGGATGTCCAGGAACACCACGTCGGGGGACAGGCGGTTGATGGCGCCGATGGCCTCCACCGCGTTGGCCGCCTCCCCCACCACCGCCACGTCGGCCACGCCGTCCAGGGCGCGGCGCAGCTCGCCGCGGGCCAGCGGCTCGTCATCGACGATCAGGATCCTCATGGGCGCACCGTTTCGGTCACGGGGGCTTCCTCCAGGGGCAGGCGCAGGGTGACGCGGGTGGACACGTCGGGCACGCAGGCGATGTCCACGCCCCAGCCGTCGCCGTAGCGGTCGCGCACCCGCCGGTCCACGATGGCCATGCCCAGCCCGTCGCCGCCGGGTTTGGGATCGTAGAGGCCGGCGTTGTCCTCCACCACCAGCCGCAGGGCGCCGCCGCCGCGGTCCGCGGAGATGCGCACATGCCCCGGCCCCAGAAGCTGGGAGGTGCCGTGCTTGATGGCGTTCTCCACCAGCGGCTGGAGCGAGAAGGCCGGCAGCATCACCCCGCGCAGTGCGTCGGGCAGGTCGATGTCCACCGTCAGCCGGTCGGCGAAGCGGGCCAGTTCGATCTGGAGATAGGCGTTCACATGCTCCACCTCGTCCGCCAGGGTCACCAGTTCGCTGGGGCGCTTCAGGTTCTTGCGGAAGAAGGTGGACAGGCTCTGCACCAGCGTGCGCGCCCGTTCCGGGTCGATGCGGATGACGGCGGAGATGGTGTTGAGCGCGTTGAACAGGAAATGCGGGTTGACCTGGGCGTGCAGCAGCTTGATTTCCGACTGGGCCAGCAGCGTCTTTTGCCGCTCGTAGCGCCCGGCCAGGATCTGGCCCGACAGCAGCTTGGCGATCCCCTCCCCCAGCGTGCGGTTGATGGTGGAGAAGATGCGGGTCTTCGGCTCGTACAGCTTGACGGTGCCGATCACCTGCCCGCCGTCGCCGGCCAGCGGGATCACCAGCGCCGCCCCCAGCCGGCAGGCCGGGCTGAGGGAGCAGCGGTAGGCCACCTCGTTGCCGTCGGCGTAGATCACGCGGTTCTCGGCGATGGCCCGGTGGGTCATGGGCGAGGTGATGGGGGTGCCCGGCACATGGTGGTCGTCGCCCAGCCCGATGAAGGCCAGGATCTTGTCACGGTCGGTGATGGCCACAGCCCCCACCCCGGTTTCCTCGTAGATGATGCGGGCGACGCGCATGGAGTTTTCCTGGTCGAAGCCCTGGCGCAGCACCCCGTCGCAGCGGGCGGCGATCTGCAGCGCCTTGGCGGAAAAGGCGCTGGACTGACGCTCGGCCAGCGCCCGCCGGTCCACCAGGATCAGCATGAACAGGGCGGCACCCAGCGTGTTGGCGATGATCATGGGGGCGGCCACCACCTGCACCACATGCACCGCCGCCGGGAACGGGCGGGCCACCGCCAGGATGATCAGCATCTGGGTGATTTCCGCCACCAGCGTCACCGCGGCGATGCGCCAGGGGTCGAACAGCGGCTCCACCGTGCCGCGGCGGACGTAATGGCGGTGGACCATGCCGCCGATCAGCCCCTCCGCCACCGTGGACAGGGCGCAGGCCACCGCCGAGATGCCGCCCAGCGACCAGCGGTGCAGCCCCCCGGTCAGCCCCACCGCGAACCCCACCGATGGCCCCCCGAGGATGCCCCCCAGCACGGCGCCGATGGCGCGGGTGTTGGCGATCGAATCGTCGATCTGCAGCCCGAAATAGGTGCCCATGATGCAGAAGATGGAAAAGATGCCGTAGCAGGCCAGCTTGTGCCGCCACCGCACCGTCACCCGCATCACCGGCAGGAACAGCCGGGTGCGGCTGAGCAGATAGGCGATCACCAGATAGACGCACATCTGCTGAAGCAGCGACAGAACCAGGGTCAACGGTTCGGGCGTCATGGCGTTCCCCTGAAAGCGAAAAGGGGGAGGAGGGGACCGGGCGGCCCCCTCCTCCCCCTTCAGAACGCGGAAATCAGGCGTCCGGGCGGTAGTTGGGCGACTCGTTGGTGATGGTGATGTCGTGGACGTGGCTTTCGCGCAGGCCCGCGTTGGTGATGCGCACGAATTCGCAGCTCTGGCGCATGTCGCCGATGGTGGCGTTGCCGGTGTAGCCCATGGCGGCGCGCAGGCCGCCGACGAGCTGGTGGATCACCGCCGACACCGGCCCCTTGTAGGGCACGCGGCCTTCGACACCTTCCGGCACCAGCTTCATGGTGGACACTTCCTGCTGGAAGTAGCGGTCCGCCGAGCCGCGGGCCATGGCGCCCACCGAGCCCATGCCGCGGTAGCTCTTGTACGAGCGGCCCTGGTACAGGATGACCTCGCCGGGGCTTTCGTCGGTGCCGGCGAACAGGCCGCCCAGCATGGCGCAGCTTGCCCCCGCGGCAATGGCCTTGGCCAGATCGCCGGAATACTTGATGCCGCCGTCGGCGATCACCGGAATGCCGTGCTTCTCGCAGACCTCGACCACATCCATGATGGCGGTCAACTGCGGCACGCCGACACCGGCGATGATGCGGGTGGTGCAGATGGAGCCCGGCCCGATGCCCACCTTGATGGCGTCCGCACCGGCGTCGATCAGCGCCTGGGCCGCCGCCCCGGTGGCGACGTTGCCGGCCACCACCTGGGAATAGCTGGGCAGGTTGCGCACGGCCCGGATCTGGTCCAGCACCTTCGACGAATGGCCGTGGGCGGTATCGACCACCAGCACGTCAACGCCGGCGTCGAACAGCGCCTCGGCCCGGCGCAGCCCGTCGGAGCCGGTGCCGGTGGCGGCGGCCACGCGCAGGCGGCCCTTGTCGTCCTTGCAGGCGTTGGGATAGGCCTGGGCCTTTTCGATGTCCTTCACGGTCATCAGGCCGATGCAGCGATAATCCTCGTCCACCACCAGCAGCTTTTCGATGCGGTGATAGTGCAGCAGCCGCTTGGCCTCGTCCTGGCCCACACCTTCGCGCACGGTGACCAGTTCCTTGGTCATCAGTTCGCTGACCGGCTGCTTGGGATCGCTGGCGAAGCGCACGTCGCGGTTGGTCAGGATGCCGACCAGCTTGCCCGACCCGCGGGCGTCCATGCTCTCCACCACCGGAATGCCGGAGATGCGGTAGGCCGACATCAGCTGGAGCGCGTCGGCCAGGGTGGCGCCGGGGGTGACGGTGATGGGGTTGACCACCATGCCGGATTCGTACCGCTTGACCTTGCGGACCTCTTCGGCCTGACGCTCGATGTCGAGGTTGCGGTGGACCACGCCGATGCCGCCGGCCTGGGCGAGCGCGATGGCAAGACCGCTTTCGGTCACCGTGTCCATGGCCGACGACAGAAGCGGGATGCCCAACTCGATGGTCTTCGTCAGCCGCGTGCGCGTGTCCACGTCGCCGGGCAGCACCGACGAGGCCGCCGGTACGAGAAGAACATCGTCAAAGGTCAGTGCTTCGCGGATTTTGGTGTCGCGCGCCATGGCCCGTCTCCTGCTGAAATTCGCGGCACTATACACAAGACGTGGCACTTGTGAAGGTGCCAGACCCACTATCCCTCGGGTCCGGCCCCGCCGCCGGATGCAGCCCAGCCATGCCGTGCGGACAGACGCCGGACCGCACCACGGCTCACTCCCCGTCCCGGTTGTCCTCGTCCGTCCGCTTCGCGGCACCGCCGCGGAACCCCGTCGCCACCAGATAGGTTTCGGAGGAATCAGCGCGGCTGGCCGCCGGCTTGGCGTGGCGCACGATGGCGAAATCGCGCTTCAGCCGGTCCAGCAGATCCCGTTCCGCCCCCCCCTGGAACAGCTTGCAGACAAAGGCGCCGCCGGGGGCCAGAACCTCTTCGGCGAAATCATACGCCGCCTCGGCCAGACCCATGATGCGCAGATGGTCGGTCTGGGCGTGGCCGGTTGTGGGCGCGGCCATGTCGCTCAGCACCACGTCCGCCGGACCGCCCAGCGCCGCCTTCAGCCGGCCGGGCGCCGTCTCGTCCAGGAAATCCGCCTGCATGGTGATGGCGCCCGGCACCTCGTCCATCTCCAGGATGTCCAGGCCGACCACCTGCCCGCCACCGGTGCTGCTGTTGGAGCGCACCCGCTCCACCGCCACCTGGGTCCAGCCGCCGGGGGCGGCCCCCAGATCGACCACCCGCCGGCCCGGCGCCAGCAGGCGGAACTTGTCGTCAAGCTGCAGCAGCTTGAACGCCGCGCGGGAGCGGAAGCCGCGCTTCTGAGCCTCGGCCACATAGGGGTCGTTCAACTGGCGCTCCAGCCAGCGGGCGGACGACACCGACCGCTTCTTGGCCGTCTTCACCCGGACGGCGGCTTGACGGCCACCCGGCCGCGAGGAGCGTTTTTCTGTCATGACTCGATGCTTTCCCGTCGGACACCCCCCATCAACGGCGGGAGACGCCCATCAATTCCACCAGAATGCCTTCACGCAGGCCGCGGTCGGCGATGCGCAGGCGTTCCACCGGGCAGCAACCGCAGATGGCTTCCAGCACGGCACAGCCGGCGATGACCAGATCGGCGCGTTCCTGCCCGATGCAGGGATGCCGCGCCCGGCCGGCAAAGTCCAGCTTCATCAGATGGCGGATGACCGAACGGGCGTGATCCAGCCGCAGATAACTGCCGTCGATGGTGCGGCGGTCGTAGCGGCTCAACCCCAGATGCAGGCCCGCCAGCGTCGTCACGGTGCCCGACGTGCCCAGGAGTTGCACCCCATCCTCTTCCTGATGGCGGCGGATGGCGTTGCGGGCTTCGAACGGTTCGATCTCGGCGATGATCGATTCCACCATGTTGCGGTACTGGGCCGACGGGATGCGGTCGCCGCCGTAGCGTTCGGTCAGGCTGATGACGCCGCAGCGGATCGACACCTGATCCAGCACCGTGGGCGCCTGCCCCGGCTCCACCCGCAGCCACATCAGTTCGGTGGAGCCGCCGCCGATGTCGAACACCAGGGCATAGGGGATGGCCGGGTCCAGCAGCGGGGCGCAGCCGGCCAGCGCCAGCCGTCCTTCCTCCTGGCTGGAGATGATTTCGATGGCGATGCCGGTTTCCCGCCCCACCACGTCGAGGAAATCGCCGCAGTTGCGCGCCCGCCGGCACGCCTCCGTCGCCACGGCGCGGATGGAGGTGACGCCGCGCTTGCGGATCTTGGTGCCGCAGACGTGCAAGGCCGCCATGGTCCGTTCGATGGCGGCATCCGACAGCTTTTCGTTGCGGCTGATGCCCTCGCCCAGACGGACGATGCGGGAAAAGGCGTCGATGACGCGGAAGCCCCCCGGCGTGTGGGCCGGGCGGGCAATCAGCAGGCGGCAGTTGTTGGTGCCCAGATCCAGCGCGGCAAAGACGGGGCGCGGCGCCGGGGATGATAATCCCCGGTGCGCGATGCCGCCCACCTCTCTGCCGCTGCACAGTTCCACCCGCGTTCCTCCCTGTCCCCCGATGGGGATGTTCGAAACCGCAAGTGTATCCTTTACGTCATCGTCCGCGTACCCTTGCTTTCGGCAAATACGCGGCTATCCCCCCGCGCCGTGGTGTCGCAGGCGGATGATCCGATGGGGTGATGTTTTGCAGGGCGCGAAGACTTCGCAGGAAAACGGCCCCTTTCCGGTCTGGAAAGGGGCCGTCCGGCCTTACCCTTCGATGCGGGAGAAATCCGCCACGCTGTTCAGCGTCGCCCGGATCCGCCCCAGCAGGCGCAGGCGGTTGACGCGCAGGGCCGCATCGTCCGCGTTCACCGTCACCTTGTCGAAGAAGGCGTCCACCGGACCGCGCAGGGCCGCCAGGGCGGCCATGGTGCCGGCGAAATCCTCCCGCTCCAGCAGCGGCCCGGCGGCCTGCGCCGCCGAGTCGAGGGCGGCGGACAGCGCCTTTTCCTCGTCCTGGGCCAGCAGGGCGGCGTCCGGGGCGGCATCATGGGTGATGCCGTCCTTCTTCTCTTCGATGCGGACGATGTTGCTGGCCCGCTTGTAGGCGGTCAACAGGTTCGCCCCGTCCTCCGACCCGACGAAGGCCTGCAGCGCCTGCACCCGCGCCAGCAGGCGGACCAGATCGTCCTCCCCGCCCAGCGCGAACACCGCGTCGATCAGGTCGTGGCGCACACCCTGGTCGCGCAGCACCACCTTCAGACGGTCGGCGAAGAAGCCCACCAGATCCTTGGACACGGTGGCGGCGTCGGCCAGCCCGTCCACCTGATACAGCCGGTGCGATGCCTGGAACAGCGCGGTCAGCGGCAGGCGCAGCCCGTTTTCCAGGATCAGCCGGATGATGCCCAGTGCGGCGCGGCGCAGCGCGTAGGGATCCTTCGAGCCCGTGGGCTTCTCGTCGATGGCGAAGAATCCCGCCAGCGTGTCGATCTTGTCGGCCAGCGCCACCGCCACCGACACCGGGGCCGTGGGGCAGGTGTCGTTGGGGCCCAGCGGCTTGTAATGGTCGGCGATGGCCGCCGCCACGTCCGCCCGCTCGCCCTCGCCGATGGCGTAGTAGCGGCCCATCACCCCCTGAAGCTCGGGGAACTCGCCCACCACGCCGGTGACCAGATCGGCCTTGGCCAGCAAGGCCGCGCTGCGCACCGCGTCCACGTCGGCGCCGGGGATGGCATCGGCGATCTCGGCGGCCAGGGTCTGGACGCGGGTGATCTTGTCGGCCACCGTGCCCAGGCGGGCGTGGAAGGTGATGTCGGCCAGCGCCGGCACCCGTTCCTCCAGCTTGGTCTTGCGGTCGAGATCCCAGAAGAACTTGGCATCCGACAGGCGGGCGCGCAGCACGCGCTCGTTGCCGGCCACCACCGCCTTGCCGCCGTCGGCGGTCACCATGTTGGCGACGACGATGAAGCGCGGCGCCATCCGGCCCTGATGGTCCAGAGCGGCAAAATACTTCTGGTGCGTGCGCATGGAGGTGATGAGCACCTCCGCCGGCACGTCCATGAACGCCTCGTCGATGGCGCCCATCAGCACCACCGGCCATTCCACCAGCCCGCACACCTCGTCCAGCAGCCCGTCGTCGGGGGACAGGACCAGCCCGGCCTCGGTGCACAGCGCCTCGGCGTCGGCCTGGATCTTGCGGCGGCGCTCGGCGCGGTCCAGCAGCACGTGCGCGCCGCGCAGCTTGGCCTGATAATCGGCAAACGAGGTGACGGTGAAGGCATCCGGGGCCAGGAAGCGATGGCCGCGGGTGCTGTTGCCGAAGACCACCGGCGTCTCGCCGCCGCCCAGCGCCACGGCACCGGGGATCACCTGCCCGTCGAACAGGGCGATGATGGAATGCAGCGGACGCACCCAGCGCACGGTGCCGGTGGACCAGCGCATGGACTTGGGCCACGGCAGCTCGGCGGCCACCGCGGTCAGGATCTCGCCCAGCACCGCGGCGGTGGCGCGGCCCTTCTTTTCGATGACCGCGAACCAGAACACGCCCTTGCCGGTGTCGCGCTGTTCGCACTGGTCCAGGCTGGCCAGCCCGGCGGACTTCAGGAAGCCCTGCACCGCCTGTTCGGGGGCACCGACGCGCGGCCCCTTTTTCTCCTCGCGCACGTCGGGCTGCTGGGCCGGCAGGCCATCGACCACCAGCGCCAGACGGCGCGGCGTGGAATGGGCGTCGGCGCGGGCGAAGTCCAGGCCCGCCGCCTTGAGCTTGGCGGTGACCAGCGCCTTCAGATCGTCGGCGGCCCGCGCCTGCATGCGGGCGGGGATCTCTTCGGAGAAGAATTCAATGAGAAATTCCGACATGGCGCTCACTTCGCTCCCGTCCACGCTTCGCAGCAGGCCTTCGCCAGCGCGCGCACGCGGCCGATGTAGGCGGCACGCTCCACGACGCTGATGACGCCGCGGGCATCCAGAAGGTTGAAGAGGTGGGATGCCTTGATGCACTGGTCATAGGCGGGCAGCGCCACGCCCTTGGCCACCAGCGCCTGGCATTCGGCCTCCGCATCCTTGAAATGCTGGAGGAGCGCCTCGGTGTTGGCGTGTTCGAAGTTGTAGGCGGAATATTCCCGTTCCGCCCGCAGGAACACGTCGCCGTACTTCACGCCCGTGCCGTTGAAATCCAGGTCATAGACGTTCTCCACGCCCTGGACGTACATGGCCAGACGCTCCAGCCCATAGGTCAGCTCGACCGAGATGGGGTCGCATTCGATGCCGCCCACCTGCTGGAAATAGGTGAACTGCGTCACCTCCATCCCGTCGCACCACACCTCCCAGCCCAGGCCCCAGGCGCCCAGCGTCGGGCTTTCCCAATCGTCCTCGACGAAGCGGATGTCGTGCAGCGCCGGGTCGATGCCCAGCACCTTCAGGCTTTCCAGATAAAGCTCCTGCGCGTTGGCGGGCGACGGCTTCAGGATCACCTGGTACTGGTAATAGTGCTGCAGGCGGTTGGGATTCTCGCCATAGCGCCCGTCCTTGGGCCGGCGGGACGGCTGCACATAGGCCGCGCGCCATTCCCGGTCCGGCCCCAGCGCCCGGAGCGTGGTGGCGGGATGGAAGGTGCCGGCCCCGACCTCCATGTCGTAGGGCTGGAGGATCACGCAGCCCTGTTCCGACCAGAACTGGTGCAGCTTGAGGATCAGGGCCTGAAAGCTCAGGGCTTTGGTGTTCGCGCTGGACGGCGCCATGGGCGGTCACATGACTTGGATGGTGGCAAAAGCGCGCGGAACGATACGCGGCGCACCCCGCGGAATCAAGCCGTCACGCTCAGGATTTCCACCTTCCCGTACCCCGCACCCACCCGCCACCCGGCCAAATGCCGCAGGGCGGCAGCGCCGTTCACTCGCCCATCGGTCGGTGATACGCTTCGGATCCATTGACGCTGGGTGGAAACGTCATAGCTCTGACAAAAGAGAAGGTGCTGTGCACACCCTCCATAACAATCAACATAACCTTAACGGGAAGGATCGTTGCCCATGACCACTGTCGCTTCTGTTCTGAACACCAAGGGCCGCACCGTCGTCACCATCCTGCCGTCTGAAACCGTGGGCAAGGCCGCGGCCCTGCTGAATGAAAAGCGGATCGGTGCCGTGGTCGTGCGCGACGTGCGCGGCAAGCTGGCCGGCATCCTGTCGGAACGCGACATCGTGCGCGCCGTGGCGGCCAAGGGCGCGACGGCGCTCGATTCCCGTGTCGAGGATCTGATGACCAAGGAGGTCAAGACCTGCCTGCCCACCGACACCATCAAGGATCTGATGCAGACCATGACCCTGCGCCGCCACCGCCACGTGCCGGTGTGCGACGCCAACGGCGATCTGCTGGGCATCGTGTCCATCGGCGACGTGGTGAAGGCCCGCCTGGACGAGCAGGCCCACGAGGTGGCCGTCCTGCGCGACATCACGCTGGTGAAAGGCTAAACGGCCCCCCCCTCTTCCCGGCAGGAAAAGGGGGGCCCCTCTCTTATCCCACCTGACCAAAGGCAATCCCTTCCACCACCCGGATAGGCCTGATCATCCGGGTTTGCACAACGTGCAACCGGCGGCGTGGATGGACGGCGAAAGGCTCTACTCCCATGATCGGGGCTGACGGGCTTCACCGCGGCACACATATCCTTGCCGATGAGTGCCGTGCCAGAGGTTGAGCCATGCCCGCCCCATCCACGCTTCCGCCCTCCTTCCCGTCCCTGGACCGCCTGACCGTTCTGATGGTCGAAGACGACGGGCTGTTGCGCCACGGCCTGCGTGAAACGCTGAGGCTGTGGGGTATCCGCGTCATCGCCGCCGCCGATGGAGAGGAGGCCAAGGCCGTGCTGCGCCGGCAACTGGTCGATCTGGTCATCACCGATTGGATGATGGCCCCCACCGGCGGCGCGGCGCTGGTCCGCTGGGTGCGCACCAGCCCCGACAGCCTGCGGCCCGCCACCCCCATTCTGGTGCTGACCGGCAACACCGATCTGGGCACCGTGCGCACCGCCTGGGATACCGGTGTCACCGCCGTTCTTGCCAAGCCCATCGCCCCGGCGGAACTGCTGCGCCGCATCGAAACGGCGCTGAACCGCCCGACCCGCTCCGCCCTGCCCGCTCTTGTCCAGACGGCGGACGAGCCGGACCGCGGCGCCGAGCGGCAGCGGCTGGTCCGCGCGCTCGACCGGCTGGAGGCGGAAATGGCCCGGCCCCGGCGCGACCTGCTGCGGCTGACCTCCGCCATTCTGGAGGTGGAGCGGACGGCCCGCGGCCTGCCCGGCGTCGCCGACATCGCCGCGTCCCTCTCCGCCTGCCTCAACGGGGTGGGGGCGGGGGCCCAGGGGTTTCTGGACGCCATCGACGCCCATCTGGCGGCCCTGCGCTGGGCGCTGGCGAACGCCGCCGACGGCACCGCCACCGCCCCCGGCCTGCCCGCCCGCGACAGTCTGGTGGCGTGCCTGCGCGCCACCGTCCGCGCCCTGTCGGCCCGGCCCGGCGCATCGGTTCCCCCCACCCAGTGATCCCCGGAAAGACCCGCCGGAAAAAGGGGTGAGTGCGGGAATTACCCGGCCCGCCATCCGATCCCTATATTCCTTCCCAGGGCACCGGCCCCTTCGTGTGGTTCCTTGCTTTTTGCGTGCGGCCCCAAAAGGGCGGTTGCCGCATAGGACAGTGCCTATTACCTTTCTATCCACAAAACAAAAAAGCCTGACCGTATTAACGGCAGTGTTTCAGGACGGGGAAGGAAAACATGGCTCTTGCAACAGTCTCCCTCGAGGACAAGTACGCCCTGGAACAGGGGCGGGTCTATCTTACCGGAACCCAGGCCCTTGTGCGGCTGCCTATGTTGCAGCGCCAAAGAGATCTTGCGGCGGGACTCAACACCGGATGTTTTATTTCGGGATACCGCGGATCGCCGTTGGGAAGTGTTGACCAGAACCTCTGGAACGCCCGAAAGTTTCTCGAAAAAAATCACATCGTGTTCCAGCCCGGCGTCAACGAGGAGCTGGGTGCGACCGCCGTCTGGGGCAGCCAGCAGGTGGGCATGTTCCCCGGCGCCACGTACGACGGCGTGTTCGCCATGTGGTACGGCAAGGGGCCGGGCGTTGACCGCTCCGGCGACGTGCTGAAGCACGGCAACGCCGCCGGCACCGCGCGCCACGGCGGCGTGCTGGTGCTGGCCGGCGACGACCATGCGTGCAAGTCCTCCACCTTCCCGCACCAGTCGGAACACGCCTTCGTTCATGCCATGATCCCGGAACTGAACCCGGCGGGCGTGCAGGAGATCCTGGACTACGGCCTGATCGGCTGGGCCATGAGCCGCTATTCCGGCTGCTGGATCGGCATGAAGACCATCGCCGAGACGGTGGACAGCTCCGCCTCCGTCACCATCGACCCGCACCGGGTGCCGATGGTCCTTCCCACCGATTTCCCCATGCCGCCCGGCGGCCTGAACATCCGCTGGCCCGACCCGCCGCTGGAGCAGGAATACCGGCTGATGAAGCACAAGCTGTACGCCGCCCTGGCGTTCGCGCGTGCCAACCGGCTGGACCGGGTGGTGATCTCCTCGGCCCGCCCGCGGCTGGGCATCGTCACCACCGGCAAATCCTATCTCGACGTGCGCCAGGCGTTCGACGAGCTGGGCATCTCCGAGGAGATGGCGTCGGATCTCGGCGTCACCGTCTACAAGGTCGGCATGCCCTGGCCGCTGGAACGCGACGGCGTGCGCCACTTCGCCGAGGGTCTGGAAGAGATCATCGTGGTGGAGGAAAAGCGCGCCGTCATCGAGAACCAGTTGAAGGAACAGCTTTACAACTGGCACCCCGACGTGCGCCCCCGCGTGGTTGGCAAGTTCGACGAACAGGGCGAATGGATCCTGCCGTCGGCGGGCGAGCTGTCGCCGGCCCAGATCGGCGTGGTGATCGGGCGGCGCCTGCTGGCCTTCGTCGAGAACGACACCATCCGCCAGCGCGTGGCCTTCCTCGACGCCCAGGAAAAGCAGAAGGCCCATGTGGCGCGGGTGGCGCGCAAGCCGACCTTCTGCTCCGGCTGTCCGCACAACACCTCCACCGTGGTGCCGGACGGCAGCCGGGCGCTGGGCGGCATCGGCTGCCATTACATGGCGACGTGGCTGGACCGCAAGACCGACACCTTCACCCAGATGGGCGGCGAAGGCGTGCCGTGGGTGGGGCAGGCGCCGTTCACCAAGGAAAAGCACATCTTCGCCAATCTGGGCGACGGCACCTATTACCATTCCGGCATCCTGGCGATCCGTCAGGCCATCGCCGCCAAGGTGAACATCACCTACAAGATCCTGTTCAACGACGCGGTGGCCATGACCGGCGGCCAGCCGGTGGACGGCACCCTGACCATCCCCGCCCTGGCCGCCCAGTTGGCGGCGGAGGGGGTCAACCGCATCACCGTGGTGTCGGACGAGCCGGAGAAATACGGCATCGGCGCCGGCCTGCCCCCCTTCACCAAGGTCGAGCACCGCGACGACCTGGACCGCGTGCAGCGCGAGATGCGGGAGGAGGCCGGCGTCACCGTCCTGATCTACGACCAGACCTGCGCGGCGGAAAAGCGCCGCCGCCGCAAGCGCGGCAAGATGGCCGACCCCGCCCGCCGGGTGGTCATCAACGAGCTGGTGTGCGAATCCTGCGGCGACTGCTCGGCCAAGTCCAACTGTGTCTCCATCGTGCCGGTGGACACCGAATTCGGGCGCAAGCGCCAGATCGACCAGTCGAGCTGCAACAAGGACATGTCGTGCCTGAAGGGCTTTTGCCCGTCCTTCGTGACGGTGGAGGGGGGCACGCTGCGCAAGCCCCAGCCCATGGGCAAGGACGGGCCGGACATCGGCGGCCTGCCCCAGCCCGCCCTGCCCGACATTTCGGTGCGGCCGTGGAGCATCTACATCACCGGCGTCGGCGGCACCGGCGTGGTGACCGTGGGCGCCCTGATGGGCATGGCCGCCCATCTGGAGGGCAAGGGTGTGGGCGTGCTGGACATGACCGGCCTGGCCCAGAAGGGCGGTGCGGTCACCACCCACATCCGCATCGGCAGGACGCCGGAGGACATCCACGCCGTGCGCATCGCCGCCGGTGGGGCGGATGCGGTGATCGGCTGCGACATCGTGGTGGCCGCCGCCGGCGACGGGCTGTCCAAGATGGCGGCGGGCCGGACGCGGGCGGTGCTGAACACCCATGAATCCATCACCGCCGACTTCACCAAACAGCGCGACCTGACCATTCCCGTGGCCGATCTGGTGGGCGATGTGCAGCGGGCGTGCGGCGGCACGGAGATGGTCAGCGTGGCCGACGCCACCCGCCTTGCCACCGCGCTTTTGGGCGACAGCATCGCCACCAACCCGTTCATGCTGGGCTTCGCGTGGCAGAAGGGTCTGATCCCCCTGTCGGCGGAGGCGCTGCTGAAGGCCATCGAGTTGAACGGGGCGGCGGTGGCGATGAACCGCAACGCCTTCAACTGGGGCCGTCTGGCGGCCCACAGCATGGCGGCGGTGGAGGTGGCGGCAGCGCCCGCCGCCGTTCCCGGCGACGTGATCGGCGGCTATCACCGCCTGTCCCAGAGCATCGACGACGTGATCTCCCGCCGCGAGACGTTTCTGACCGACTATCAGGACGCCGCCTATGCCGCCCGCTACCGCGCCATTGTGGACCGCGTGCGGCGGGTGGAGGGCGAACGGGTGCCCGGCAGCACCGGTCTGACCGACGCCGTGGCCCGCAGCCTGTTCAAGCTGATGGCGTACAAGGACGAGTACGAGGTGGCGCGGCTCTACACCGAAACCGGCTTTGTCGAGCAGGTGGGGCGGATGTTCGAGGGCGACTGGTCGCTGACCTTCCACCTCGCCCCGCCGCTCTTGGGCGACACGGACGAAAACGGCGGCGAACCGAAAAAGCGCACCTATGGCCCGTGGATGCTGAAGGCGCTGAAACTGCTGGCCAAGGGCCGCCGGCTGCGCGGCACGGCGCTGGACCCCTTCGGCTGGTTGCCGGAGCGGCGCACCGAACGTGACCTGATCGCGGCGTTCGAACGCACGGTGGACACGCTGCTGTCGGGGCTGAACCGGGGCAACCACGGGATAGCGGTGGAGATCGCCCGCCTGCCGCTGGACATCCGCGGCTATGGCCCGGTGAAGGACCGCGCGGTGACGGCGGTGCGGGCGAAGGAGGCGTCGCTGATGATGGCCTTCCACGCCCCGGCGGAACAGCCCATGGCGGCGGAATGACGCCATCGGTGATTTGCCGATGATGGGACGGTGGCCCTATACTCGGGGCCACCGTTTTCTTATTCCGGCCTTGGTTCGATGACAAAGACTGCTGAGACCCCTGCCCTCTCCCCCGTCCCCGCCTGCCCCGTGTGCGGCCGGCCGGCGGCGGCAGAGACCCGCCCGTTCTGTTCCCGCCGCTGCGCCGACGTGGATCTGGCCCGCTGGCTGGGCGGCGTGTACCGGGTGGAAACCGACGAAAGGGCTGACGAGAATTTTGACGGATGAGAGGATTTTTCCTCTGGACAGGGTGAGCCGACTTCTCTAAAAAGCGCCCCACGACGCATCTGGCGGGCACACGCTCTGCCAGACGCTCGGTGCCCAGGTAGCTCAGTTGGTAGAGCAGGGGACTGAAAATCCCCGTGTCGGCGGTTCGATTCCGTCCCTGGGCACCATTTCCTCATATCGCGCACGCGATCTGGTGACGAGCAAAGCGCTCGGCCACCCGCCCGGCGCCCAGGTAGCTCAGTTGGTAGAGCAGGGGACTGAAAATCCCCGTGTCGGCGGTTCGATTCCGTCCCTGGGCACCACCCCTTCCCATTGAAAAAATTTATGGCTCGGGTGGTGCCGCCCTTACCCACAGGCGGCAAATGGTTTTTCGTCGCGCCGCGCAAAACCAGAAATAACCCAATATAATCAATGTGTTGCGTCGGGCCGCATTTTGCCCAACCGCACAAAATCCGTACAAAACCGCCCTCCCCCCTTTTCGTGATCCGCCCTCTTCCCATTGAAAATACCGATGGGTCGGGCATTTTTGTACCCCTTACGTTCTCCCCGGCCATGGCGTTTCGACATATCGTTTCCATACCGAAACGGCCCAGCGTTTCCGCCATTCCGCGCAGGGCCGCTTTTTGCCAACCGCACAAAAACCGTACAACGGCCCGCGGCGAACCCCGCGCCCCGCCTCAGGAAAATAAACCCCGCCGGTTCGGGCGGGGTTTCGGGATTCACAGAAGGGCGGTCCGCTTGCGGGGAAGGTCGAACGGGATCACGAACGGAATTTCGTCGTCCAGGCCGTCGTAACCCGGCGGGGTGTAGCCGCCGCCCCCGCCGCCACGCGGGCCGCTGCCGTAGCCCCCGCCCTGACCGTGGCCCCCCTGGGTGCCATGGCCCGCGCGCCCGCTCCCCTGGTTTCCATAGCCGGCCCCACGTTCGTCGCGGTCACGCTCCCCACCTGTGAAGTCCAGTTCGGTTACCCGGACCGCAAGGCCGGCGCCCCGCGTCCCGTCGCGGCGTTCGAACTCCCGAAGGGTGACTTCGCCGGAAATGACCAGCCCCTTCCCCCTGGTCAGGTGCGGGGCAAGCCGCTCGGCGCGCTGGCCCCAGAGGGAACAGTCAACCCATTGGGTCGTCTTCCGGTCGCCGAATCCGACGTCGTTGGCGACGCGGAAATTCAGCACCCGGTCGCCGGTCTGGGTCGTCCGCAGGTCGGCGTCGGCACCAAGCCGGCCGGTGAAGGTCCACACATTCATTGCAGGCTTCCTTGTGCTGTGGGGATATCAGGCTTCCCCGCGGGCGCGGGCAAGGTGGTACAGGCGGCGGCACGCCCGGACATCGACCAGGGCGTCATGCGCCCCGTCCAGGTCTTCGCCGAAGAAGTGCCGGATCGCCTCTTCCAGCTTCGCGGCTTTCGGCTTGTGGCCGTAGCCGGCGCGGACCATGCGGTCCGTCGGCGGAAGGTTGACGATCGGGGTTGCCCATTCCTTGGTGCAAAAGACGTCCAGGGCGCCGAGGGCACAGGACTCGCCCCGGCCGATCCGGGCGAAGGCGGCTTCGACGAACCGGATGTCGAAGCCGACGTTATGGCCTACGCCGACCAGCGCGGCGCGGCACAGGTGGTTGAAAGCGGCTAAGGCGACGACCAGGGGGACGCCGTTGGCGGCGGCTATCTCGGTGGTGATGCCGTGAAGGCGGGCGGCTTCCGCCGGGACCGTCCAGCCGTCCGGCCGGATCAGCAGGTTCAGGGCGGCACGCTCGCGCTCCTGGCCGTCGTCCAGGACGGCGGCTATCTGGACGATGACGTCACGGGCCGGATCGGTCCCGGTCGTTTCCACGTCAAAAAACAGGGCCGGCTTCATGGCCGGCGCCGCTTATCCAGGTCGTCCACCTTCGCCGACAGGGCCGACAGTTGCGACAACAGATCGTCGATCGAACGGCGAAGGGCCGCGACGTCCGGATCGACCCGCAAGACACCGAAGGCGTCTTCGCGGGTCTTGGTCACGAAGATGGGCGACGCGCCGGTTTCGCGGGCGATCCGGGCATCGCTCCATCCGTCCTGAAAGGCGCCGGTTTCGGGGTTGAAGCGGTCTTCCAGCATGGCGAAGACCTGACGGAGAAGCTTCGGCGACGGCATGGGCGCGGGTGTCGTCAGCGTGGCGGGCATGGTCACGGGCAGGGTTCCTTTCCTGCTGGGGTGGCAATCCGGGCAAAAGCAGCGGTTGGCGTTGCGGCGGTCCACGGACCAGCCCTCACGCTCGAAGGTCTTCGCGATGGTTTCGGGGGGTGGGCGGGCATCGACGCGGCATTCGGCATGGGCAGCACAGGACCGGCAGACGATCCGCGCGAAGGTTGCCGGCTTCCCGTCGATCCGCCGCCGGATGAGGTCGTAAGCCGCTCTGGGCATTGGCCGGGCGTCCTACGGATCACGCCCCGGCGGAATGGCGGGGGCGCCCGCGGCGGGGCGGGGCCTTGCCGGGGTCATCCCGGCTGCCACCCATGACCTTCTGGGCGGCGGCGTCCTGGCGCTTGCGGAAAACGTCGATCAGGGTCCGCTTGGCGATGTAGCACTTGCCATCCAACCCCTTGAAGAACGGCAGGGTCTTGCGGTCGCGCCACCCCACGACCGTCACAAGGTCGGGCTTCGGGAAGCCGAGTTCGGCGACGGCGTCGCGGACGCCCTCATAGTCGAGATAGACGTCATCAAGCGGCTTGGCGGCGGGGGGCGTGGCGGTGATGACCGTGGTCATGGTCTGAGGCTTTCTTTTTAGGGAGCGTGGCGGGAAGGGTGCGCGCCCCTCCCACCGGGGGCTTGATCAGGCGAGGGCCACCCGCTTTTCCTGAAGCATGTCGGACAGGGCCTTCGCCCACGCCGGGGCGTGCGCCTTCACCAGTTCCAGGCGGTCGATGTTGTCGTCCCGCCAATCCTCCAGGACCGCCCGGTCGGCGATCTTCTGAAGGCCGGTCTTCAGCAGGGCGAACAGCCGGGTCACGTCCGGCCCCTGCCCGCCGGCCATGGGCGGGACGGTGACCGCATAGGCGCCGGGCGGGGCCGTCCGGGAAGACGGGGCGTCATCGTCGGCGGGGATGGGGGCATCCTCATCCACCATCGGCCCGGCAACCGGCCCGGCGGGCGGAACGGCGTCCACCCGCTCGGCGGCGGCGTCCTGAACACGCTGAGTGTGTTCGTCCGGCAGATCGTCGATGGTGTCGGCGTTGTGGTCCAGGATGGCCGCAACGTCGTCCGCGGTCCCCGCCTTGCCGATTTCGGCGATGATCGAATCCGCCGCGCGCTTGGCCTGGGTATAGGTCGCAACCTGTTCCCCCGTGGCATCCCGGATTACGAAGGCCGGCTTCGCATCCGCCGTGTCCGCCGGTATCGGTGCGGTGGCCGGCGCCGGGGATTCGGGCACCGTGTCCGCCTGCTGCTGCGTTTGGGGCATCACGGCGGCGATGCGTTCACGGGCGATCCGTTCGGCTTGGCAGACCGATTCCCGGCCGCCATCATCCATGGCGGCCAGAGCGTCGGCGGAATAGCGAAGGAAGGCGTCAAGGCTTTCCCCCGACGTGGCGGCGGCATGAAGACCGCGGATCACGGCGCCGACGTCCACCACGGGCGGCGTGGGGACCGGCTTCTCAGGGCCGGCCTTGGCGGGCGTCTTCTTCCCCGGCTTCGGCGGTTCGGCGGATGCCGTGGCGCGGGGAGCACCGCGCATGGCGTCCAGTTTCTCCACATCGCCTTCGTGGGACGTCGGTTCCGGGCGGACCGGACGGTCACCCGCCGGCACACCGAAGGACCCGTCGGGAAGCGGAACCGCATCGACAAAGGCACCGTCTTCCAGTTCTTCAATGGTCGGGAAGCCGAGCTTCACCTCGGGGGCGTAGAAGCCGATCAGCGCGGACGCGGCGCGGTACTTCAGCATCCGGTCGGGAATCGACCGATACTTCGCGTTGCGTCCATACCAGCCGTCGGCGATCGCCGTCTTCAGGCTGACCGATTCCGCGGCTTCCGTGCCGTCGTGCAGGGTGGCATAGGCCGTGGCTTCCAAATCCCCGGCTTCGGCGGACCCGGTCACGCTGAACTTGATGGGGGTGGCGAACGCCTTGCGGTGGTTGGCAAGCCCGATCAGGAATTGCGCGTAGAAGCCGGGCCGCCCCCCGTGTTCATAGGTGTTCTGAAGGACCGTGAACAACGGAAGCTGAAGCTTCTCGGCAATGTCGATGGCGATGAAGCAGGCTTCGGGCTTGTTGCGGTAGAACGCCGGGCAATGCGGGGCGGCGGCGATCAGCTTGGACGCTTCCCATGCCTGACGGAAAAGCGTCGGTTCCAGGTACAGGGCGACCGGAGACGAAGACGACAGAAGGGAGGGAACGGACGTCATGATCAGGGGTGACTCCCACGTTCATGGTTTTGGGGACAGGCTTCGCCATATGGCGAAATGCCATTTCAAAAGGCGTGAAAAAGCGGCTGGACGTGCGGCGCGGGCATGGTGGGCCACGCCATCAGCGGACCCCGGCCTTGCGGGTCACGATGCGGGTAACACCCGCGATGGGAACGGCCTTCTTCACCGCCGCCCGAACCGCGGTTTCGTCGATCTTCCAGTATTCCAGGGGGACCGCTTCCGGGGCATCGATCGTGAAGCCGATGTCGTCGGACAGGCTGGCGACCTGCCCCAAGTCGGTGCGGATCGTCGCCTTGTCCTTGTCGTCCTTGGCGACCCCGCGCATGTAGGCGGACAGAAGGTCGATCGCGGTTTCCTTCGCCGCCTTCACATCATCGGCCATGGGCTTGAAGAAGCCGTCGCACGCCTTGGACAGCGCGTCATGCGGTGCTTTCGCCATCTTGCGCGCGTCTTCGGCCTTGGCGGTGAAAGCGCCCATCTGGGCGATCAGGTCCACAAGGTTATGGGCCTGATCCGCCGTTTCGATCTTATCGCCGAAGGTCTTCAGGGCGGTGGTAAGTTCCCGCGCCCGGACCGTCGCATCGACGTTGGCGATTTCCAGGTCAAGAACCAAGGTTTCCACCGGGTCCGGAGCGGCGGTGTCCAGGGCGGGACCGCCGTTGTGTCCGATCAAAGGGTACATGCGCGTCAAGACTCCATGTTTCGGGGCTGAAGCCGGTCCAGGATGACCGGACGGAAAGGATTGACCAGCGGGTCGGCGGGGCGGTTGGCGCGCAGCCACGCGATGCGGTCCCGCATGTATCGGTAATCGCGTTCCGCGATCCGGACCCCATGGGTCCAGACGCGGCAAATCCGCGAGAATTCGGCGGCCGGGGCGAAGTCGAAGACCTGGACCTGAAGGCGCCACGACCTGTCCAGTTCGTCGCCGGTCAGCGGATCGTGGGGCGGGCCATTCCAGATGCGCGCCGGAACCCACGGCCCGGACCTGACGAGCCGGATCTTGAAGAAGCCGGGTTCGGGCCGGTCAACGGTACGGGGGGCGTCCCCTGCGTACCGGCCCGTGTTTACGAAAGGCTTCCGCTTCAGAGCGTCACCATCTGCCATATTCCAATTTGCCATTTCGAAAGCCAAAAAAAGAGGGATCGACCGATCCCGGCGAAAAAGCAGACAGCGATGACAAGGGGCCGGCGCCTTGCGCCGTGGCCTTGGGCCGGATCAGTTCGTCCGCTGGCGAAACGGCGGCGTCCTTGCCCCGGCAGCGGCGCGGGCATAGACACGCAAATATTCGGTATCCCGCGCAACGGCCTGAACCGCGGCGGTGACCAGCGGATCCCCGGTGTCGAGACGCCCGCCATCCCGGTCCGCCTTCGCGCGAAGCCCGGCGTTCAGGTCTTCCACATCGGCGCCGATTTCCAGGCACGCCAAGGCCGCAAGCTCCGCTTCATCAAGGCCGGCGTTTTCCCGGCCATGCATCATGATACGGAGCATCGCATCGGCAGCCACAGCCTTGAACGTGCGGGATTCCAGGTACGCGACTTCAGGGTACGCGCATGAGGCGGCACCGGATTCGGCGCATTTTGCGGGACAGCGGGAACAGGGTTCACGTCCTGGATCGGTTGCCTGTCCGCCGGGGATTACGGGAAGCATTCGCCGTCACGCTCCGGTCATGAAAGGGTTGAAGGAAGGGGGCGGGTTTCTGGGGGCGATGGTCCAGAACGGGCCGTCTTTCTACGCACATTCATAAATGACACTTTGCCATATGGCAACAATTAAATTTCAGTGCTGTAATGACACCAAAGCCCGCCATCATGCCGCCATGGCCCGACAGGTTACCTCAAAACACAAAGCCCGCGCACGACAAAACGTCGTACACGGGCCATTGGCGAAAACGGAAAGGTTGCGCGTGGTTACGGCTTCAGAATGGCGGCAACCCCATCGGCGCGGGTGATGCGGTCCGCCTGGATCGTGAAGTCCTGGACCGGGTTCAGGAAGCGCAGGGCAACGGCGCGGACCGACGTCGGGTCGGCGGGATCGGACAGGCTCGTCCCCTTGAATTGAGCGAAGAAACATTCCCCGGACTCCAGTTGCACGAAGGTCATGTCCCCATCCCGGATCGGGCGGTTCGCGTCCAGGATCGCCGTGTCACCGGCATCAATGGCGGGGGTCATGGCGTCGTCCTGGCAAACGACGGCGTAACTGGCACGGCTGGTCAGGGCAACGGCGGCGTCCAGGTTACCCGACGCTTCCCGCTCCAGCTTGGGCGCTTCGAAGCCGGCGCGCCTGATGGCGAACAGCGGGACGCGAAGCGGTGACAAGCGCCCCGGACGCGCCTTGGGTTCCGTCTGGATCAGAACAATCTTGTCGTCGTCACGGCCTCCGATGATGATGTCGAAGCTCTCCTTCGCGGCCCGGACATCGGATCCTGTCGCCTTATCGGCGGGAATGCGCGGGCGGATGATCGACCATAGCTTGGTCAGGTCCTCGAATCCCGGCTCACGCTGACCAAGCTCCCACTTGGAGATGGTTGACTGGTCAACGTCCAGCAGGCCAGCAAGTTCTTTCTGCGACAATCCAGCCGCTTCACGAAGCGCGCGCAACCGGCCCGCGAGTTTGTCGGACATGGCGTTCTGTCCCTTGGGGTTGGCGTTCATGCTCTTATCACTCATTGGTCTGCATTTGTGTCCCCGTCGTATGTCACTTTGCCATACATTCATCGTGGCATCACCGTGAACAAGCAAGGAACATCCGCATTTCTGCTGGTTTTGCCACGGCCTGAAGTCCTATGGCGAAGCCGCTGATGGGCAGACGTATTGCCATCCTGAAACAGCCGATGATGACGAATTGCCATTTTGTCATTGACGCTCAATGGCGTTACGCCATATGAGTCTGATCCAGCGTTCTCCCTGACAAACGCGGATCACCCCATGAACACCCTGATCGTTGAACGCATCACCCGCCTGTTCGGCGGACAAACCGTGTTAAGCGCCGCTATCGACGTCCCACAATCCACCATCGCGTGGTGGAAGAAACGTGGGTCCATCCCGCCGAAGTATTGGCCGGCGATCATCGCCGCCGCCGCCGAACGCGGGGTCATCCTGACCGGCGACGACTTCCTTCGGCTTCCCGGCGCCGAGGCGGCGGCGTGAGCGCCGTTCACAACCGTGTCTCCCTGTTCGACCTTGCCGAACAACTCGGCAGGTTGACACAGGCCGGGAGCACGAAGCCGAAGCCCCTCCCCTGGATCAAGCCGCCCTGCCTGATCTGCGATGCGCCGAACCCGCCGTATGGCGTGGCGGTGACCGATGAAGCCGGCTGCACGCGCGAAGATTGGTTCTGCCCGGCGCACGTCCCGCCTGGGTTCTTCGCCGCCCGTGACCAGAACCCCGCCACGGCAGCGGGAAAGGTGGGGACATGATCTTCGGGTCCATCTGTAGCGGCATCGAAGCCGCGTCCGTCGCATGGGAACCGCTTGGCTGGCAGCCGGCGTTCCTGTCCGAAATCGACCCGTTCGCATCCGCGGTGCTGGCACACCGATACGGCGCGAATCTTCCAGGCGAACCGTCGGCACGCAACGGCACCCCGAACCTGGGCGACATGACAAAGATCGATGGTGCGTCCTGGCGCGGAAAGATCGACGTCCTGATCGGCGGGACGCCCTGTCAGGCGTTCAGCACCGCCGGGCTTCGGAAGTCGCTGGACGACGACCGCGGCAACCTGACCCTGAAATTCGTGGAATTGGTCCATGCAATCGCCCCCGAATTCGTCGTCTGGGAAAACGTTCCCGGCGTCCTCAACACAAAAGATAATGCCTTTGGATGTTTCCTCGCTGCTTTGGTGGGGGAATACGCCCCCATCGAATGTCCAGGCGGGAAATGGCCCCGTGCTGGCATGGTTATCGGAAACGAAAGGTCCGCTGCATGGCGCATTCTCGATGCTCAATACTTCGGAGTGCCCCAACGGCGGCGGCGTGTCTTCGTCGTTAGCTGCCGTATTGGAGACGGCACCAATCCCGGAGCGATACTTTTTGAGCCGGAAGGCGTGCGCGGGGATTCTTCGCCGCGCCGAAGCACGGGGACGGCAGTTGCCGCCCTTACTGCAAACGGTGTTGGAACGTGTGGCCCGGACGACAACCAAGCCAAGGCCGGACACCTGATCCCCCTTGCCTTCTCATGCAAGGATTATGGAAACGACGTCGGCGTCGATGTCGCTCCCACCTTGCGGAGCATGAGCGGCACCCGGCCCGAGATCCAGAGCGGCGGCGGGCAGGTCGCCGTTGTCTACCATCAGGCGGGAAACGCGGCGGCGTCTGCGATCCCCATCCAGGAAATCGGGAAGCGGACCGGAACCAGCACCACCAATCCACGCGCCGGGATCGGAATAGGTTCCGACGGCGACCCCATGTTCACCCTTCAGGCAAGCGCACAGCACGGCATCGCCGTCGGGCTTTCCGAGGGAACGGGGCGGGCCGCCGGCGATGACGCGGCAGATTTGCGGCATGACGCCGCCGTCCGCCGCCTGACACCACGCGAATGCGAGCGTCTTCAGGGCTTCCCCGATGACTGGACCTTGATCCCATGGCGGGGAAAGCCGGCTGAGGCTTGCCCTGACTCCCGGCGGTACAAGGCGGTGGGCAATTCGATGGCCGTTCCCGTGATCCGTTGGATTGGCACGCGCATCCAGCATGTCGCGGATGCCCGCGCCGAACGATACGGGGAATGAGATGAGCCGCCAATCTCCAAAGGCTGACACCTGGATTCCGATCTACATCGGCGATTACCTGAAGGACACGGGACACCTGACCACGGCCCAGCACGGTGCTTATCTGCTGCTGCTATTCCAGCAATGGACGTCACAAACTGGATACCTGCCCGTGAATCTGGAGTCCCTGCGGAAGATCGCCCGCATGGACCCGGCGGAATGGGCTGATGCTTGGCCTGTGCTTCAAGCATTCTTCAAGCAATGCTCCGAAGGATGCTACTCCCCCCGACTGGCACAAGTCAGGGCAGATGCCGAAGCCAAACGGGTAAAATACTGCAACCGGGCTAAGAACGCCGCTGACACGCGGTGGAGAAAGCGCGATCAATCACTTAGTGAAAGCGAAGATGCTTCAAGCAATGCTTCATACATTCCTTATGGCAATGCTTCCGGCAATGCCGCGAGCAATGCTTCGGCTGATGCTTCATCCATGCTTGGGCAATGCCCGTCACCTTCAGAATTAGATTCCCCTGACGGGGAATCTAGTAAGCGCCGCAAGCGGGCGGCCCGGCTTCCCAACGATTGGGTTCTGACCGACGAATGGGCGGTCGAAGGGGAAATCGCCCGCCTGAACGCCGGGCTTCCGTCGATCGACCTTCGGGTCGAAGCCGACAAGTTCCGGGACTACTGGCACGCCAAAAGCGGGAAGGACGCGGCCAAGGCGGATTGGCTGGCGACGTGGCGGAACTGGTGCCGCAACGCCCGTTCATCCGGCCCGCCCCCTTCCCGCCCGTCCGCCACGTCTCCCCCCGACCGCAAGTCCCGCCTGTCCGACACTCTTCGCCGCCGGATCGCCGACGCCGACCGGCAGGACGACACCACCCCCTGAACGGAAAACCGCGCATGAACGACAAGCCCCCCTGCCCCCTTGCCACCACCCTTCCGGCGCCGGCCCTGCCCGCCGGGTCGGCCGCGGCGGCTTACTGGCCGGTTCTGGACAGTCCGGACAAGGTCGGCGAATACACCAAGCTGATCCCGCCCGCGGACGCCCGCGCGATCGTGGCCGAATTGACCAGCACCGCACCGCCCGCGCGCCCCGGCGAAGCAGCACGCCTGTCCGCGCTGCTGATCGGCTCCTACCCGAACGCCCAGCCGCCGGAACCGGAAATCTACGCATCGCAGGTCGAAGCCGTCTTCCGCATGTTCCCCGCCGACCTGGGGGCACAGGCGGTTGACATCCTGACCCTGAAGCTGAAGTTCCCGCCGTCCCGTGCGGAAGTCTATGAGGCCGTCGCGTCGCTGGTGGCAAAGCGGATGGCCGGGGCGCGCACCGCCCAAGCCCACATCGCCGAACACAGCCGCCGGGCGCGCGAAGAGGCGGACCGCCGGACACGGAAGCGGTATTGCGACATGACCCCGGCGGAACAGGCGGCGTTCGACGCCATGATCGGGGCCGTGGTCCGCGCCGGCCGGACCGCCGAACCGTCCCGCCGGGGGGATGCCGAAGACCTGAAGCCGATGGGCACCATCCTTCACCGGGAGAACGTGGCATGAAGAACCGCACCGTCGCACAGTTCGAGGTCGATTCCCTCTGGGATCAGCTTGCGGATGCCGGGGCGTTCCGGACCGGAAGCAACGCCCGACTGGATACGTGGCTTCGGCGGCATTACGGCGTCACCGCGACCGTCTTCCTGTCCGACGCCGACGCGAAAGGCGCCGGGCGGATGCTGTCGCTGTGGCTGGACCGGGTCCTGACCGAAAAGGGGCAGCCGGCGATTCCCGCTCCGTCCTACAGCCCGCGGCTTGTCATTCTGGAAGTGCCCTTCGACCCGACAGGCGGCGTGGACAGCGACTATGCGGTTGCCGCCATGGCGGACAGCCTGTCACGGAGCGAAGCCCCGTTCGTGCCGAGCCTGACCTACCCCCGTACCCTGGATTTCCATGACCCCATCGCCCGGTGGAAGGGGGTTGTTTGCGGTTTGGCCTGGGGCGCAAAGGCGGACGCGACCATCGTTTACGCCGACCACGGGATCACCATCGAAATGGCCGCTGGGATCAAACGCGCCCGCCGCGAACGGCGCCCGGTCGAGTACCGCACCCTGTCTCAGCCCCTCTGACCCCTTTTTTGCCTGCCAATATGGCAATTCGTCATATGGCAAGACCATGAATCGTGAGAACAGCCCATGACAAAATTTACCGCGAAGGCCGGTGACCTTCTCCGCGCCGTCGGCGCCGTCGCCCCCATCATCGAACGCCGGAACACGATCCCGATTCTGTCCTGCCTTCTTGTCCGGGCCGAAGGCGAAACCGTCCGGATCAAGGCAACCGACCAGGACACGGAACTGACCGCGGCCCTGTCCGCGGACGTCCACGCGCCGGGCGGTGTGTGCGTGGCCGCCGCTCCGTTCTGGCGCCTGCTGCGGACACAGGAAGACGACGCGCCCGTCACGATCAGCGCCCATTCCGAAAACAGGATCACGATCGAGGCGGGCGAAACGACCGTCATCCTGCGCGGCCAGCCCGAAGAGGATTTTCCGCATTCCGACCTGGGCGCCCTGATCGGGGTCTTCCGCCTGACCGCCGAAGACCTGACCACCCTGATCGGGCGGGTCGCGTTCGCCATCAGCACGAATGAAGCCCGCTATTACCTGAACGGCGTCCACATCCGGGCGAAGGATGGCCGCCTGTTGGCCGAAGCGACCGACGGGCACCGGCTGGCGCAATCGACCATCCCGCTTCCCGCGACCGACGCCGGGACCTTGCCGTCCGTGATCCTCTCCCGCCGATTCGTCCAGTGGCTTTTGTGCGAGGCCGGGAAAGCCGACGCGGCCAGCGAGGTCACGGTCAACGCCTATGGCAAGGGGCGCGCCTGGACAACCGTGGACGTCTCCTTCGGCACGCTGACCGCCGTGTCGAAGACCATCGACGCCACCTTCCCCGACACGGACCGGGTCGTCCCGGAACGCAATGGCCCACCCGCCACGCTGGACCGGCGCCGGCTGATCCGCGCCCTGGATATCGTCGACAGCGTCCGGGAGGAAAAAGCCGGCGCCGTTGCTTTCGGCTTCAATGGGGCGCGCCTGTCCCTGACCCTGGATCAAAGCTGTGGGGGCACCGCGAAGACAGCGATCCCGTCCGGCTATGCCGGGGCGGAAACGACCATCGGGTTCCAGTGGCGCTACATGCGCGAACTGGCCCGCGTCTTCCGCGGCGACCTGCTTCGCGTCCACCTGACCGACGCGGCGAACCCGGCGATTTTCGACACCCCGGACGACCCGTCTTTCCTGGTCGTCCAGATGCCCATGCGGCTGTGACGGAGGGCGCATCATGTCAGAGCTTGCATCGGCGGTCTTCGACGGGGTTCCGGCGAACCACTTCCGCGTGATCCTGGCCGATCCGCCGTGGGGGTTCAAAACTTACGGCGGCGGTGAAGCCCAGCCCGGCAAGGCTGGCCGGGGCGACCGCGCCGCGCCCTACCCGACCATGTCGCTTTCGGCGATCAAGTCGCTTCCGGTCGGCGACTTGGCCGCGCCGGATTGCGTCCTGTTCCTGTGGACGACCGATCCGTTCCTGAAGGCCGCGTTCGAGGTGCTGGACGCCTGGGGCTTCACCTACAAAACCCGCGCGTTCGAGTGGGTGAAGCTGAACAAGGGGTCGGAAACCCGCCTGTGGCTGGACGATTCCGACCTGTTCATGGGCGGCGGCTTCTGGACGCGGTCGAACCCGGAACCCTGCCTGCTGGCGACCAGGGGAAAGCCGAAGCGGCTGAACGCCGACGTCCGGCAAGTGATCGTCTCGCCGATCCGGGAGCACAGCCGGAAACCCGATTGCCAATACGAGCGGATCGAGCGCCTGACCGCCGGTCCGTACCTGGAACTTTTCTCCCGCACCAACCGCCCCGGCTGGACCACCTGGGGTGCTGACGCGGGGCAATTCGCCTGAACGGGGATCACCATGGCACCGAAAAAGCACAAGACGCCGCCGAAGCGGCGGCGGAAGGCAGCCGCCGCGCCGAAGGGCACGCTTGCCCGGCTGGAAGCCCGGCGAAAGGCCGAAGCACGCCCGTCCGACGACCCGACCCGGAACGGCCGGTTCGAGGTCCAGACGGACGATCTGGCAATCAAAACGGTCGATCCCCGGACCGGAGAGGCCGTCATTTCCGAAATCCGGACCGTGACCCGCATCCTGAACGCTTGGCCGCTGGACCGCATGTTCCGGAACGGCACGATCGATCCCGTCGCCTACCGCGCGGGCGGGCTGTTCCGCGACGATTACGAACTTGCCGGCATGGCCGAGCGGTTGGCGGCGTCGAACCTGTCGCCGCTGGCCGGCTGTTCGGGCGGTGGCAAGGTCGCTGACCTGGGCGGGAACCTCGCGGCCCGGCGCCGCATTCGTGACGTGCTGGACTGCATGTCGCACGACATGGCGTCGGCAATGGAATGGATCGTCGGGAACGGGCACGCCCTTTCCCAATGGGTCCAGCGAATGCGGTGGGGCGGGCGGACCCTAAACGAGCACTTCGCCCGCGGGCTGGTCGTCGGCGGGCTGGACATCGCCGCCACCGTCTACGGGCTTCGGAAGGTCCGCCACACCATCCGGCCGGCGCGTCCATCCGACCCCACCCCGCATGAGGTGGACGCGATCCGGAAAGCACGCGCCGACGGGGCGACGGTCCTGGAACTGTTCCGGGCCTACCGCTTCCCCGTCGCCGTGATCGCCCGCATCGTCGAAGGCGACGACGATATCCGCCGGGCGGAACGCGACGCCCACATCCGGGCGGCAATCCGCGACCGGCTGGCCGGCGGCGACGACCCGGAAACCGTCGCGATCCTGTTCAACGTGACCATGGACTTCGTCGGCGACGTCGTCCGCACCACCGCCCCCTGAAGCTGGAAGGAAACATCATGGCTGGTATCGGACACAACAGCGGCGCCAAGCCGAACGACGTCGGCGGCATCGCCGCGGACCGGCTTCGGTCCTTCGTTGACAGGGTCGAACGCCTGGAAGAAGAGAAAAAAGGGCTGCAGGACGACATTCGTGAGGTCTACAGTGAAGCGAAGGGGACCGGATTTGACGTGAGGCTTCTTCGCGAAATCATTCGTCTGCGCAGGATGGACAAGGCGGACCGGCAGGAACGGGAAGCCGTCCTTGCGCTTTACAAGGAAGCCTTGGGGATGGATGTGGAGTTTTGACAGCGGCGTCGCCGTGTGCCGATTGGTGCACGGCGACATGCTTCGACGTGGCTGGTCTGAATCGACATGGACGACCACAGTCAGGTCGCCGTGTCGGGCTGGGCGGGCGCGCCAACGCCGGTCGTAAAGCCGGTGCTGGTGGGGGGGGAAACTGAAGCTGATAAAAGCCCCCTGCACCAATCCGGCGGTTCCGGTTAGACATATTTCCGAACAGTTCAAGCTCTCGCGACCCACACTCTATCGTGAGTATGAGCCGCGCAGCGGAACAGAGAAAAAAGAAATTTAAAAAATTGATTTGAAATTTTACTGAAATTCATAAGGCTTACATGATGATATTACTTCTTCATCAGATACCTGAATACCCGGCATTCCCTTCTCACTTACAGCTATATATAATGACTCAGAAATAAGTGAAAAACAATGTATTGACTGCCTATTTATTTCAGAAAATCTGCATGATGATATTATTTCTTTAGCATGCGTATTATCTATGAAAGATTTTCCTCTATAATCATCAAAAGCCTGTGTTATGCAGGCATCCATAATACTTAATATTCCTGGTTTTATTGGAATTTTTTGCGCATTTAAAAGAGTACGCGCTTCACTTCCATAAAATAGGATATTTGCATTAGTTAAACCATCAATGTATTTTGCATAATATGAACGAGACCACCGAAGCCCAGCTCTAATACGTAATATATCACTAGGAATTTTTGTATTCCATCGAATATAGGCTTCATCATATGCTATTTTTCTCGCCACGACTTCCGATTCAGGGGCGGCTCTCATAATACTAGAGATAACTAATGTACCTCTAGCTCGTCGTTCGTTAAAAAGCTCAGAAAGATTACTGGCGGAAGATATTGCATTATTTCTTGTTGATATCGCTATATCTTCTATATGATTAGAAGCGTTAAGCCACCATGTTAGTAACGCTCCCAATATGCCTGTGCATAAAAAGCCAAAGAAAGCCACAACAATCGGATGACGAGAAATCTCATCTATTCTTGATTTGAACGAGGTGGAAACATTTGATGCATCAGACTGGCCCTCTTTTATATTTTTATCAGCATCTTGGGTCATGAATTATCCCAAATATTATTATAATTGGAATCAATGTATCATCTATGAGGTGAACCAGTCAAAGATCTTTAGGTAATTGATAAGCTTGCTGATACGATTCATCAAATCCTATGCCTTTCTGCATCTTTATGTATTCAGCGCAAGGCTGCTACGAAAAGGAGGGATTTTATATAATGGCGCAAGATATTTTATATTTGAGACGTTTGTCGAGTAATCGGTATATATTATCAGTCGCCATGGCCGGCAATAATTCGGAACATGGTGGCATTCTTGTAAAGTTATTGCTAGAAGGTGGCGCAACCGAGTCTTTTCTCCTTATCAGTGGGCCAGCCAAAGCAACCTTCCAATATTTCCTAATTGCGCAACGGAATGGCATATTACCTGCTCTTTCCGAGGCAGACCATGACGTAATCCTGAGTATCTTACCCACGATTGAGGATTATGATTGGGATTTGCAGCATTCACAGGCCAGGGTCGCCGCTGTTGCAAAGGCGCTCATCGGGTCTGATGGGGTTGGATTAGAATTCGTGATGCAAGATGCTTCTCTAAGGCAATTCTGGTTGCCTACGCTGGTCGCTCGGTTCTTTGGCGAGTACCTTTCTCAGTATAAAAGCAAATTCATTCATCATCAAGACAGCGACCCTGACGAACTGGTAGTTTACTAAGCGCGTTGCTAAAAAATGCAACCTCGGTGGTTGTTGATGCTGTAACGAAAGGGAGCAACTCGCCCTTGATGCTGGTGCCCTCCACGTCCTGGCCTGGGTGGAGGGCTGCGACGCCACGGCCGTAGCGCCCCGGTGCTGCCAAGTTCCCTTTCAAGGCGCAGCATCAATCTGCCGGGCAACCCATTGGCTAAGGCTGATACCCTCAGCAGCAGCACGCAGCGCGGCCTTCCGGTGCTGGTCGGAGCTAGCACGCACGAATATTTTGCCACTGAAGGGCTTGTCGGGGGTCCGGCCCTTTTCAGCGCATATCGCAAGATATTCGTCGATGCTGCCCTTGAAGCTTTCCAGCAGTGATTCAGCGTCAATACCTTCGAAATGGATCACATCCGACAGCCCGGCGACGGTACCGGAAAAGGTACCGTCTTCAGGATCGAAGTCGATAGGGCCGGACACGTACCCTTTGTATTCCATCGTCATGGCTTGATCCCTGCATTCATCAGCAACTTGCGCATGGCATCCACCGCGCCTTTCTTGGCTTCGGGGCGTGGGTGGGGGCGGTGGAACACCGCACCTTTACCGTTAATCTCCACCCATACGCGGCTTCCGGCGCGTTCTTCCACGACACCATCCAACGCCTTCACCAAGGTCTCGATATCCGACCACCGTATGGTGGATGGCGTCGGTCGGGCAAAGATGGCGATAAGGATGGTACGGTGCGCCTTGTTCATGGGAAGATGATAGCGCATCGCGATAGCATGTGTCACGGGAGAAAACAGCATACGCTGCCCTGCCGGCTATGCCAGGAAAGCGACTCGGTTGCTGTGAAGGAAGCCAAAGCGCCATATCGACACGCACGTCGAGTCCCGTCCATAGCCATGCGTTACGAAACGCACTGAAACGCATCGAAACGCACGGGGCTGTTTCACTTTTGCTTCAGGGCACACTTTGGGAACCGGCGAAGCAAATGCTTCCCCATAGATCCGCCCATCACATCAACCGGAACGGCGTCGCAATCGGCCCGAATCTGGGCTGCGATAGTGTCGGCTGGTGCACCACCGCCTTGAAGGAGCGCGGCGGGATCAGCCTTTACCGTATGCTAATATATTGAAAAAAATAGGAAATTCAAATTTCACGGAGAGCGTTTGGACTTGGCTGGGGCGCCAAAAAATGAAACGCATGGAAACGCGGGGTGAAACGCACATGAAACGCAGGTGAAACGAAAAATGGAACGGTGAAACGCCTATAGAGTCAGAGTAAGAGTCTTCTCCTGACGGAGAAGATAATAGGCGGCGCAAGCGTGCTGATCGGGACATTCCGATTTGCCATCGTCGATGAAAAATTCCGTTGCGCCATGTACGGCAGATATGGCACAAGGGGCTACCCTGGCCTTTGATGCGTTCGCCGTTGCTCCGGTCGGGGGCCATCTTCCGCCACTTCCTCCCGCTGCCTTGCCGCCCTTCACCGGGGGGCGTTCCCCTTGGGGTGCCCATGTTCGAACTCGACATCGAGACAGACCGGGTCAGCCTGAAGGGGCTGGACAGCCTGACCGGCGACGCCCGCTTCGCTTGCGCTATCGCCCTGACGAAGACGGCGAAACTGGCGAAAGCGGACGTAAAGGACGCGATGACGCGGGTCTTCGACCGGCCCACCCCCTTCACGCTGAATTCCGTCTACGCCAAGCCCGCCCGGAAGAACGACTTGGTCGCGGGGGTCTTCTTCCGCGACACCGCCACCAAGGGGACGCCGGCTTCGAAGTACATCTTCCCCGAGGTCTACGGCGGCGGGCGGCGGCTGAAGCGTTCCGAACGTTCCCTTCAGGCGGCGGGGAAGATGCCGGGCGGCATGTTCTCCACCCCCGGACCGGGGGCCGAACTGGATCGGTACGGCAACGTGAACCGGGGGCAAATCGTCAAGCTGCTGTCCTACCTGAAGGCGTCCAATGATCCGACCCAGAACCGGAACCCCGAGGGGCGGCAGCGCGGGAAGCGGAAGAGCGAGCACTATTTCGCCATCCTGAAGGCAACCGGGCCGCTGACCCCCGGCGTGTTCAAACGGGTCGGAGACAAGGGCCGCGGGTTCGTGAAGGTCCTGAACTACACGGACAGCCCCAGCTATTCGAAGCGCCTTCCCTTCGCGGAAATCGTCGGCGCGACAGTGGACCGGGAATTCCTGGATCAGTTCGACATGGCGTTCGCTTCGGTGGTGTCCCACGCGAAGTACGGGAAGCGGTAGGGCACGGCATCACCCTGCCCGTCCCCGCCCCCTGCCCAGCCCCGCGGGCGGGCCGAATGCGAAAGAAAGTTGCGCATCCGGCCCCTTTTGGGTCCTTCCAGACGTACAGGGGTGTGGGTTTGTTCGAACCCAGCCGTTTTCCTAGCCGCAAGGCCGCGGAAACCGCTTTTATGTTTACTTTCCGGGCCGGGTCCGGCCGGAAGGAAATCAGCCTCGGCGCCTTGTGGCGTCTTGGGTTTCGGCGGATCGCCGCCCCATAGGAAATCACCGCCATGAAAGTAAACCGTGCGGGACTCGCCGATTGTTTCGGCGTGTCGCTTCCGACCGTCGATGCATGGCTTCGGAAGGGAATGCCCTTCGAACGGCGCGGGGCGCGCGGCGTCGATTGGCAGTTCGACACGGCGGACGTCGCGAAGTGGCGCGAAGAACAGGTTCAGGCGGCGGTCGATGACGCGCTGAAGGACCTGTCCATCGACCAGCTTCAGAAACGGAAGCTGATGGCGGAAACGTCGATCCTGGAACGCCGGGACCGGCTGGAAGCGAAAGAAATCTTCGAAGGATCGGACGTCGAACGGCTGATTGCCGAAGCCGTCGGCAAATGCCGGACGCGCTTTCTGGCGATCCCCACCGACGCGGCGGACCTGCTGGTCGGCATGACCAGCGCGGCCGAAGTCCGGGCCGTTCTCGACCGTCTGGTCCTGGACGCCCTGGCAGAACTGGCGGCAATGGATGGCATCGCAGGCACGGACCAGGACGACGGCGACGACGGCGCGGAAGCCGGCGGCGACGATCGCGAAGCCGAACGCCCAAAGACCGGAAACCGCACGGGCGGCCCGGCGAAAGGCGGCGGCAAACGCTAGACGGCGGATCGGCGCCGCGTTCCGGCGCGCCCTGGCCCCGCCGCCGAAACAGACGGTCAGCGAGTGGGCCGACGCCGAACGGATGTTGTCCGCGGAATCGTCGTCGAAGCCCGGCCGCTGGCGGACCGAACAGGTCGCCCCGGCCAAAGGCGTCATGGACGCCTTCAGCGATCCGCAGGTCGAGCGCGTGACCGTCATGGTCTGTGCCCAGCTTCTGAAGACGGAGGTTTTGAACAACGTCGTCGGGTTCCACATCCACCGGACCCCGGCGCCGATGCTGGTGCTTCAGCCGACCCTTTCCATGGGCGAAGCGTGGTCGAAGGACCGGCTGGCCCCCATGATCCGCGACACCCCGGCGCTTGCCGGGAAATTCCAGGGCGACACCGCCAACGACAACGCTCCGGCATCCGGCCGGAAGCGGAAGTCGAAGGCGAAGGACACGAACGACACCATCCTTCACAAGAAGTTCGCGGGCGGCCATGTCACGGTTGCCGGCGCGAATTCCCCGGCGTCGCTGGCGTCCCGCCCGATCCAGGTCGTCTTGTGCGACGAGGTTGACCGCTACCCCGCGTCCGCCGGATCGGAGGGCGACCCGGTCAACCTTGCGGCGGAACGGACCAACACCTTCTGGAACCGCAAGATCGGGCTGTTCAGCACGCCGACGGTCAAGGGTGCGTCCCGGATCGAGGCGTCGTATGAGACGTCCGACATGCGGCGTCTGTTCGTTCCCTGCCCTCATTGCCAGCACCGGCAAACCCTGAAGTGGCCGCAAGTCCGCTGGGGCGACGATCCGGAAAAAGCCGCGTACCACTGCGAACGGTGCGAAAGGCCATGGACCGAGGGCGACCGCATCCGCGCTGTCCGTGCCGTCCTGGCCCTTCGTGACGCCGGGTGGCGGCAGACGGCCCCCTTCGTGTGCGCCGAGGCCGGGTGCGACCTGATGGGGGAGAAACAGACCCCCGCCGCCTGGACGGAGGATGGCCGGTCGGTGTGCGCGTGCTGCGGCACGATCACGCCGTTCAAGGGGCACGCCGGCTTCCATTGCAACGCCCTGGCGTCGCCGTGGACGACGGTCGCGAAGCTGGCCGCGCAATGGCTGGAAGCCAAGCGCGGCGGGCCGGAAACCCTGAAGGTCTTCATCAACACGAAGCTGGCGGAAACCTGGGAAGAAGACGCCGCCGGGCTGGAATCGTCCGGGCTGTTCAAGCGGCGCGAAGCCTATGACCACGATCCGGTCCCGTCCGGCGTCGCCCTGATCACCGTCGGCGGCGACATGCAGGACGACCGCGGCGAATTCGAGTTCGTCGGTTGGGGCAAGGGCGATGAATCCTGGTCGCTGGACTATGTCCGCGTGACCGGCGACCCGTCGTCCCCTGCCTTCTGGTCGGAGGTGGACGAGGTGCTGAAGCGGACCTTCAGCCATCCGTCCGGCCAGACGCTTCGGGTTGAGGCCGCCTGCATCGACAGCGGCGGCCACCACACCGCCGCCGTCTATGACTTCGTCCGCTCCCGCTTCGACCGCCGGGTCTACGCGATCAAAGGGGTCGGCGGCGAAGGCCGGAAAATCTGGCCCGACCGGGCGACGAAGAACGCCGCCAAGGCGGTCAACGTCTTCCTGATCGGCGTCGATACCATCAAGGAACGGGTCTATTCCCGCCTGCAAATCCAGGACGCGGGGCCGGGCTTCTGCCACTTCCCGACCCGGTACGACGAAGCCTATTTCGAACAACTGACGTCCGAAAAGGTCGTCACGAAGTACCGCAAGGGCTTCCCCTACCGGGTTTGGGAAAAGCCCAAGGGTGCCCGCAACGAAGCCCTTGACTGCCGCGTCTACGCCACCGCGGCGCGCACGTCCCTGAACATCGACATCGACCGCCGCGTCGATGTGCTGACCAAGGCCACGGAAGGCGACCGCCGCCCGCTGGACGCCGTCCGCACCCGCACGCGCGGCGTCCGGTCCAGGGGTGTCGCCGCCTGACAGGAGTCCCCCACATGCTTGTCGATTACGCCGCCCAACTGGCGGAAGTGAACCGCGCGGTCACGGCGATCACCGAACGGGGACAGCGGTACGTCTTCCAGGGCCGGGAACTGACGCGGGCCGACCTGGGAATGCTGCTGAAGGAACGCGCCCGCCTGGAACCGCTGGCCCTTCGCCAAGCCGGGGGCCGGGGCGGCGTGCGGGTCCGGCGGGTGGTGCCGCTATGATCCCGACGGTCAAGCCGAAGATCCGCGTCCCCGCCCGCACCAGGGCAACCGCCGGGTTCACGGCCGGCGAAGCCATGGCGCTCCGTCAGTTCATGGCCGGGCAGTACATCGGCGCCCGATCCGACCGGAACGCCCTGAAAAACTGGAACCCGCTTGTCGGGTCGGCGGACGGCGACACCATCGGCGACCTTCAGACCCTTCGGGCGCGGTCACGCGACCTTGTCCGAAACGCCCCGCTGGCCGGAGGTGCCGTCGCGACCGTCGTCACCAACACGGTCGGCACCGGGCTTCGGCTCCGGTCAACCATCGACCGCGATTTCCTCGGGCTGACGGAGGAACAGGCGGATGCGTGGCAGAACGCCGCCGAACGCATCTATCGGACGTGGGCGGAATCGACCCACTGCGACCTGACCATGACGCAGACCTTCGCCGGCCTTCAGGACTTGGCCTTCCGGTCCACCCTGGAATCCGGCGACGTGTTCGTCATCCGCCGCCACAAACCACGACCCGGTGCCATCCTGGGGTTGACCCTTCAGATCGTCGAAGCCGACCGGGTATCGACCCCCGACGGCAAACAGGACGGCCCCCGGCTGGTCGATGGCGTCGAAATCGACGGCGACGGCGCCCCGGTCCGCTATTGGGTCCGGTCCAGCTTCCCCGATCAAACCGCCGGGTGGGTGCGCGACGTACCGACATGGGACCCCGTCCCGGCCTTCGGCGCGTCGGGCGCCCGCGTGACGCTCCACCTGTTCCGCCGGCTTCGTCCGGGGCTGAACCGCGGCGCCCCCTATCTCGCGCCCATCATCGAACCCCTGAAGCAACTGGACCGCTACAGCGAAGCCGAAATCATGGCGGCGGTGGTATCCGCCCTGTTCACGGTCTTCGTGAAGACGCCGTCCGGTCAGGGGTTGGGCGACCTGGAAGGGGCGGTTCCGGCAACCGGGGGCTACGCCCTGGGAACCGGCGCGATCCTGGACTTAGGCCCCGGCGAAGAAGTCGAAATCGCCAATCCGGGGCGCCCGAACACAGCGTTCGACCCCTTCGTCCAGGCGGTTCTAAGACAGATCGGCGTCGCCCTGGAACTCCCGTTCGAAATCCTGGTCAAGCACTTCACCGCGTCTTACAGCGCATCGAAGGCCGCCGTCGAACAGGCGTTCCAATTCTTCCGGACCCGGCGCGCCTGGTTGGAGGAAAATCTGTGCGACCCGGTTTATGAATGGGTCATCACGGAAGCAATCCTTCGCGGCTACCTGGACGCCCCCGGCTTCCTGGACGATCCCATGATCCGCGCGGCCTACCTGGGAACCGAATGGATCGGGCCGAAACGGATCACCCTGGACCCGCTGAAGGAAGCCAAGGCCGACGAAGTCCTGATCGGGCTGAAGGTCAAGACCCGGTCCGAAGTGTGCGTCGAGACGACCGGCGTCGATCTCGACCGCAAGCTTCCGCAGATCCGCAAGGAAGAAGCCCTGTTCCCGCCGCCCGCCCCTGCCCCCGCCGCCGGGATCGGGCACAACGGCGGCCCACCCCTGGACGGTCAGGACGACGCCGGCCAGAACGAGGAACCGGAAGAATGAAGGACCTGATCGCCATGATCGGTGACCCGTGGGCGATCACCGACGACGGGTTCGCCGCCGTGGCCGCCACGGTCGAAGCCCTGTCCGGCGCGGATCTTCCCGACGGCCCGGCCGCTCTGTCCGCCGAGAACGACCGGCCGCTTCCGGGCACCCGGACGGCGGAATTCCGGGACGGGACCGCCATCATCCCGGTACGGGGGCCGCTGTTCGCACGGGGAAACTGGCTGACCCGTTACCTGGGCTTCGGCGATTACCAGACCATCGCACAGGACTTCCGCACGGCACACCGCGACCCCGGCGTGAAGGCGGTGATCCTGGACGTGGACAGCCCCGGCGGCATGGTGACGGGCGTCGCCGAACTGGCGGCGCTGATCCATCAGGCCCGCGGGAAGGGAAAACCCATCATCGCTTTCGCGGGCGGGATGATGGCGTCCGCCGCCTATTGGCTGGGGTCTGCCGCCGACACGGTCGTCGCCGCCGAAACCGCCCTGGTCGGGTCCATCGGGGTCCGGGTCGATGTGCAGGACACCAGCGAACGCGACGCCCGGTCCGGCGTGAAGCGGCTGACCGTCGTCAGCCGGCAGACGCCGAACAAGGGCGCCGACATGGGATCGGACGAAGGCCGGAATCAGGTCCAGGGGACGGTTGACGCGCTGGCAACGGTCTTCATTGAAACGGTCGCCCGCCACCGCGGCACCACCGCCGACGCCGTCGCCGATGGTTACGGCAAGGGCGGCGTCATGGTCGCCCGCGACGCGAAGACGGCGGGCATGATCGACCGGATCGGGACCTTCGAATCCGTGGCCGGGGACCTGTCCGCCGCCAACACCCCCGCCGGATGGTCCGGCATCACCGCCGGCCATGGCGGAACCACCACTCCCCACGAGGAACCAATGACGACGATCGAGGTGTCGGCAATCACCGCCGATTACATCGCCGCCAATCACCCGGACATCGCGAAAAAGTTCCGGGACGACGGCGCGGCGCAGGGCGCCAAGGCCGAGAGCGAGCGCATCCGGAAAATCGACGCCCTGGCGCTTCCCGGCTGTGACGGCATCGCCGCCACGGCCAAGGCCGACCCGTCCATGACGGTGGAAGCCTTCGCCGTGGCGCAAGCCGAGCACCTGAAGGCGAAGAAGGCGACGGCGCTGGACCGCTTCACCACCGACGACCAGGGCTTCACCCCGCCCGCCGCCGACGCCGGAAAGCCGGACGCCGGGGCGGCGGGTGGCGACGACGCCACGGTGAAGGCGCTGATCGCCAGCATTGCCAACGCATGACATCGGGGGACCCATGAGCGCCGGTTTTGAAACGGTGGGGACCTATGTCCCCGACAACCTGATCGCGGGCGACTTCCCGCAGAACTTCGAGAAGGTCACGCTGAAGGGCGGGCGCGCGTACAAGCGCGGCGAACTGCTGGGGCGGATCGCCACCGACAAGAAGCACGTCCTGTCGGCCCGGACCGACGGCAACGGCGACGCCGTCACCGACGGCAGCGAAGCCCCCCGCGCCATCCTGGTCGATGACGTCGATGCGACGGCCGGCGATGCCGAAGGGCTGGTCTACCTGTCCGGGACCTTCGACACCCAGTCCGTCATCCTCGGCGATGGTCACACCGCCGACAGCGTGAAGGACGGCCTTCGCGACAAGGGAATCTGGCTGGTCAAGACCACCGCCTGACCAGGGCGGCACCCGAACGAAACACACAAGACGGCCCGGTTCGGGGCCGTTTTTTTATGGGAACACCCTTCATGGTCGATATTTACGACACCCGCGTCCTTGTCGGCGTGGTTTCGACCCTTCCGCGCCCGAAAACCTTCATCCTGGACAATTTCTTCCCGACGATCTCGGAATCCGTGGAAGAAACCATCCTGTTCGACGTCGTCGAAGGCTCCCGCCGGCTGGCGCCGTTCGTCGCCCCGTCGGTCGCCGGGCGCGTGGTCCGCTCCCGCGGGTACACGACGCAATCCTTCCGCCCGGCCTATGTGAAGGACAAGCGGGTCCTGAACCCGAACCGGGCGGTGAAGCGGCTGGCCGGCGAAGCGATCGGCGGAAGCATGACGCCCGAACAGCGGCGCAACGTGCTGCTGAAGACGGAGCTTCAGGAACAGGTCGATATGCTCACCCGCCGTCAGGAAGCCATGGCGATGGAAGCCCTGGTCACCGGCAAGACGACCGTGACCGGCGACGACTACCCGACCCAGATCGTCGATTTCAAACGGAAGCCAGCGCTGACCAAGGTGCTGACCGGCGGGGCGCGCTGGGGCGTGGTGACGAACCCCGACGATCCCGCCTACGTCGATCCGGTCAACGACCTGGAACGCTGGTGCGGTGAGGTCTTCAAGGCGTCCGGCATCGCCCCGACCGACGTCCTTCTGACACAGGAAGCGTGGGAACTGATCAAGAAATCGCCCCGCTTCAAGGACGCCATCGACCTGAACAAGCGCGGCGGATCGGCGTCGGCCGAACTCGGCATCATCATCGTGGACGGCGTCGCCCACGTCGCAACCATGGGGGCCGTCCGCCTGTGGGTCTACAACGACTATTACGAAGACGATGACGGGAACGAGGTCGCCATGCTGCCCGCGTATGGCGTCCTGATCCTGTCGCGCGGTGTTCAGGGGGTGCGCCATTACGGCGCCATCCTGGACGACGATGTCCTTCAGGCGATGGCCTATTTCCCCAAGTCCTGGAAGCAGGAAGACCCGTCGGTCCGTTTCCTGCTGCTGCAATCGGCGCCGCTCCCGGTCCCGTACCGCATCAACGCCAGCATGTTCGTCAAGGTCCGGTAAGGGGAGCGGCCATGCTGATCGAAACCCTGGTCACCATCACCATTCCGCACCCCGACGGACCGCCGCAGACGGTGGACATCCCGCCGGGGTCATTCGTCGATATCGACGATGACGAAGCGGAATCCCTGATCGCCGGCACCTTCGCCAAGCGCCTGAAGGGCGGCGTCGCCGCCGTGGCGCTTGGCGGCGGGCGCCCCTCTCCCCCCACCGGGACCGCGCCGGCCCCGGCACTCCCCATGCCCATCGTGCCCACCCTTGCCCCGGCGGCACCGGACGACGGCGGGGATGGGGACGAAGAAGACGACGGCGACACCGGCATCCTGGACGCCTTCGAACTGCTGGAACGGGACAACCCGGACCACTGGACGGCGGACGGTCGCCCGGATGTCCGCGCCCTGTCCGCCATCGCCGGACGCACGGTCAAGGCGGCGGACCGTGATCGTCTCTGGGCCGAATGGACAGCCGGCCATGGGGATTGAAACGGCGGAAGACCGCGCGGTCTTCCTGAACCCTGACGAATTCGGGGAAGAAGCGACCCTCTTCCCCGGTTTGCCCAGCGCCCGGACCATCGCCGTCGTCTATGAGGAATCATGGACGGCGGCGGACCCGGAAACCGGCGTTCCGGTGTCCAGCACCACACCCCGCCTGTTCACCCGCACCGACGACCTTTCCGGCGTCGAACAGGGCGACCGTGTCACCGTCGCCGGGAAGGTCTGGCGGTTCGCCGACCTTCAGCCGGACGGAACCGGCTTTACCATAGGGGTCCTGACCCGATGACCACCCCTGAACGGCGGCGCATCCGTGATGCGTTCTGCGCCCGGCTGAAGACGCCGCTGACCGGCGGAACCGACACGGTTTACCGGACCACCGCCGCGGACAGGGTCTTCACCTCCCGCACATTGCGCCTGTTCAGAAAGGATCTTCCGGCCATCCTGGTCTATGCCCGGTCGGAAGACGCCGTCGGCGACACGGTCAGCGACGGGTCCGCCGTGGTCACCGTCCGGAACCTGCGCCTTGCCGTCGAAGGCATCGTCGAGGCCGAAGAGGGGATCGACGACCGCCTTGACGAACTGGCCGAACAGATCGAAGCGGCGATCGACGGGTTCGACATTCCGGGCCTTGAAACCGCCCGGATCGACTATGCCGGGACCGAAATCCAGGTGGACACGGACGCGGAAACCCCCTTCGGCGGCGTCCGGCTTACCTACACGGTCCGCTATCGCCGCGCCCGCGATATCCCGCCGGAAGGCATCCCGCCGCCGTCGGTCTTCCTGGGGATTTCCCCCAAGATCGGCACCGCGCACGAGGGCGATTACGTGCTGATCAGCGACCCGGACGCCCCGTGTCATTGCCCCTGACAGGAAACGAGCCATGAGAAAGAAGACCGTCCCGGCCCCCGCCGCAGCCCCCGCCCGCGTGACCCTGGAAACCCTTCAGGCGGAATTCGCCGGTGACAGCCCCGATGCCGCCGCCCTGGTCGCCCACGCCCACCGGAACGCCGTCGAGAGCATCCGCCGTGCGGTCCGCCCCGGCACCGATCCCGACGGCGGCGACACCGCCCACGCCTTCGGTCAGGCGGTCCGCCTGCTGGTGGGCTTCATGCTGGCGACCGGCAACGGCGCGGTGCGCACCTTCGACGATCTTCCGGCGACGGTGCGTTATCTGATCCACCCGTTCCGGGGCTGATCCATGGTGTTCGCCCTGGATCGGTCCGCCGGACGGACGGGCGGGGTCGGGTCGGCGGAGCAGACCGACGCCCAGCGCCGCATCACGAACCTGATCCGTTACGGGAAGGTCGCCGAAATCGACCCGCCGAACGGGCGGATCAAGGTCCGGATCGGCGACCCCGCGGACCCGAACGGCCATGTCGTCACCACCTGGATTCCCTGGCTGTCCGGACGCGCCGGCAAGGACCGTCAGTTCTGGTCACCCGAACCGGGCGAAGCCGTGGTCCTGTTCTCCCCCGGCGGCGACCTGTCCACGGCCATCGCCGCACCCGGCGCCTTCAGCACCGACCATCCCGCACCCGGCGACCGGGAAACGCTGCATCGGATCGAATACGCCGACGGCGCCGTCGTCGAGTATGACCGCGAAGCCCACGCCCACACGATCCAGATCCCGCCCGACGGCACCGCGACGGTCCGGGTCGGCGGCTCCACGGTCGTCACGGCAAAGGACGCGGTCACCCTGACCTGCGGCGGGTCATCCCTGCGGATCACGCCGGAGGGGATCTTCCTGGAAGGGCCGACCGTCGCCATGACCGCGGGCGGCGGGGCCGGTGCGGCGACCCTGGCCGGAAATTTCCAGATGAAGGGCGCCCTTGCCGTCGATGGCAGCGTCGCGGCGTCGGGGACCATCATCGACGCGGGCGGCAACAGCAATCACCACACCCACTGAACGGGGGCGCCCATGCAGGGTATGAACGCGGTGACCGGCGGACGGGCCGACGGCGTCCGTCATCTGCTGCAAAGCATCCGGGCCATCATCACCACCCCCATCGGAACCCGCATCCACCGCCGGGATTTCGGATCGCGGGTTCCCTTCCTGATCGACGCCCCGATCAACGCGGCGACGATCATCGAGATTTACGCGGGCGTCGCCGAAGCCCTGGACCGTTGGGAACCGCGTTTCGCCCTGTCGCGGATCATCCTGGAAAGTGCCGCCCCCGGACGGGTCGAAATGACCATCGAAGGGATCTACCGCCCGGAAAACCGCGACATCAGGATGGAAGGGATCATCGTATGACCTTCGACCTTCGCAACGTCCCGCCGCCGACAGTCATCGAACCGCTGGATTTCGAAACGATCCTTGCGGAGATGGTCGCCGACCTGAAGGCACGCGACCCCGCCTATGACGCCATCCTTGAAAGCGACCCGGCCATCATCGTCCTGGAAGTCGCGGCAGCCCGTGAACTGATCATCCGCCAACGGGTGAACGACGCCCTTCGGGCAACCCTGCTGGCCTTCGCGGCGGGAACCGATTTGGACAACGTCGCCGCCTTCTACGGGGTCGCCCGCCTGGACGGCGAAGACGACGGCGCCCTTCGGTCCCGGACCGTCGATCGCATCAAGGGATGGTCGTCGGCGGGCGGGACAGCGCATTACCGTTTCTTCGCCACGTCGGCGGACCCGCGGGTGAAGGACGCCGCCGTCGATTCCCCGGAAACCGGGCGGGTCCGCATCTCCGTGCTGTCCAAGGACGGCGACGGTGCGCCATCCCCGGACCTGCTGGCCGCGGTCCGCGCGGCGGTCACGAAGGATGATGTCCGCGTCCTGACCGACACGGTTGACGTCGTCGCCGCCACCGTCGTCCCGGTCACCATCCGGGCGTCGGTGTGGCTCTACCCCGATACGCCGCTGACCGTTTTCGACCGCCTTGGCGCCGATTTCCGCACCGCCTTCGCCGCCCGCGCGGGGCTTGGGTGGGATCTTGCCCGGTCCTGGATCATCCGGACGCTTCACGCCGACGGGGTCCAGCGGGTCGAGGTGGAGGCGCCGGCCGCCGACGTCCCGGTCGATGACACGTCGTCGGCCGCGATTGGGTCCCTGGAACTCACCCTGAAGGGACGGACATTCTAAATGACCGACCTGCTTCCGCCGTCGGCGACGAAGCTGGAACGCGATCTTTCGGACGCTTCCGACTTCCTGCGCCGGACCGCCGGGGCCGTCCCGGCGCTCCGGACAGCAAAGCGGACCGACATCCCGGCCAGCGTCGTCCCATGACTGATCGTCGAATACGGCCTGGGCGAACTTCTGCCCTACCTGACCGATCCCCGCCGGGCCATCGCCGAGGGTGTCCTGTGGCAACGCATCCGCGGCACGCCGGGCGCGCTGAAAACCGCCCTGTCCTGGATCGGCTTCACCGCCGACGTCGAGGAAGCCCGGTCGCCGGGGGCCGCCCGCTGGGCCGATTTCCAATTGGGTCTTGATGCGGCACCCGCCGACGTCGCCTTCGTTCAGCGCGCCGTCGAACTGGCGCGGCTGTCGGCGCCGGTCCGGTCCAAGCTGACCCGCATCCACGGCGGCTATGACCGCCGGAAGTTCGTTCTGTCCCGGTCGAAGCTTTCCGGCCCCGGCCTGCTGTCGGACTACTCGGGCACGATGCTTCGCCCGGATTGGCCGGTCCTGTCCTTCGGGCGCCTGTACGCCCGAACGGTGGATTGGGGGGTGCCCACCGCCGCCGGGCACCGGGACCGGGCGCACACGGTCCGGTCGTTCCACCCGACCCGCTTCGTCCTGGACGCCGGGCGTCTGGACGAGGGGCGGCACATCCGGTCCCCCGACGTCATGCACGGACGGAACTACACCCTGTCGAACCCCGGCGGTGACCTTGCCGTACCCGGTTCGCTGACCCCGTTCCGCCGGTTCGCGAAGGCCGCGGTCGTCCTGTCGGGCCGGTCGAAGCTTGGTCAGGTCAACACCGCTTTGCCGGTGACGGAACGGACCGCGGCGGGGCGGCCCTTCACCCTGTCCGGCGGGACCAAGCTGTCGGAAAACCGGCAGGGATGGCGCTTCACCCCGATCAACGAGCGCTTCGTCAGGGCGACGGCGGTCACCGCCGAGCTTCCGCAGGATCAGGCGGCAACCGGCGGCGTGGCCGAGCGGCTGACGGTGCTGTCCGTCCTTCCCGCGAAGCGCTGGCCGACCCTGTCGGCGAAATGGCCTGGGGTCCGCGCCGACGCGGTGATCCACGCCACCGCCCGCGTGATCGGCAGTACCGCGCAAGGGCAGTTCTGGACGTCGGCCAACTGGCGCAGCGGCGCCACCTGGACCGCAACCCGAGACATCACAGGAATCATCCATGTCCGTGACAACTAAGCCGGGCCGCGCCGCTTTGGCGGCAGCGATCAAGGACCGCCCGATTCACATGGTATGGGGGCGCGGCGAAGCGTGGTGGGACACGGCGCAGACCGTTCCCCGGACCTTCACCGACGACACGGTCAACGTCGGGCGGACGAAGATCGGCAGCGTCACCGTCTCCGCCGCCGACGGCGTCGGCACGTTCACCAGGGACGCCGACTATACGGTCAACCCGGCGGCCGGCGACGTGACCCGCATCGACGGCGGGGCAATCGCTCCCGGCGCGCCGGTTCTGATTACTTTCGTTGCGGCCCGTCCAACGCCGAGCGTCAACGCAACATCCCTGACCGCCGAAGTCGGACGGCGCGCCCTGACCGCCGTCCAGTTCTGCACCCCGGACCCGGCAGGGGCCATCATCGCCCCGTCAGGCCGGTTCACCCCGTCACCCACCCCGACGAACAACCTGCATTTCCGCTTCGTGTTCGACTTCGGCGACGCTGCGACGGAAACGATCCGCGAAGTTGGCGTCGTCATCGACAGCGTCATGCAAGCCGGTCTTCCGGCCGGGCAGATGTATTTCCAGCCGTCCGAGGTCGCCACGCCGGGGATTTTGCTGCTGGTGGAAAACGTGGCCCCGATCGTCCGGTCCGCCGCGACCCGCGAAACCTTCGAATTCGTCCACACCTTCTAAGGGTCACCGACCATGCCGATCGCTGATTATTATGACCGTTTCGACCCGGCGAAGGGCTATGACGACCTTCTCTTCCTGGCATCCAGGGGGCTTCAGGCAGCCGAACTGAACGACCTTCAGAAGATCATCGCCCATCGCCTGACCCGCATCGCCGACGTGCTGTTCCGGGAAGGGGACGTCGTGCGCGACGGCGCGTGCGTCGTCGATCCGGACACGGGTGCGGTCAAGATGGGGGCTGGTGCGGTCTATATCGCGGGTGCCGTCCGCGACGTCCCGGCGACAGCCTTCGCGATCCCGGTCAACCGGACCGTCAAGATCGGCGTCCGCATGACGGCGGCCTATGTGACGGAACTGGAAGATCCCGGCCTTCGCGACCCGGCACCGGGGACTGAGAATTTCGGCGAACCCGGTGCCGCCCGGACCAAGCGGGTCTGCGTATGGGGATGGGATGCCGATGGGGTGGCAGCGGCCTTCTACCCAACGCACACCATCGAAAACGGCGTCCTGGTGGACAACACGCCGCCGCCGCAACTGGATGCCGTGACCGCCGCCCTGGCGCTTTACGACCGGGAATCGAACGGGAACTATGTGGTATCCGGCTTCATGCTGTCGGCGCTGGGGCTGGACGGCGGCGATCAGGTCTTCGTCCTGACCGAAGGGACGGCGAACGTAGACGGCTTCAAGACGTCGCGGGCCACGTCCACCCGCCTTCGCTACGCCGAAGACCCAGACCTGTCCGCCGTCACGTCCGAGCCGAAGACCTTCGCCGACCAGGGCGGCGGCGCCATGCGGGTCACCGTGAACCATGCGCCGCTGTCCGCCGTGACGAACGTCGTCGTCACCAAGGAACGGATCGTCGCCGTGAACCGCGGCGGCTTTACCGGCGGGGCCGACGCCTTGCCGGACACGTCGGTCCTGTCGATCGTGGCCGTGAACCAGGGCGGAACCTGGAACGGGTCGGCGTTCGTCGGCGGAACCACCTATGCGGCGAACACGTCCTACACCCTGACCGCGGACAAGGTCGATTGGGCGCCGGGCGGCCCGGAACCGGGTATCGGCACCGAATACAAGGTCGTCTATCGCTACCTGACGGCCGTCACGCCCACCGCCGTGGACGCCACCGGCTTCACCGTGACCGGGGCGGTTCCGGGAACGCTGGTCCTGACGGACTATCGGTGGAAGCTTCCCCGCGTCGATAGCATCGCCATCAACCGGGACGGTCAGGTCGTCCGCATCAAGGGGCTGTCCCGCCCCTATGCGGTGCAGGCGCCGGGGGTTCCGGCGAACCTGCTGGAAGTGGCGGTCATCGAACACAAATGGGGGCAGACGCCCACCGTGAAGAACACGGGCGTCAAGGTGATCCCCATGCACGAGTTGGCCGAGATGCGGAACCAGATCGGCAGCCTGTTCGACCTGTTCGCCATCCAGCAGCTTCAGACGGACATTTCCATCCGCGAACCGGCGTCGAAGAAAGGGGTCTTCGCCGACGCCTTCCGCAACGAAAACCAGCGTGATCCCGGCATCGTCCAGGACGCCGCCATCGTCAACGGACAGCTTGTCCTTCCGATCGATGCGAGCGTCAACGAAGCCGGGGATGGGGCGACCCGCTGGGCCTTGGCCTATACCCTGGAACCCATCGTCGAACAGACGCTTCATTCGGGGTCCATGAAGGTCAATCCCTATATGGCGTTCGCCCCGATGCCGGCGCGCGTGACCCTGACCCCGCCCGTCGATTTCTGGACGGAGGTCATTTCGACCACGTCGGAGACGACGCAACGGTTCCAATCCGGCCATTTCGTTCCCGGCGTGTCCCGCGTGGTCAGCGAAACCATCGTCGGGACGTCCGTCGAAATCATCAACCGCGGCTCGGCCGAAATACCGAACCTGCGCCAGCGCGACATCGAATTCCGCGCCGAAGGTTTCGATCCCGGCGAAGTCCTGGCCGAACTGACCTTTGACGGGATCACCGTCACGGCAGCCGCGTAACCCTGGAGTCCCCACATGGCTGTTCCTGTTGCGAATGCGTCCGGCGTGATCGCCGGGCGCTTCACCATCCCGGCCGGCGTCCCGGCGGGGGCAAAGCGCGTCACGGTCCGGGGGGTGAACGGCTCCTTCGGCGACGCCACCTTCACCGGCCGCGGTATCATCACGACGGAGGAACGCCGGATCGTCCGCCGGATCGACGAATACCACGTCGATCCGCTGGCCCAGACGGTCACGCTGGCCGAAGGCCGCTTGATCGGCGGTGTGGACCTGAAATTCACCGCGAAGGGCGGCAACTCCCCCGTGATCGTCCAGATCCGTTCGACGCAGGTCGGCTTTCCCACGGCGAAAGTGCTGGCCGAAGGCATCATCCCGGCGGCGGCGATCAGGACCAACGGCGACTGGACCCGCGCCGAATGGCCGCTGCTGTGGGTGGAGGGGGGCCGCGAAGTGGCGATCGTCTGCCTGACCGACGACCCGGACCACGCCCTTGCGGTCGCCCAACTCGGCAAATACGACCAGAACAACGTCGCCATCACGGGCCAGCCGTATCAGGTCGGCGTTCTGCTGTCGTCGTCCAATGCGTCCACCTGGACCCCGCACCAGGACAAGGATCTTGCCTTCCGGCTGCTGGCAGCAAAGTTCACCGAAACCCGCCGGACGGTCCCGCTGGGGTCCATCGCCTTCGATCAGGTGTCCGATATCATCGCTCTTGCCGGCGTCGAACGCCCGGCGGCGGACACCGACGTCACGCTGATCCTGACCGACCCGTCGGGCAAGGCGATTGAGGTCGCCGACGGTCAGGTCGTGTCACTGGATGCCCGCCTGTCGGGGACCGTGACCGTATCCGCCGTTCTGAAGGGATCGGAAAAGCGGTCGCCGCTGCTGTTCCCCGGCGTTCAGGCGATCTTGGGCACGCTCAAGGACAGCGCGGTTTACGTGTCCCGCCAAATCGCCGCCGGGACCAACGTCAAGGCGGCGGTGACCTTCGAAGCCTTCGTTCCGGGAACCTCGTCCGTGACCGTCCATGTGCAGGACGGTTCCGGCAACTGGCAGCCGTTGACCCTCGCATCCTCAATCCAAGTGGGCGACGGGTGGGAGGAACGGACCTTCACCCTGGCGACCTTCACCGCGGCATACACCCGCGTCAAGCTGACCCTGTCCGGGTCGGCCCTGAACCGCCCGCGCGTCCGCAAGCTGCGCGCGGTCATCACCTGATGGGAGGCGACATGTCGGACCCTGTCCCTGAACACGACGACCGGACCGGAAGGGGCTATCCCCTCCCCCACCGGGAAAACACACTGAACGTTGACGCCGACCGTCTTCGCGATGCCGTCACCAAGATCGACGCCGACATTACCGCCGTAGAGGTCGGCCTTGCCAGCATAGACGCTGTGGTGACAGGGCTGGGCGACCGAGTTACCGCCGTGGCCGCGAGCCTCGCGCAGGTCAAGCAGCCCGCCGAGATCGCGGGGATACCTCCCGTGATCGACCTGCCCTGTGACGGGCCTGACTGCCTGCCCAGCGGCGTTGTGCAGGGTGGCAGCGGCAAGTGGGTGACCCGCCCCTCCGGCCTGCTGACCTGGGCGCCCGCGGGCACGCCTCCCATCGACTATGATCCGGTGACGGGGACATGGCATGGGCTGCTGGCCGAGGAGATGCGCACCAACCTGCTGTTGTGGTCCAGTGGATTTGGGGCCGCTTGGTCGAAATTTGGCGCCGTGACGGTGACAGGTGACGCGGTGGCGGCGCCTGATGGCACGCTGACGGCGGACAAGATAGGATTCGGCGCGGGTACGGCTGGTTTCTATCAGAATGTTACGGTGACCAGCGGAGTTACTGTCACAGGAAGTATCTGGCTGCGGGCCGACACTCCCACAACAGTCTCCCTTATTTCCAACGATACCCCGTCTACTGGCGTTGTTTCCAAGGCGTGCGGCCTCACCACGACGTGGCGGCGGTTTGATGTGAGCCGGTCAACACCGAATACGACAGTAAACTTGCAGGTCAGCGGTCCGGGAACCGCGGTGGTGATTTACGCCTGGGGTGCACAGCTAGAAGTCGGCAGTTCCCCGACCAGCTATATTCCCACCGCCTCCTCCGCCGTTACTCGTGCCGCTGACCTGAACGTGCTGTCGCTGTCCCGTGTAGACGGGTGGAATGCAACGGAAGGCACGTTGCTTTTGGACTTCATTCCCGGCGCCCGCAACAACAATTGGAACAGAGCGGTGGGGCTGGACGACGGCACAGGCAATAACGTCATACACATTGTTAACCGCGGCAACACAGCATCTCTGTACGCCGCTGTTATAGCGGATGGGGCAGCTGTCGCAGATTTCCAGGCATTCCGGGGACCGGACGTTCTGTTTGCCTTGCAAAGAGTGGCTATCGCCTGGGCAGCCAATGATTTCGGGTTTTCTGTTAACGGCGGAAACACAGTGACGGATTTGTCCGGGGCAGTCCCCCTGGTAACGCGCATTACTTTTGGGACCAGCAGCGTTACCCGTGCAAACGGCTGGCTCCGACGCGTCACCGTGTTCCCGCGCCGCTTGCCCAACCCCACCCTCCCTCTCCTGACCGCTCTGTGAGGCCCCTATGCCCCAGCAGACCCTACGCCTGCGCGTCGGCACCGAGGCCGACCTGATCGCGGCCCTGCCGATGCTCCGTGCGACCGACGACGCCGGCAATCCGTGCTGGCTGACCGCCGGCCCGGTATGCGACGTGGATCCCATCGGCCCCCTGACGCTGACAGCCCCCGAAGTCGATCCCGAGACGGGCGAGGTGCTGACGCCCGCCATCGTGGGCGAGCGCTTCCACGCCAACATCCGCGGACCACGAGCGGGCGCCGACCCCGCCGCATGGGCTGCTGTCGTCCAAGCCGCAGCCCCCTACACCCTGACCGTCGCCAACCCCCGCCAGAGGTTCGCACCATGACCTATCCTCTTGCATCCCGCGCCGTCACCGGCCTCATGTCCGCTGGCGACAAGGAGCGCCTGGACGGACTCGTCCTCTGGGCCGGCACAGCCGGCGGCACGGCCAACGCCCTCACCGTGACGACCGGAGCCGGTCTGACCGCGCTGCGCCGGGATATGGTCATCGGCTTGCGGGCGACGGCTGCCAACACCGGCGCGACAACCCTTACGGTTGATGGCCTTACCGCTGAGGTGCGCCGGGATGGTGTCGCCTTGGCCGGCGGAGAATTCCAGCCGAATATGGACGCCCGCGTCCAGTACGACGGCACGTGCTGGCGGTTCATGGGGAGCGGACTGACAATCAAAAGCAGCGGTGTCCATATTGGTGGCGGGGTGACATCTCTTGATTTTGTATTGGGGACCGGGTCTGTTTCGGTGTCTGGGGCGCTCGCCACCATCACTATCAATCTACCGCCCTGGCGTTACTTGCGGGTCGAGGCGCTGACGCCCTCGCATTTGCCAAGGCCGCCCGGCTCGACCTACTTTAACGACTACAGAGGGGTCGGCGTTTACCTGACAAGCAATGCCACGGGGACTAATTGGGCATTGGGCAAGACGGCGACCGCGAGCGCAACTGCGCCGGAATATGGGGCCAATGACGTGCTGGACGGCAACCCCACGACCCGGTGGGCCAATCCTCTGGGCGATACCTCACCGCCCTGGCTGCAGATCGACTTCGGGGCTTCTGGCCTGCCCCAAGCCCCCGGCTCGGTTACAATCTATCCAGCGGACAGCGTGACTGCTGCCTACATCGCGACCCAACTTCGGCTTGGGCTATCACGCGATTCGATCGGCTGGGTATGGACCCCTGCCTATGCAACTGCGTCAACGCCGGGTGTAACGCAAGTCTTTAACAACCTGACGTTTTCATAACCGGGGCGCCACATGCAGAAATCCATCCTGATCCCAGGGCATGATCCCTTGACCCACGCCGTTACCGATGAGGTGACCGAGACAGCGGTCAACGGAGAGCCGTGGCCCGCCTACGTGCTGCGCGAGTTGGCCCATGACGAGCGCCTTGCCGCCATCCGCGACGCCCGCAGGGTGGCCTATCCGCCAGTGGGTGACCAACTCGACGCGCTGGCGCGGTGCGTGCAGGCGCTGGCTGATGCCGGCGCACCACTCCCACCGGAGACTGCGCGGTGGCTGGACGACGTGGCGGCGGTCAAGGCGGCCTACCCCAAGCCGCCAGAACCGGAATGACATGCGTCAAACCATCTGGCGCTTTCTGTCAAACCATCTGGCGCGCTACATGGCCATCGACCCGGCGGCGGACTGGCCGTCGTAACGCCGCCATCAACAGCCCGCTAACCCGCCCGGCCAGCGCGCCGGGCTTTTTCATGCCTGCATGAAAGGGACACCCCCTTATGTCCGAATTGTTCCTTCACGGCGTCGAGGTTGTGGAAATCACGTCCGGTGCCCGTCCGATCCGGACCGTCCGGTCATCGACGATCGGCCTGATCGGCACCGCCCCGGACGCCGACCCGGCGAAGTTCCCCCTGAACACGCCGGTCCTGATCGCCGGCAAGCGGATCGACGCCGCCGGGCTGGGCGCCACCGGCACCCTTCCGGGCGCGGTCGATGCGATCTTCGATCAGGCAGGCGCCGTGATCGCCCTGATCCGCGTCGCGGCGGGGTCAGGCGACAACGCCGAAGCCGAAACCCTGGCGAACATCATCGGCGGCGTGAACGAAACGACCGGCGCCTATGAGGGCGTCCAGGCGTTCGCCGCCGCGGAATCCGTCTTGGGCTTCGCCCCGAAGATCCTGATCGCCCCCGGCTTCACGTCGAAGCGTGCGTCCGGCGCCGTGACCGCGGTCACCATGACCGCCCACGGCAGCGGCTACACCTCCGCCCCGGCCGTGACGATCAGCGGCGGCGGCGGCGAAGGGGCCGAAGCCGCCGCGGTGGTGACCGGCGGCAAGGTGACGGCCATCACCATCACGAAGAACGGCGACGGCTACACGTCGGCCCCGACGCTTACCCTGACGGGCGGCGGCGGCACGGGTGCGGCGGCCACCGCCGTCACCGGCCCCTACCGGAACCCGGTCGTCGCGGAAATGCTGGGCATCGCCGAACGGCTTCGCGCGGTCGTCATCGCCGACGGTCCGGGAACCACCGACGCCGACGCCATCGCCTACCGCGGGGATTGGGGGTCCGACCGCGTCTATGTGATCGACCCGCCCGCCCTGGTCATGGACGCCGGGTCCGGTGCCATGGTCCCGGCGCCCATGTCGCCCCGCGTTGCCGGCCTGATCGCCCGCACCGACCAGGACCGCGGTTTCTGGTGGTCGCCGTCGAACCAGGAAATCTATGGAATCGTCGGCACCTCCCGCCCGGTCGATTTCAGCCTTGGCGACTACAACAGCCGCGCCAACCTGCTGAACGAAAAGGAGGTGGCGACGGTCATCCGTCAGGACGGGTTCCGCCTGTGGGGGAACCGGACGACGTCGTCCGATCCCAAGTTCGCCTTCCTGTGCGTCCGCCGCACCGCGGACATGATCAACGAATCACTGCTGAAGGCGCACCTGTGGGCGGTCGATCGCTGCATCACCAAGACATACGTCGAAGACGTGATCGAAAGTGTGCGCGGCTATCTCAACCGCCTGAAGGCACAGGGCGCCATTCTCGGCGGCGACATCTGGGCCGACCCCGAACTGAACACCCCGACGTCGATCCAGGATGGGCGGATCTACTTCGATTTCGACTTCACGCCCCCCTATCCGGCGGAACGGGTCGTTTTCCGGTCGCATCTGGTCAACACCTACATTTCCGATATCTTCGCGAAGTAAAGGCGGCGAGCAATGGCAATTCCGCGCGTTCTGAAGAACTTCAATCTGTTCGTCGATGGCCGGGGCTATGCCGGCCTTGTGAGCGAACTGGAACTTCCCGAACTGTCGATCCAGGAAGAAGAATACCGGGGCGGCGGCATGGACGTCCCCGTCAAGCTGGACATGGGCCAAGAGGCCATGGAAGCGACGTTCAAGCTGGCCGACCCGGATGAAAACGCCCTTCGCCTCTGGGGGCTGGCCGACGGCGGCGCCGTCCAGTTCACGGCCCGCGGCGCCCTTCAGCGGGACGGCGAAGCCGTGGTCCCGATCGTGGTCAACCTCCGCGGCTCGATCCCCAAGCTTGCCATGGGATCATGGAAGGCCGGCGACCCCAGCGAAACCGACTTCACCATGTCGGTCCGGTACTACCGCTACAATCAAGGCGGCGAAGACCTGATCGAAATCGACGCCGTCAACATGATCCGCAAGGTCGGCGGCGTCGATCAGCTTCAGGGCATCCGTCAGGCGATCGGCGTCTGACCGGCCCCCTTCAGCACCACCCCATCAACGAAGCCAAGGGAACGGCCCGGCCCGCGGGACGGTGCCCTCTTGCGCCCGACAAGAAAGACGACACCATGTCGAAAGATATGCGTCCGCACGCGGACATCACGCTCGATTTCCCGATCATGGTCGATGGCGTCGAAGTGAAGGCGCTGCGTATGCGCCGGCCCAAGGCGCGCGACGAACTGAAGTTCATGGAATCCAAGGGGTCCGAGGGGCGCCGGTCGCTCGAAATGTTCGCCGACCTGTGCGAAATGCCCCTGAACACCATCCTGGATATCGACGCCGCCGACTTGGCGAAGATGGCCGAACAGTTGGGAAAGTTCAAAGGGCAGGAAACGCCGACGACCTGAGACGGTCGATCGTCGTCCTGTCCAAACTGACCGGCTGGACCCTGTCCGACATCCTGGACCTGACCGCCGACGACATCGCGGAATGGACCCGCGCCGCGGCCGACGTCCAAAAACAAATCAACAAGGCGACGTCCCGCTGACGCGGGGCGCCGTCCGGAGGGTATCTTATGGCGAATGGCGCCGGACCGTCCGTGCTGGTCACCATCGGCGGCAAGGTGGCGTCGTCGCTGGGGACGGCGATCAGCCAAGTGAAGAATCAGGTCGGCAGTCTGGAACGGTCGATCCGTATTCAGACCAGGGCGAATGAACAGAACCGCGCCGCTTTGCGCGGCCAGATGGTCGATGCCTTCGCCCTGGGGGCCAGCCTGAACGCCCTGGTCAAGCCGGCCATCGAATTCGAATCTGCCATGGCCGACGTCCGCAAGGTCGTCGAGTTCAAGGACGGGGCCGCCGGTCTTCAGGCGATGGGAAAGTCGATCAAGGAACTGTCCCGCGAAATCCCCATCAGTCAGGCGGGCCTTGCGGCCATCGTCGCAGCGGGCGGGCGCATGGGCATCGCGGAAGACGACCTTCTGTCCTACACTCGGACGGTCGCCAAGATGTCCACCGCCTGGGAAATGCCGCCCGAAATCGCCGGCGAATCCATGGGCAAGATCGCCAACATCATGGGCCTGTCGATCAATCAGATCGAACGGGTCAGCGACGCCATCAACAGCCTGGACGACAGTTCCACCGCCAAGGCATCGGAAATCGTCGATGTTCTGAAGCGGACCGGGGGTGTGGCGAAGCAATTCGGCCTGACCACCCAGCAAGCCGCCGCCCTTTCGACGGCCATGCTGGACCTGGGATCGTCCCCGGAAGTCGCGGCCACCGGCATCAACGCCCTGCTGAACAAGATGCAGTCGGCCCCGGCGCAGTCCAAGAAATTCCAGGAAGCGTTGGGCAAGCTGGGATGGACCGCCAAGGGGATGCAGAAGGCGATTGCGAAGGACGCCCAAGGCACCCTGAACAAATTTCTGGAACAGCTATCGACACTGGACAAGATCCCGCAGGCAGACATCCTTGCGGAACTGTTCGGCGCCGAATACTCCGACGACATGGCGAAGCTTGTCGGGGGGATGGATAAATACAAGCAACACCTGAAGCTCGTTTCAACTGAGGCCAATTACGCCGGGTCCATGCAGAAGGAATTCGCCATCCGGACGGAAACGGCGAAAAACCAGCTTGAAATCGCATCGAACCTGACCCGCGAAATGGCGATCAACACCGGGTCGGCCCTGCTGCCGGGGATCGTATCGGTCCTGAAGGCCATGGGTCCCTATGTGACCAGCTTGGCCGAATTCGCCGAACGGCACCCCATGGTCATCAAGGGCGTCGTCGGCACGGCGGTGGCGCTGGCCGGGCTGAAGATCGCCGTCATCGGAACCGGCTACGCCTGGACCTTCGTGAAGGGGGCGGCCCTGACGACGTCGTCGGTCCTGGTCAAATCGGCGGGCGTGGCGGCAACCGCAACGCGGCTGGCCTTCCTCCCCCTCACGGGGCTGGGGTCGCTGGTCTACCGGGCGGCGGTTCAGGCGCGCATCGGGCTGGAGCTCCTTCAGTCCGGCTCGATCACCACCGGGCAGTTCCTGACCGGCATGTTCACCGGCCTTGGGCGCGGCTTCCTCAACCTCGGTGCCATGTTCCGCATGGGGTCGATCATCATCCGGGCCGCCCTGATTTCAACCGGCATCGGCGCCATCATGGTCGGGGTTGGGATGGCCGTCGCGTGGGTCATGAACAACACCGAAAACCTGACGATCGCGTGGGAGGCGTTCAAGGGTGCCTTCGACCGGGCAATCGCCCCGGTCCGCCCGGCGGTCGATGCCATCGCCGGGCCGTTGTCGGACCTGTGGGACTGGATCACCACTCTGGTCGGGCCGGTCGATGGGCTGGGCGGCGGCTTCGCCGCCTTCGGCATCAAGGCGGGGAACGCCGTCGGCGGCTTGGTCGTTGCCATCGTCAACTTTGTCAGCAACGTCGGCTCTTGGTTCTCAACAGCGTGGAACAGCGTCAAGGAAGCGACCACTTCCGGCTGGTCATCGATCCGCGACACGGTCGGGGCGGCAATCGACAACGTGATCGGGCGGTTCATCGCCGTCACCACCGCGTTCGACCAGGGCGTTATTCAAGGCATCATCGCCCTGTTCCAGAATTTCAGCCCCGTTGCCCTGGTCGCCGAAGGGATCAACGCCGTCGTGGCCTACCTGACCGGGATCGACCTGTCGGCGTCCGGCGCGGCGATCATCGACACCATCGTCCAGGGGGTGAAGGCGAAAGCGTCGGCCCTGGTGGATGCGGTCAAGGAAACGCTGGCGTCGGTCCGGGAATACCTCCCCTTCAGCGACGCCAAGCGCGGCCCCCTCTCGACCCTGACCTATTCCGGCAAGGCGCTGGTCGGAACCATCGGCGAAGGCGTCCAGATGGCCGGCGCGCCGGCCCTGTCCGGGCCGCTGGCGGCGGCGTTCGGCGGTGCCCTGGCAACCCTGTCCAGCGGGGCGGCGAACGCATCCGCCACCATGCCCGCGGTTGCCGGCGTGGTGGCGACGGACGTCCTGGCCGGCGCCACGTCGGCGGGAACGGCGGCCATCGCCGGGGCGTCCCCCGCCCGCGGCGTCAGCGTGTCGGCGCCGATCACCATCACCGTCAACGGCAACGCCGACCCGGCGGCCATCGCCGATCAGGTCCGCGACGCCCTGGAACGGCTGATCGGCGACGCGGAGTCCGCCCGCCGGTCGGCCCTTCACGACTGACGTCCCTGTTCACAGGAAAGGAGGATCACCCATGGCCGGCGTCATGATGGCGTTGGGCGACTACCGCTTCAGCCTGGACACCGCGGCTTACGACACGCTGAACCGCGAATCCGAATACCGCTGGCCGCTTCAGGAACGCCTGACCGTCCAGCCGGCGGCGCAGTTCCTGGGGCCGGGTGCGGAAAAGATCAGCCTGTCCGGCTCCATCTTCCCCCACTTCCGCGGCGGGCTTGGGCAACTCGACCGCATGAGGGCAGAGGCCGAAAAGGGCGAATCCCTGCTGCTGACCGACGGGCGGGGCCGGGTCTGGGGCCGGTACGGGGTCACCAAGATCGCCGAAACGCAAAGCGTCTTCTTCGACGACGGCACGCCCCGGCGGATCGACTTCAGCATCGACCTTGTCCGCTACCACGAAGACCAGGGCGACGCCGCATCCCCGGTCAAGGTCCAGCCCGAAACCGCGGCCCCGAAGGTGGGGGCGAAGCCGGCGTCGAAGACCGTCCCCGCCCCCGCCAAGAAGCCCGTATCCCCCGGCGCCGGGCTGCCGAAACCGAACGAGGTCAACCCGTCCACCGGCGCCCCCTACACCCCTGCCCAGAAGGCGGCGTTCGGACCGGGGAGGTCGATTTGATCATCTACCAGACCCGTCAGGGCGACACCGTCGATTACATCGCCTGGAAGCATTACGGCCGCACACAGGAAACGGTCGAATCCATCTTCCGCGCCAACCCCGAACTTGCGGACCAAGGGCCGGTCCTTCCGCCCGGCCTGCTGGTCTTCCTGCCGGACAACCCGGAACCGGACCGTCAGCGCGTCATCCGCCTGTGGGACTGAACCATGAAACCCGATTTCCGAATTGAGATCGGCGGGATCGACCGGACCGACGTGGTCCGCACCCGCCTTCTGGACGCCAAGGTCACGGACGAAGCCGGACAGATGTCCGACCGCCTGGAACTGAACTTCGACGACCGCGACGCCGCCATCCCCATCCCGCCGAAGGACGCGGACATCCGCCTGTGGCTGGGGTACGCCGATCATCCCACCCTTCGCCCGGTCTACATGGGGTCGTTCAAGGTCGATGAAGCCGAGGTCGGCAGCGGTCCCCGCTCGCTGGCGATCCGGGCCAAGGCCGCGGACCTGGGCGGCGGTTTCCGGTCGCCCAAGTTCCGGTCGTGGGACGGGAAGACGATCGGCGACATCGTCGGGCAGGTCGCCGCCGACAACGGCTATACGCCCCTGATCGACCCCGAGCTATCGGCCATCGTCGTCCCCCACATCGACCAGACGGAAGAGTCCGACGCGGCCTTCCTGACCCGCCTTGCCGGGAACCATGACGCCGTCGCCAAACCCGCCGACGGGAAGCTGATCTTCACCAAGCGGCACGGCGACACCCGCCCCGGCGGCGGGGCGATCCCGACCGTCGCCCTGACCCCGAAGGACTTCACGTCCTGGAAGGCGAAGATCAGCGAGCGCGGCAATCACGGGAAGGTCACGTCCTATTACCAGGACCACGCGACCGGCGAACGGGCCGCCGTGACCGTGGGCGACGGCGGTGACGATGTTTCCCCCTACCTGGACCGCGACCCCTACGGGACGCGGGAAGAAGCGGAGGCCGGCGCCAAGGCGAAGCTGAACGACTTCGGGCGCGGGAAGCTGTCCTTCAACGGATCGGGGCCGGGGCGCCCGGACCTGTTCGCCGAAGCCCGCATCGTGCTTTCCGGCTTCCGACCGGGCGTGGATGGGTCATACGCCCTGAAATCCGTCGAACATTCCTTCAGCAACAGCGGCTTTACGACCAGCGTCACCGCCGAGACGACGGCGTAAAGCCCCGGCCAGAGAGGTCAATTTCATGCAAGACACAGTGCAGGGGGCGGGCGGGATTGTCGAAAACCTGATCCCGACCATCCTTGACGGCGGGCACAAGGGGACCATCGCCGTCCTTCTCGTCGTTCTTCTGGCAGCCTACTTCACCGCGAAGAAGGCCGCCGCCCTGGTCTGGGGGCAGGTCATCGCCCCGCACCTGCCCCAGAACGCCCGCCCGCCCGACCCGTCCGCCGCCGTGGTGGCCGAGATCCGCGCCCTGGACGCCAAGGTCGCGGACGCCCTGCGCCAGCACGCCGAGGCAAGTTCCGAGGGCCGGCGCCGGCTGTACGAGCGGATCGACGCCATGGATCAGCAGAACGACCAGCGGTTCGGCCGGATCGAACAGCGGATCGACGACGGTGTGAAGACCTACGCCACCCGCGCCGAGGTCGAAGCCCAGATCAAGCCGCTTCAGACCGTGTGCGAACACGCCATCGACGAAGCCGGCCGGCTGGTGTCCGAGTTGCGCCGGATGGTCGGCTTCACCCTGACCCGCGGGGGGACCGACGCCGCCCCGGACTGACCCGGCGTCACCAAGCACCGCAACCCACCAACCACCAGGGCCGCCACCGCGCGGCCCTTTTTCATTGAGGGAGAGCACCCGTGAACCTGGACCAACTGAAGGCCGACCTGATTCGCGACGAAGACCTGAAGCTTCGCGCCTACACCTGCACCGCCGGGAAGACGACGGTCGGTGTTGGCCGCAACCTGGACGACGTCGGCATCAGCCGCGACGAAGCCCTGTACCTTCTGGACAACGACATCCGGCGCGTGACCGCGGATCTTAACCGGGAATTCCCCTGGTGGCGCCGGCTGTCCGAACCCCGTCAGCGGGCGGTGGCGAACATGTGCTTCAACATGGGCATCAACCGGCTGAAGGGCTTCCGCAAGATGCTCGCCGCCCTTCAGGCGGGCGACTATGGCCGGGCGGCAGCCGAAGCGACAGACAGCGCGTGGTTCCGTCAGGTCGGCGTCCGCGGCCCGCGCGTCGTGGCGCTGATCCGGAACGGGTAACGCCTGCATTCCTGTACCACACCCCACCAAGCCGCCGGCATCCCGCCCGCGGCTCTTTTCATGCCCATAGGAGGGGCAATCACAATGAACCTGAACATCATCGCCCGCGGCGGAATGCTGGCACGCCACAAGGGGAAGCTGGTCGTCGGCGTGGCGGTCGTTGCCGCCTTGGCCGACTACCTGACCGGAACGACCGACCTGTCGGGCTTCCTGGGGCGGCTGATCCCTGCTCTGGTTGGCGGCATGTAGGGTATAGTTGAGAATTAATTTTATTAACCAAATAAAGGAGCGGCCCCGCTCATAGCTGCTCCTTTATTCAGAAACAATACCACCTTCAGAGGAGGCATCAGAGAAGAAATTTTCCTGGATCGGCAATAAAAATCCGATCAAAAAAATAGAAAAATTTCCTTTAAATAATTCTATCGGTTAAATGCTTTATTTCATCAATAGTCAGCGCATAATTCGATGAAGGTAAATTGATTTTATCACCGTCCGGCATAACATAAGAGGCTTTTTTAGTAAGTGACAGTATAGGTATACCAAGAGAAGCTGATACTTTCCCGGAAGTATGAAAATCTTTGACATTTGATACGTACCTTATAACGAAATCTCTTTCACTTTCTGCAAAACTTCCATCATCATAGAATAATTCTGGAAAATCATTGTATTGTTGATAGGCATATTGAATAATGTCATTTCTTATAGCATCATAAGCCATCGCCACGCCGCGATTTGCCGTATAATTATTAAAGATTATCTCATAAATTTTTGGGAGAGAAACGTTAAATTGCCTTACTTGGCTATAGAAAGTTACTATATCTTCTGCATATTTTTTGTTTGATTCCGATGGATGCTTACCATAAAGAAGCATAAAAATACCTTTTATACCCTCAAGAGAGCTATAATCAGCCATAACAGGTAATATCAAATGATCAGAAGACACTAAAGCCATTTGAGTATATATAGAAAAGCTTGGATTGCAATCTATAAATACAGTCATTTCTGTATATCTCTTAGGGTCTTGCTCCAATTCAAAATGACATAGCTTACGAATTGCAACCATATGATCACGCCAAGCATTTTTATTTACAGGATTCAGAACAGCATAGTTCAAACCCAAAGATAAGGACTCAAGAAATGAATCGCCAGCAATAAGATATAAATTATCGCTAATGTTCTCATTATACTGAGAAATTTGTATTCCATAAGTACTTCTTGGTTTTGTTGTAAAACTTGAATTTCCTTTTAAAACCCAATCAATAAATCCAACAATATTTTTTCTTCCAGACGTTTTTTGAATTTTTTGATTTACGTTATACCCAGCTTCTCCCCCACCAAGGAAAAATTGAGACGAATTTGCCTGAGGGCACATATCAATTACTAATATTTTTTTATTTTGATGCTTTTTTGCATAATTAGAAGCCAAATTCGTGCATAACGTAGTTTTCCCAACACCGCCTTTGTTATTGTAAAAGCAATATATATTTACAGACATTCTATATTTCCATGTGTTGTATTTAGGAATCAGGAATATTTTGGAGAATTTAGGTTGCTAATTATTGTGACATAACATTTTTCCCTGATTAAGAAAAGATGAGTGTCAAAAAAACCTTGCCTCTAGCGCTCCCTCCCACAGATGCGACAATATATATTTTTAATGGGGAGAATGTAAGACACATTTTCCCGTATATGGCGAAATGGAAAATAATGGCGCTTTGTCATATTACGCTTGCCCCCATAAAGTTACCTCCATAGGGTTAAGCTGCCCTTGACAGAGCGACATGAAAACCGTAGGGCTTGGGACGGAGCTAACAACTCCTGTTCAGAAGCGGCTGTCGCCCGTCACACGACTTTCACGTCCGGATTCTATCCGTGCGGTCCCTATGGCGGGGGTGCGAGGAATATAAGACCCGAAAGGGGAATAACTCCGCCCGACTTCTGACGGGTTGTTAGCCCCCGCTGCCAGGGGCGGTCTAACAAGCTTCCCTTGGTGACGGCAATACAATGCCGCTCAGAAGGGGCTTGATATGACCGTTCCGACTGCCGACACCCAAGCTGTGTCCGCATTAACCATTTCCGACATCAACACCACCATCAATCATGAGCCGCGCATTCGCGACCTTCGGCTTGCCGAAGCTCTTGGCTTCGCGCGCCAAGCTGATATTCGACCGCTGATCGAAAGGCACCGTATAGCCCTTGAACGGTTTGGGGAGGTTTTCCGCACCGTGCGGAAAACCTCTCCCAAGGGCGGCCGCCCTGCCCGTGAAAACTGGCTGAACAAGCGCCAAGCCCTTTTTCTCTGCACCAAATCCGAAACCGACCGGGCAACGGAAATCACGATCCGGATCGTCGAGGTCTTCGACGAAGTGACGTCCACAGCAGCGGGCCAGACACCCCCGCCGACGCATATCGTCCCGGTCCGCCAGCACGAACGCCGCATCTCTGCCCGCCATACCGATACCGTCCGGCTGGCCGACGTGGCAGCACGGCTGGAAGCAGCCGCCACCACCTTCCGCCCCTTCCCTCTTGAAAACGGGATGGGCGCCATGGTCCTGGACGGCGAAGTCGTGATCTTCGACGCGAACGACGTCGGCTTGGGCGGGGACATGACCGAAGTGGTCATGGTCGGCGTTGACGGCGGCGTCGCCGCGCGCCGGCTGGTGCCTCTGGACCACGGCGACATGCTTCGCCGTGGGCGCGTCTGGACCGACATGGACGACCGCCGTCAGGTCGCGGCCTTGGGCCGGGTGGTCGAACGCCGGCCGCTGCCGGGCGGCACCCTGAAGCACCAGGACATCCCAACCATCGGGGTTCACCGGGGCCTGTCCCTGCTGGTGGGCTGAACGCAACGGGCGCCCCTTGTACGGGGGCGCCCTTCCCTCTTTGCCCATGGAGACGGTCAGGCGACCTGCGTCTTGGCCGGGAGCGGCGGCGGGTCCGCCTGCATCGCGGTTGCCCGCCGTTCCAGCCACGCGCCGACGTCGTCGGGAATGCTGTACTGCCCAGCGGCCCAGCGCCGAATCTGCCGGGGATCACGGTGGATCATCTCGGCGAACCCCCGTTGGGACCAGCCGAGGATATCCAGGCATTCACGGAAGCGGTCCGGGGTCATGGGGGTCAAAAGACCCCCATCCTTTGGAGTGCTGTCACGATCGCAAGAACCAGCCCGGTTGCCGCGCCGACGGTCGCCATGGCGAGCGCCCACGGGGCAAGGCCATGGTCGCGCCGCAGCTTGTCGGCTTCCGCCGCAAGCTTCTGCTGTTCGACCAAGAGTTTATGCTGTTCCGCGACCAGCTTCAGGGTTTCTTCCAGAAGCTTCCCGGCTTCGGCTTGGGTGCGGTCGATCCGCGCAAGGGCTTCCCTTATGTTCAGGTTGCCGGTAGTGGTATCGGTCATGAAATATTCTGCCCGATCATTTAGCAATCGCCAGCACATGCCATGCGCGAAAATACGCTCAAACTGTAGCGGAACAGGTGCGCGTCTGCTAGAAATGCGAAAGGCCAGCGCTTGCGCACCGGCCTTTCACGTTCTTTGTCCGTGAGGATTATGCCCGGCGCTGATCCACGGAGGGGGCGCTTTAGATAGGCAGGGAATTCACTCACGACTCATACAGGGAAGATAGGTCGGTGCATCGCTATCTGCAAGCTCATTTTCGATTGCTCCCTTCGGCGACGACCGCAATTCATCAGGCGATATCGCCTACTCGGATGAATGAGTATGTGCGGATGGCGAACGGCGATACGGAACAAGCTTTGCGTCTGTATCTATGGAACGCACGCATCTGTGAGTCACTGTATTTTCCGATGCAGATATTGGAAGTTACAGTTCGCAACGCAATCTCGGAAGCAGCCGAGGCGGCGAGAGGGCCAAAGTGGACGAAGCACAAGGACATTCTTAAGCAGCTTGATCCGCATTGGATGGATCAACTTCGGAAAGTTCGTGGCCGTATCAACAAGTCCGGCCAACCTGTAACCACAGACCGCATCATTGCCGGTATCACGTTTGGCTTTTGGTGTCACCTTCTGGCTGTTCGCTTCACGCCAATCCTTTGGAAATCAGGGATTGCCTCACGATTTCGTCATGTCCCCAGCAATATCACCCAAGCTGATATTCTAGCAGAACTCGACCGCTTGAGTGCTTATAGGAATCGTATTGCACACCACAAGTCCATGTATGACAAGCTACCTGAACAGATTCTCTCTGATATTATCAGGGTGATTGGATATCGCTGCCCGGTTAGCGCACATTATGTCGAGGCGACCTGTCCCCTGGACAGCATCATCGCTCAACGTCCAAACCCGGCCGATTTTGCCTGACCTTGTTGCCCTTCAGGCCGGATTCCCTACGCCCTTTTTTGTGCATCTGTTCCATCACCCGGCCAAGACCGAAGCAACGCGGACCGGGGCCGGGTCCGGCATCCGGCGGCGGACGCGGATGGCAAGATAGTCGGCAAAGCCGCGGGTGCTGACCAGGAAGGCGCGCCCTGCATCGTCGGTCCAGGCATCGACGATCCCGCGATCTTCCTTAACCGCCGGCCCGGCGTAGAAGCGCAGGACACCCCCGTCCCGGCGGATCAGGCAAAACCGCTCACGCGGCGGACAAACCTTGGCCCTGACCAGACTCCGGGCCGCGTCCATGAGCCTATGGAAACCGGCGCCCGGCTGAAAGCGGAAGACATCGGAGGCGAAGCGCATGGGGGGCGCGGCCTTCGCGGGGACTGCAATCGCAGACATGCGGGATTCCTTTGGCTTGGGGAACGATGGCCGTCGTCGGCATCAACCGCTATATGCCTCCCCCCAAATCATGTCAACACGACATATGGCATTTTGGAATCTTTAATGGCGTTACGCCATTTTTGGCTTGCGCCGTTCCGCGCCATCACCCCATGATCCAGGAGAACAGCGCCTTATGGCGATACGAAATGGAATAGGCCAGAGAGATCAAAAAATATGGCAACCGTGAAGAAGCGGACATGGACAAGCGCCACAGGCACCAAGGGGGAGGGGTGGCAGGTCCGGTATACCGACCAGTTCGGCAAGGACCGTTCAAAGAGCTTTGACCGCAAGAAGGAAGCGGAGGAATTCGCCGCGACGGTCACGATCCAGGTCAAGCAAGGGCTGCACATTCCGAACAGCCAATCGGTGACCGTCCGCGAAGCCGCCGAAGTGTGGTTGGAAGCCGTGAAGAACGGGCGCAACGGCCGCCCACCGGCTGAGGAATCGACGCTTGGTCAATATCGGTCGCACATCGACAACCACATCGTGCCGTTCCTGGGCGGCGTCCGGCTGACCCAACTCACGACTCCGCAAGTCGCGTACTTCCGGGATGAGCTTCTTCGGAATGGCCGCTCCCGCGTCATGACCCGCAAGATCCTGACGTCCTTGAAGGGAATGCTGAACGAGGCCATGACCCGCGGCATGATCGGGGCAAACACCGCCCTTCCGGTGAAAATCATCAACTCGGGCCGCGAAGACAGCAAGGTCGTCATCCCGTCGAAAGCGGAGGTCCGCGCCCTGGTGTCCGTCCTGGCACGCTGGGCGACGGGCGATTTCCCGGCGGCCCGAAACAAGGCGGGGCTGAGCCGTCACAAGTGGTTCGACCTGTTCATCAGGACGACGATCGCCACCGGCTGCCGGTCATCCGAAATACGGGGGCTTCCCTGGGCGGCGTTCGATGCCGCATCCGGGACGGTCGAGATCGTCCAGCGCGCCGACGAAAAGGGAGACATCGGAACCCCGAAGTCAAAGGCCGGATACCGGACCCTGTACCTTCCCAGCGAGCTTGTCCGCGACCTGAAGGCATGGCAGGTGCTCTGCCCGCCGGGCAAGCTGGGGCTGGTCTTCCCGAACGCATCCGGGCGCGTCGAGTCCCTGGCGAACATCGTGAATCGGTGGTGGGGTCCGCTCCAGCGCGAAGCCGGCGTCGTCGAGGTTGACCCGGCCACCGGCAAGAAGACAGCCCGGTACGGCGGAATGCATGTCCTTCGTCATTTCCGCGCATCGATTCTGATCGAAGCCGGGGCCGACATAAAGGAGGTGCAGAAGGCCATGGGGCATTCATCGGCCCATGTGACCCTTGATGTGTACGGGCACCTGTTCGAAGACGACGACGCGATCCGCCGCCGGAAGGCCATGGCCGAAGCCGCGAACCGCGCCGTGTTCGGGGACTGACCATGCCGATCCGGTCGAAGCCCTTCATCACCCGCGACGATGTCCGCCGCCGCCGGGATTGCGTCTTCGTCTTCAGCGACGACGACACCCGGAAGGGGCGCGGCGGACAGGCGCACGCTTGCCGGGGTGAACCGAACGCGATCGGCATCCGGTTCAAGAAGGGGCCGGGCGACCATGTGTCCTTCGCGTGGTCGGACACCGACTTGGAAGCGAATTGCCGGAAGATCGATGAAGACGTCGCCGCGGTCCGCCGCGCCCTGGAAGACGGGTTGACCGTCGTCTTCCCGAAGGCCGGGATCGGGACCGGAGTCTGTCGCCTGGAAGACGTCGCCCCGCTGACGGCCCTGCACCTTCGCCGCCGGCTGACGGAACTGAAAACGATCCCCGGCGCCATCCCCGAAGCCCGGAAAGACGGCATTGGGTGATTGATCCATCAGCCATCTTTAACGAATAATCTCTATCGCTTTATCTACCATGGGATGTTTTTGGAGGCGAGAAATAAGGAATAAAGTCTTAAAATTTAACCTGTGTGAATGATTTTTTGACCCTATCAGCCTATTTCTGGCAAAATAAAATACGTCCGTACAATATCCGTACAAAGTAGGCTGGGATTTATGTCTACGCCAATAAACAAGCCATAATAATGAAGCCTGAAAATCCCCGTGTCGGCGGTTCGATTCCGTCCCTGGGCACCACCCCTCCCCATTGAAAAAATTTATGGCTCGGGTATCGTCTCCTTTACCCACAGGCGGCAAATGGTTTTTCGAAACCCGCGTTCTGCGTGGGGGAAATAAGCCCCGCCGGTTTCGGGCGGGGTTTCGGGATTCACGGAAGCGCGGTCCGCTTGCTGGGCCGGCTCTGCGTTCGTCGCAGCGTGCCCCGTGAAGGATGTAAACACTGCAAAAAAACTTCCATTGCGCGATTTTACGGGACATTCTTCAACCATCAAGACCAAGGAAATTGGGGAGATGGCATTGAAGGACGAGGTATTACGGCGGACCGGTGACCAGCGCGCCTTTCACGGGCCGGGTGCTCCCACCGGAGTGATCGTTGATTTCTGGCGCTGGGCATTCAGTGATCTCCTGGTCAACACCACACGCGGCGTCTTTGCGGAATGGATGGTCGCACGGCTCCTTGATATTCCCCTGGCACCGGACCGGGTGGAATGGGATGCCCATGATCTGGTGACCTCGGAAGGGGTTAAGATCGAGGTGAAGTGCGGCTCATACCGCCAGCGGTGGCACACCCATCACCCAAGCTCCAAAATCATCTTCTCAGGGCTGCGGGCACGCACATGGTCCGCCGAGACGGGCCTCTTTGCCGATGAACGATCCTACAATTCAGATCTTTACGTTTTCTGCGTCCAGACGGAGACGGACGCCAGCAAATGGGATGCCTTCGATCTCAATCAGTGGCGATTCTATGTCCTGCGGCGGGACGCGGTTGTGAAGCTCAATCAGGACTCGGTCGGGCTTGTGACATTGCGGCGGATGGCGCCTGAGATGGATTCACCGGCGTTCAGGTCGGTGATGCTGAAGGAGATTGCGGCAGCGGCGGCCGAGGCCATGGTCAGCAGCAACTGAAGCCCTCCGCCCTCCGCCTGGGCAATAATCCACTCGGTTGACGGGAGGGCGGGTGCCAAAGCGTCAGCCCACAAAAGTTCTTGATTTGTTCTTTTTGTGCCACCATCCTCTCCCCATGCAGGATGATCCGTACCCCGACGACATGCTTCCCGGCCGGGCGCACAAAGGCCGCGGAGCGGTGGGCAATCCGGCGCCCCGTTACGACCGCCTGACGGGACAGGCGGTCGATGACGGCTGGGTGCGTGAAGAGGGGGACGAACCACCGCTGCGCACCACCGTCCTGCCCGACACGGCGCGCAGCCTGATCTGCCGCAACGATTCCCCCGACATCCCCCTGGAACAGTCCATCAACCCGTACAAGGGGTGCGAGCACGGGTGCGTCTATTGTTTCGCCCGGCCCAACCATGCCTATCTCGGCCTGTCGCCGGGGCTGGATTTCGAAACGCGGCTGTTCGCCAAATTCAATGCTCCCGCTTTGCTGGACGCCGAGTTGCGCTCCCCCCGCTACCGTTGCCGTCCCATCGCCCTCGGCACCAGCACCGACGCCTATCAGCCGGTGGAACGGGAACTGCGCATCACCCGCGGGCTGTGGGAGGTGCTGTCGGCCTTCAACCACCCGGCGGCCCTGGTGACCAAATCGGCGCTGGTGCTGCGGGATCTCGACATCCTGGCCGATATGGCCGCACGGCGGCTGGTGCAGGTGGGGATCTCGGTCACCACGCTCGACCCCACCATCGCCCGCACGCTGGAGCCGCGGGCCTCCGCCCCCCACCGCCGTCTGGCCACCATCGAAGCGTTGAGCCGCGCCGGGGTGCCGGTGGTGGTGATGGCGGCCCCCATGATCCCCGGCCTGACCGATCATGAGCTGGATGCCATCCTCACCGCCGCCCGCGATGCCGGGGCGGTGGGGGCCGCCTACATCCTGGTGCGCCTGCCCCATGAGGTGAAGGAGCTGATGCGGTCGTGGCTCGACACCCACACCCCCAGCCGCACCGGACGGGTGCTGGGGCTGATCCGTGATTGCCACGGCGGCAAGCTGTACGAGGCGGAGTTCGGGCGCCGCTTCACCGGCCACGGGGTCTATGCCGACCTGCTGCGGGCGCGCTTCCACGCCGCCTGCCGCCGGCTGGGGCTGAACACCCGCAACCGCGACAGCATGAACCTGGATTGCAGCCGCTTCGCCCCGCCACCGCGGGCGGGGGATCAACTGGCGCTGTTCTGATCGAGGATCGCCCCTCCATGGGGCGCAGGGGCCGTCAGGCCCCTGCCGGAGAGCGTCGAGAGGCAACGCCTCTCGACATCAGCCACATCAGCACCAGAAGCCCCGGCACAGCCCCGGCGGTGGACAGCAAAAAGAAGTCGTGCCAGCCCAGCCGGTCGGCCAGCCAGCCGCTGTTGGCCCCGAACAGATCCCCGCCCAGCTTGTAGAAGCTGGACAGCAACGCGTATTGCGTGGCGGTGTAGGCGGCATCGCACAGACCCGACAGATAGGCGACGAACGCCGCGGTGGCGATGCCGCCGCACAGGTTCTCCACCGCCACCGTCACGGCCAGCGCGCCCGTGTCGTGCCCGGCCCAGGCCAGGAACAGATAGCCCAGGTTGGACACCATCTGCAAAAACCCGCCCACCAGCAGCCCGCGCATCACCCCCAGCCGGCCCACCACCACCCCGCCGATCAGGCCGCCGGCAATGGTGGCCCACAGGCCGAACACCTTGGTCACCGCGGCGATCTCGTCCTTGGTGAAGCCCAGGTCCACATAGAAGGGCGCGGCCATCACCCCGGCCAGCACGTCGCCCAGCTTGTAGCAGGCGATGAACAGCAGCACCGCCGCCCACGCCCGCCGGGTCATGAACTGGGCGAACGGCGCCACCACCGCCCCGTGCAGCCACGCCAGAACCGCCGCCTGCCGCGGCGACAGGTGCGGGCGGGCGGCCAGCCACTCCGCCGCGTGGCGTTCGCGGACCGCGGCGGCGGCGGATGTGACGGGCTTGGGCTCCGGGGCCAGAAGGATGGTGACCATCCCAACCCCAACCAGGGCCGCCATGCAGGCATAGGCCACCAGCCAGCCTTCGGCGGCGGCGATGAACAGGGCGCCCGCCCCCGCCGCCAGCATGCCGAAACGGTAGCCCAGAACCAGCGTCGCCGCCCCCGCCGCCTGCTTCTCGTCCTCCAGCAGCTCGACGCGGTAGGCGTCGATCACGATGTCCTGGCTGGCCGAGCAGAAGGCGACGATCACCGCGCACACCGCCATGGTGGCCACGTCGGTGGCCGGGTTGCTGAAGCCCAGCGCCAGCAGGGCCAGCATCAGCGCCGCCTGGGTCGCCAGCGCCCAGCCGCGCCGCCGCCCGAACACGCGGGTCAGCACCGGCAGCCGCAGACGATCGATCAGCGGCGCCCACAGGAATTTCAGCGCATAGGGCATGGTGACCAGGGCGAACAGCCCGATGGCCGTACGGCTGATCCCCTCCTCCCGCAACCAGACCGACAGGGTGCTGCCGGTCAGCGCCAGCGGCAGCCCTTCGGAAAAACCCAGGAACAGAATCGCCACGACCCGCGGGTCGCGGTAGAGCGCCAGCGCCCGGCCCCAGGAGGATGCCATCACCACCGTTCCTTCTCGTCCTCGTCAGGGCAACAGGACTACCGCACCTGCGACAGCCGGTCCAGGCGGCGCAGTTCGGGGAACAGCCACGCCCACGCACCGGCCAGCATCACCGCCCCGACGCCGCCCACCACCACCGCCGGCACGGCCCCGAGAAACGCGGCGGCAGCGCCGGATTCGAACTCGCCCAGCTGGTTCGACGCGCCGATGAACAGGGATGATACCGCCCCCACCCGCCCGCGCATGTCGTCGGGCGTGGAAAGCTGGATCAGAGTCTGGCGCACCAGCACGCTGATCTGGTCGCACGCACCCAGCGCGATCAGCGCGCCGAACGACACCACCACGTTGGACGACAGCCCGAACACCACGGTCGCCACCCCGAACCCGGCCACCGCCGTCAGCATCCAGCCCCCGGCGTTGCGCTCCACGCCCGTGCGGGCCAGAACCACCGCCATGGCCAGCGCCCCCACCGCCGGAGCGGCGCGCAGCAGGCCCAGCCCCCACGGCCCCACCATCAGCACGTCACGGGCGAACACCGGCAGCAGCGCCGTGGCCCCGCCCAGCAGCACCGCCATCATGTCCAGCGAGATGGCGCCCAGAATGGCCTTGCGGCTGCGGATGAAGGTGATGCCGGCCAGAAGCGACGACAGGCTGACCGCGCGGGGCGCCAGTTCCACCCGCCGCGGGCGCAGCAGCAGCACGAACGCCACGGCACAGCACAGCAGCACCGTGCTGACCCCATAGACCACCGCCGGCCCGGCGATGTAGAGCACGCCGCCCACCGCCGGCCCCGCCACCATGGCCGTCTGCATGGCCGAGGAATTCCAGGCGATGGCGTTCGACAGGTCTTCGGGTGGGACCAGGGCCGACAGGATGGCCTGCATCGCCGGCCCCTCGAACGCCTTGGCGGTGCCGATCACCGCGACGATGGCAAAGATCTTCATCGGGCTGATGGTGCCGGTCACCGTCATCAGGCACAGCGATCCGATGGCCAGCGTCTCCAGCGCCACCACGACCGCCAGGATGCGCTTGCGGTCCACCATGTCCACCACCTGGCCCGCCACCAGCGCCAGGGCCAGGGTGGGCAGGAACTGGAACAGCCCGACCAGCCCCAGATGCAGCGCATCGCCGGTGATGGCATAGACCTGCCAGCCCACCGCCACCACCTGCATCTGCATGGCAAGCCACGCGCAGATGCGGGCCCCCCAGAAGAAACGGAACGACGGATGCCGGAACGCCGATCCGAAGCCTCCGGCGGCGGCGGGAGAATCGGACGGTGCGGACGGCGCGGCGGGGGTGGACGTCATCGGGCGGATCGCTTTCTTGACGGCGGTCAAGGATAGGGGGGTGGACAAAAGGACAGTGTGACAGAACTGTTTAGTGATGCCCGAGGGGAAACCCCCCGGCATCCCGCAATTCACGGGCACCACCCATACCGCCACGCCGCTTGACTTGCACAATCATTCCGGTCTTTCCGAACAAGGTTCTTCCGATGAACGCCAGCCCCACCGCCATCCCCGTCCGTGTCGCCGACGATAACGGCGCTTTGGCCCATGACGACGGACACGGCGGCCCTTCCGGCCCCGAGCGCCGGGCCGAAGCCACCCGCCGCATCCAGGAACGGACGGGAATCGACGCGGCGATGATCGCCCGCGTGGTCGATACCTTCTATGGCCGGGTGCGGGCCGATGCCGAGCTGGGACCGATCTTCGACGCGTTGATCGGCGATTGGGAACCGCACCTGGAACGGATGCGGGCGTTCTGGGCGTCGGTCACGCTGAAGACGGGGGACTACCAGGGCCAGCCCATGCGCGCGCACCTGCCCCTGCCGGTGGACGCCCGCCACTTCGACCGCTGGCTGGCGCTGTTCGAAGCCACCGTGGCCGACGTCTGCCCGCCGGAAGCGGCGGAGCTGTTCCTGCTGCGCGCCCGCAGCATCGCCGAAAGCCTGGAACTGGGCATCGCCGGGGCCCGCGGCCACATGCTGCGCCGGGGCGAACGGCTGCCGCCCGCCGCCGGGTGACCGCACGCGGGTGATGCACCGGACCCGCGGCCCGGTGCATCACCCCCCGGTGTTCAGCGCAGCGGTCAGGCTCTTCATCAGTTCCAGCATGCTCTGGGGCCGGTCCTGCCAGCGCATGGAAATGCCGTTCATGATGACCTTTTCCACCGCCACCGGCACGGACGCCCCCATGGCGGCGAAGCTGGGCACCCGGTCGTCCATGAACCGGCTGGTGGCGTCGGGCGGCGCCTTGCCGGTCAGGGTGCAATAGGCGGTGGCGCACAGGGCATAGACGTCGGTCCACGGCCCCTGGCGCCCGTCGGGGGTGTATTGTTCGGGCGGGGCGTAACCGGGCTTCAGCATCACGGTCAGCCCGCCGCCCTCCCCCGCCGCCTGACGGGCCGCGGCCTGGCGGGCGGCACCGAAATCCAGCAGCTTGCGGTCGCCCTTGACGGTGATGAAGATGTTGTCGGGGCTGATGTCGCGGTGGATCATCCCCTGATCGTGCACCGATTGCAGCGCGCGCATGATGGGGGTCAGCACCGCCAGCGTCCGCCGCACGTCGAGCCGCCCGTTCTGTTCGGCGACGTAGCGCTTCAGCGTCCGCCCCTCCAGCAGCTCCATCACGATATAGGCGGTGCCGTTGGCTTCGAAGAAGTCCTGCACATCGACGATGGCCGGCACCTCGCGCAGGCGGGCCAGGGTCCGCGCCTCTTCCAGGAACTTCACCCGCCCGGCGTCGAAGCTGCGCCCGTGCTCGTCGGAATAGGGCACCACGTCGATGCCGTTGGCGACCCGGCACACCAGATTGCCGGGGTAGTATTCCTTGATGGCGACCTTGACCTGCAGCCGCTCGTCCCAGCCCAGATAGGTCATGCCGAAACCGCCCTGCCCCAAGAGCCGCCCGGTGCGGTAGCGCCCGAACAGGTCGGTGCCGGGGGGCAGGTGCAGCCCCTCGCGGTTGGTGTTGGTGCGGGGAAACTGGCAGGCCGTGCAAAGATCCCCCGCCGGACGGGGGGTGAAGCAATAGGGGCAGCGGTCGCCGGGCGGCGGTGCGGCCAGGGGAAGACGGCCCGCACCCGCGGCCAGGGGCGCCACCACGGTTTCCGCCTCGGCCAGCGCCACGGAGGACACCGCCACGGAGGACACCGCCGCGCTTTCCACCCCGGCACCGGTCAGTACCGGGGCCGGATTCTGGGCCGGGACGGGAGTGGGAACTGGGGCGGACGGGGACGCGGGCGCCGCTGCCGGACGGGCGGCCCCGGCCCCGGACCCGCGCCCGGTCTGCCGCAGCCGGTCGAGCAGACCGTAAAGACGGCGCACCTCCGCCTGGCCCAGGTCGGTGTTGGGCACGCTGGCCAGATCGTCCTGGAACTGCGGCTGCTTGACGATCTCCAGAATGTGCTGACGCAGGACCGGCAACCCGCCGTCTTCCCGCACCAGCCCCGACACCGCCAGTTCGGCCAGCCGGATCACCCGGCGGCGCAGCACGCTTTCCGACCCGCGCAAAATGGCGAACAGCCGGCCCTGGCTGGCGTAATCGTCCACCAGACCGGCCAGCCGGCGCGCCATGCGCTCGCGCAGGTCGGTGGGCAGATTGGCCCCGCGCAGAACCGCCACCGCCCCGTCGAACGCGGTGCGCAGGGCGTCGGGATCCTGGCTCTGGGTGATCAGCGCCTCGATCAGCAGCTCGTTGCCCAGGGCCGCTTCCAGCGCGTCGGCGATTTCCCGCCGGTGCCGGTCGGCCATGGGGGCGTGGGACACCGCGGCCAAGTAATGGATGCGCGCGAACAGGTCACGCAGCGTCTCGGCGATGCCCGCCAGCGCGTGGCGGAAGGCGGCGGCCCCGCCGTGCTCCATCCGCCGGGCGTAGCGCTGGGTCAGCGCCTCGGCCATGCCGGTGCCGCCGACGACGCCGTTGGCGCTCAGCAGCACGGCGCACAGCGCCCGCACCATCTCCGCCTCGTCCTGGGGGGTGCGGCCCATGGGCTGGGGCACCCGCAGCATCCGGCGCATGCGGTCCAGCACCGCTTCGCGCGCCTGGGGCAGCCGGCCCTGGCGGAAGAACCCGTTCAGCACCGCCACCAGCCCCTGCCCGCCGGTGGACGTGCGGCTCAGCACCATGTCGCACAGCCCCATCACCTGGGTGGCAGGCGTGGAATTGACCCCGAACAGGTCGTTGAGCACCGGGCCGGAGCACAGGAAATCGGCCATCAGCCCGTCGAGCGGACCGGCCAGCCGCTCGTCGCGCATCTCCTGCATCCACACGATCAGCCGCTCGCCCTTGGCCGACCACGTGCGCTCGTCCGACAATTGCAGGCACAGCGCCACCCGCAGGTCGTAATCGGAATCGCCGGTGATGCCCCGCGCCGGGGCGGCCAGCACCGCATCGATGGGCCCGCGGTTCTTGGGCAGGTCGGCGAAGGCAAGCTGGGCCACCCGCGCCTTGGCCTGGACCTCGTTGAACGCCGCCTGCATGGCCTGGACGCGGGCGCGCTGCTGCTGGCCCGGCTGGCGGGCCTGGGCGGCGGCAATGCGGGTGATGGCGTTGTTGGCCAGCGGCCCCTGGTCGGTCAGCGCCTTCAGATGGCGGTTGACGTACATCACCTCGCTGGGCAGCAGCACCTGCGCGTCCAGATAGGCGCGCAGCACGTTGCCGATGACGATGCGCGCACGCAAACCCTGGTAATCGGCCAGGGTTTCGCACATCTCCGCATCCTCGACCGTGCCCAGGGCCGTGGTCGTCGTTGTCCCAGCCATCCGGGCCGGCACCGCTCGGGGGTCCATGCCACCACCATTGCTGCGTCGCACGGGAAAACGCCACGCCGGCACGTTCCATGGGCGACTCACGATCGGCAGAATGCCGCGTCTTGGTAAATCCAAGGTATATAAGCCTGATGGCCGGGGGGATGAAAATCGGTTTTCTTCCTTTGTGCGCTGTGCCATATCCCACCCGCCTCCCGTCCGCGGTGCCAGGGGGTGAGCGCAACCGCGTCCGCGCCGTCATTGGCACCCTCATCCGCATGAGCCGCCGACCCGATGGATCCTTCCGGTGCTCTGAGCTTTCCCGGTGGCGTCATCATCCTGCGCCACGGCCCGTCCGCCTGCGCCGTCGCACCCGCGGCGGGCGGGGCCCTGGCCGGGTGGGTGACGGAAACCAGCCGCGGGCCGGTGGACCTGATGCGCCGTGGCCGTCCGGGGGCGGTGGCCGCCGGACCGTCGTTCGACCTGTCGTGCTTTCCCCTGGTGCCCTTTTCCAACCGTGTCGATCAGGGGCGGTTCCGGTTCGGCGGGCGCGACGTGGCCCTGCCGGTGGACCGCTGGAACCGGCCGCACGCCATCCACGGCCACGGCTGGGAAGCGGCCTGGGCCGTGGACGGGCGGAGCGGCGACAGCCTGCACCTCAGCTACCGCCACCCCGCCGGGGCGTGGCCCTGGCCGTACCGGGCCGAGCAGGTCTTTCACCTGACCGGCGACGGGCTGAGCATCACCATCGCCATCACCAACGAAGGGGATGAGCCGATGCCCGCCGGGCTCGGCCTGCATCCCTATTTTCCGCGTCCACCGGGAACGGTGCTGACCGCCCGCACCGACGGCATGTGGACCAACGGCCCCACCCGCCTGCCCGAACGGCGCAGCGCCGTGCCCGCGCAATGGGACACCCGTCGGGGGTTGTGCCTGGACGGGGTGAATATCGATCATGGGTTCTTCGGCTGGGCCGGCGGCGCCACCCTATCGTGGCCAGACCGCCCGCCGGGCACGGAAGACGGGCCGATTCCCTGGGGAATGTCGCTCTCGGTTGAGGCGGACCCTCTGTTCAGTCACTTATTGATCTATGCTCCCCACGGTGAGCATTACGTCTGCGTTGAACCCGTCAGTCATATGACCAATGCTTTGAATCGCATTAAAGAACCCGATACAGGAATATGTGTTCTTCCTCCCGGAAAACGCCTGTCTGGTTGCGTCACATTCCGTATCAATCCCAACATGCCCCTTGTTTGTTGAACCGCGCCCCCCTACTTTGAGCCTGGGACGCGGTTCTCCGAGCTCTCTAAAATTTGCTATATTGCTACCTGAAAGGATTACGGCTTTGGACCGTTCTAATGTTCTGCCTAAGGATGTGAGCCGACTTTTTTACAAGGAAGAACGCATCGCTCTGTTCATCGACGGCGCCAATCTTTACGCTGCGGCACGGTCTTTGGGGTTTGATATCGATTACAAGCGCTTGAGGGACGGATTCGCAAACGAAGCCCGCCTTGTTCGGGCATTTTATTACACGGCCTTGGTTGAGGATCAGGAGTACTCCCCCATCCGTCCCCTGGTGGACTGGCTGGACTACAACGGCTACACCATGGTGACCAAGCCGACCAAGGAGTTCACGGACGCCTCGGGCCGGCGCAAGATCAAAGGCAACATGGACATCGAGCTGGCCATCGACGTGATGGAGATGGCCGAGCACGTGGACCATATCCTGCTGTTTTCCGGCGACGGCGATTTCCGCCGGCTGGTGGAGGCGGTGCAGCGCAAGGGCGTGCGGGTCAGCGTCATCAGCACGGTGAAATCCCAGCCGCCGATGGTCGCCGACGAACTGCGCCGGCAGGCCGACAACTTCATCGAACTGCAGGATCTGGCCGGCAGCATCGCGCGTGTCCACCACTACCGTGACCAGCCCCAACAGGCCCCGGCCCCGCAGCAGCCGTCCGCCGGTTCGCTGCACGGCAGCGCCCACGATTTCGACGATCTCTAAGACTGCGGGTGTTCTTCCCGGTCTGACGGCACAAAAAGGGGGAAGCTGCGGCTTCCCTTTTTTGTGCCCTCAGCCAAGCCCGAGAATCGCGCCGTCCGATGCATCCTCGGTGGCGTCGGTCAGCAGCGCCTCCACCACCTCCGCCGGGGCGGGGCGGTGGAACAGATAGCCCTGACCGAACTTGCACATGATGTCGCGCAGGAATTCCGCCTCGGTCTCCGTCTCGATCCCCTCGGCCACCACATCCATGCGCAAGATCGCCGCCAGGGTCGAAATGACCTGGACGATGGCCGCACTGCTCTCGCCCGTGCTGATGGCCGAGACGAAGGCCCGGTCGATCTTCAGCGTGTCGGCGGGAAAGGTGTGCAGGTAACTCAAGGACGAATAGCCGGTGCCGAAATCGTCGATGGACAGGCGCACGTCCATATCGCGGATCCGCTGCATCACGTCGCGGCTTTTGGCCGGATCCTGCATCAGCAGACTTTCGGTGATCTCCAGCTTCAGCGACGACGGCGGGATGCCGCTGCCCGCCAGCACCTCGGCCACCAGCCCGGCGAGATCGTCGTCGTGGATCTGGCGGGGGGAGACGTTGACGCTCATGAACAGCGGCACGGGCCGGGGAAACCGCGCCTGCCACTGGACGATCTGGCGGACCGCCTCGCGCAGCGCCCAGCGCCCGATGGGCACGATCAGCCCGGTTTCCTCGGCCAGCGGGATGAACTCGCCGGGCGGCACCAGCCCGCGTTCGGGGTGGCGCCAGCGGATCAGCGCCTCGAACCCGTCGATGCGGTTGTGGGCCAGAGACACGATGGGCTGATAGAACAGGCAGAGCTGGTCCTGCTCCAGGGCCGCGCGCAGTTCGGTTTCCAGCCGCATGGCCGACATGGCCTGACGGCGCAGGTTGCTGTCGAACACATCGACGCGGTTGCGCCCCTGCTGTTTGGCGCGGAACACCGCCAGACTGGCATCGCGCATCAGATCCTCGGCCCGCTCATAGCCGGTGACGCTGTGGGCGATGCCGATGGAGGCGGTGATCTGGATGTCGTGGTCGAACAGGTCGATGGGCTGGGCGATGGACCGGGCCAGCCGCTCGGCGGCGGTGATGGCGTCGCCCACGTCGTCGATGTCGTTCAGCAGCATGGCGAATTCATCCGCCGACACCCGCGCCAGGGTATCGCCCATGCGCCGCGCCTCTTCCAGCCGCTTGGCGATCACCCGCAGCACCCGGTCGCCGATGGCCGAGCCGTGGGTCTCGTTGACGGTCTTGAAGCGGTCCAGGTCGATCACCAGCACCGCGAACGGGCGGCTGGCGGTGCGGCGGTCGCGGTTCAGCGCCTGCCCCACCCGGTCCAGCAGCAGCGTGCGGTTGGCAAGACCGGTCATGGTGTCGTGGAAGGCGTCGAACAGAAGCTGCTGCTCGGCCTTTTTCCGCGGGGTGATGTCGGTCACGGTGCCGGTCAGCCGCACGGCACGGCCGGTGACATCACGCATGGCCTTCCCGCGCACCAGCACCCAATGCTCCTGCCCGGACGAATCGACCATGCGGAATTCGTGGCGCAGCACCGGGCGCTCGCCGCTCAGATGCATGTCGATGGCGCCTTCCAGCCCGGCGCGGTCGGCGGCCACCACGCGGGCGAACCAGGCGTGGATGGTGCCATCCAGGGCCGTGTCGGAACAGCGGGTGGCGATGCGCTTCCATTCCGGGGAATAATGGACGGTGCCGGCGCCCAGGTCCCAGTCCCACACCCCGTCGCCGCTGCCGCGCAACGCCAGGGACGCGCGCTCCTCCGCCATGCGCTGGGCGGTGATGTCCGACAGGGTGCCGGCCAGCCGCCCGCCCGCCCATGGCATGCCCAGAGCGCGCAGCCACAGCCACGGCCCGGCCCCGCCGTCCTCCCCTTCCCCGCCCGCCCCGCCGGACCCGCCGGCAAGGGAACTGGCCGGATCGGCCACGCGGAAATCGAGGGAAAAGCCGCAGACGGCGCCGTCGGTCGCCGGCGCCAGGGCCGAGGCCAGGGCCGGGCGGTCATCGGGATGCAGCCGCGCCAGCCAGTCGGCCAGCGTCACCGCCCCGCCCGCACGGGACGGGGGGATCAGGCGGCAGAAGCCGGGGGACGCCCGCAGCGTGAAGGCACCAGGGTCCACCTCCCAGACACCATCGGCTCCAGCCGCTTCGGCCATCGGGCTGGGTTCGGTCGGACTGCTCACATCTTCCTCACCGGCGCACTCGGCTTCGACCCAAAACAGCATAGCTCATTTGCGGGAACGGGGCACCATAGGTGAGGAATGGTAAACGATGTGTGAAGCCCCCGCCAACAACATGGTTTAAGGCCGCGGAACGGATCGGGGGTGACCGGGCGGGGATGGATCCCCCGCCCGGTCCCGTTTTCAGCCCTTGCCCTGCAACCGTTCCGACCGGCGGCGCAGCCATTCCAGGGTGGACAGCAGGAACACCGACAGCAGGGTCAGGATCACGGCCACCGCGGTGATGGTCGGGCTGATGTTCTCGCGGATGCCGCTGAACATCTCGCGCGGCAGGGTGCGCTGCTCCGGCCCGGCCATGAACAGCACGATCACCACCTCGTCGAAGGACGTGGCGAAGGCGAACAGCGCCCCCGACGCCATGCCCGGCAGGATCAGCGGCAGGATGACCTTGCGGAACACCAGGAGCGGCGGAGCCCCCAGCGACGCCGCCGCACGGGCCAGATTCATGTCGAAGCTTTGCAGCGTGGCGCTGACCGTGATGACCACGAACGGAGTGGCGAGTGCGGTGTGGGCCAGGATCAGTCCGGCGTAGTTCCCCGTCAGCCCCAAAGGCGCAAAGAAGAAATACAGGCCGACCGCGGCGATCACCACCGGCACCACCATGGGCGACAGCACCACCGCCAGCACCAGCGGCTTGAACGTGCTTTTCCACTGGGCCAGCCCCAGGGCGGCCAGCGTGCCGAGCGTCATGGACAGAAACGTGGCCGACACCCCGATGATCATGCTGTTCTTCAGCGCCAGCATCCATTTGGGGGAGGCCAGGAAATCCTCGTACCACCGCAGCGACAGCCCCGGCAGCGGGTAGGTCAGATAGGTGGACGAGCTGAACGACAGCGGCACGATGGCCAGGATCGGCGCCATCAGGAAGAAGAACACCAGTCCGGCGCCGACGACGGTGGCGGTCCAGCCGATGCGCTGGCTGGCGGTGCGGGGGGCGTGAGAGTCGCTCAATTCTTCAGTCCTCCCGTGTTCTGCTGGCCGTGGACCAGCTTGCCGTAGACCATCGCCAGCAGCAGCGTCGCCACCAGCAGCACCGCCCCCAGGGCCGAGGCCAGGCCCCAGTTGACCGTATCCGTGGTGTAGAACGCGATGAAATAGCTGATCATCTGGTCGGCGGCCCCGCCCACCAGGGCTGGCGTGATGTAGTAGCCGATGGCCAGGATGAACACCAACAGGCACCCCGCTCCCATGCCCGGCAGCGTCTGGGGCAGGTAGATCCGCACGAAGGCCACCGCCGGCGGCGCCCCCAGCGACGTGGCCGCCCGCATATAGGCCGGGGAGATCGACCGCATCACGCTGTAGAGCGGCAGGATCATGAACGGCAGCAGCACGTGGGTCATGGCGATGAACACGCCGACCCGGTTGTAGATCAGCCGCAGCGGCGCGTCGATCAGCCCGACCCAGCGCAGCAGGTCGTTGATCAGCCCCTCGCCCTGCAACAGCACGATCCAGGCGCAGGTGCGCACCAGAAGCGAGGTCCAGAACGGCAGCAGCACGAAGATCATCAGCAGGTTCGACTGCCCCGCCGGCAGGCTGGCCAGCAGGTACGCCACCGGAAAGCCCAGGATCAAGCACAGCGCCGTGACGCCGAGGCCGATGCCGAAGGTGCGCCCGAACACGTCCACATAGATGGCCTGTTCCTCCGGCGCACGGACGATCGAGCCTTCCATGTTGCGCTTCAGGTCGAGCGCCCCCAGCAGGTAGAAGTCGGAGACCGGCCCCGACGCCCCCTTGATGGCGGTCCAGGTGATGCGCTCGCCCCACGCCGGGTCCATGGCGATCAGCGTCTCGCGCGCCGTGCCGGGGGCCGGCAGGTCGTGGATCCGGCGCGCCGTGCCCATCACCGTGGTGCGCAGCCCGTTGGAGACGTAGTTGAGACGCTTGGCCACCCCGGCGATGGAGCGGTCCTGATAGCTCTGCCGCAGGTCGGCGGCCAGGGCTGCGAAAGCCGGTTCGCCCGGCACGTCCTTGCCGTCCCAGCCGGACAATGCTGCGACGGTGCGGGGCATGGCCTGCCCCACCTCGGGATCTTCCACACTGCGCCACAGCATCCCGCCGATGGGGATGAGGAAGGTGAACAGCAGGAAGGCCAGCAGCGGCAGCACCAGCGCCAACGCGCGGAACTGGCGCGCCCGCTCGGCCCGGCGAAGCCGGCGCTTCAACGGAATGTCGCCTGCGGCGACAACGGCGACCATGACGGCCTCCCTTTCAAAGTCGGCAATTCCCCTCTCCCCCATGGGGAGAGGCCGGGGGGAGGGCCGGTCCGGCGCTGAAACGCCCCGCCCCTTCCCCAGCGCTCATCGGCGCGCCCCCTCTCCCCCCGAAGAGGAGGGGGGTAGCATCACACCCTTACTTGGCCGCCCACTTGTTGAAGCGTTCGGTCAGGCGGTCGAGGTTTTCCAGCCAGAAGGCGGTGTTGATCTCGATCGCGTTGGCCATGTTGGCCTCCGCCGTCGGCAGGTCGGCCAGGACGTCCGGCTTCACATGCTTGGGCGCGTCCTTGGCCGAGGTGCCGTAGGCGATGTTTTCCGACAGCTTGGCCTGGATCTCCGGCTTGCCGACGTAGTTCAGGAACTTGTAGGAGGCTTCGGTGTTGGGGCTGCCCTTCAGGATGACCCAGCTGTCGATGGTGAACAGCGCGCCGTTCCACACCATGCCGAAGTTCTTCTTTTCCTTCTTGTTGGCGGCGTCGATGCGGCCGTTGTAGACCGAGGTCATCGCCACTTCGCCCGACGCCAGCAGCTGGGGCGGCTGGGCGCCGGCCTTCCACCACACGATGTCGTTCTTGATGCTGTCCAGCTTCTTGAAGGCGCGTTCCACACCGGCGTCGGTGCCCAGTTCCTTATAGACGTCCTTGGGCGCCACGCCGTCGGCCATCAGGGCGATTTCCAGCGTAGTCTTCGGGCCCTGGCGCAGGCCGCGCTTGCCCGGATAGGTCTTGGTGTCGAAGAAATCGGCCCAGCCCTTGGGCGCGCTCTTCAGCTTGTCCTTGTCGTAGCCGAGCACGAAGTCGTACACGATGGCGCCGACGCCGCAGGAATTGACGGTGGCCGGCAGGTACTGCGCCTCGCCGCCGATCTTGGCGAAGTCGAGCGGCTGGAACAGCCCCTCTTCACAGCCCAGCGCCAGCTCCTCGCTTTCCACCTGCACCACGTCCCAGGTGGCGTTGCCGCCCTGGACCTTGGCGCGCAGGACGCCGATGCCGCCGTCCCACGATTCGTCGTTCATGGCGGTGCCGGTGGCCTTGAACGGCTCGAAATAGACCTGCTTCTGCACGTCCTGGTACGCGCCGCCCCACGACACCACCGTCAGGTCACGCGCATTCGCCGCCGCCGACAGGGCCGCCACCGCGGTCAGGGTGGCCATAAAACCCGCTGCCTTGCCCATGATGCTCATTGTCCCTGAACCCCTTATGTCCGTTGAGGTTGTTTTATGAAGTGAAGACGTGCGGCGGTTCACACCGCGTCCAGCGCCCTACAGTCCTCGGGCCGGAAGGTGACGGTCACCGCCTGCCCGTGGCTCAGACCCACGTGCCCGCCGGCGGGCAGCTTGACCATGAATTCGGAATTGCCCGCCACCTCCAGCACCGCCAGAGCGTGGTCGCCCAGATAGATGGTTTCCAGCAGCACCGCGGGCAGCCGGTTCGGCCCCTCGCCGCCGTCGGCCGGGGCCAGCGACACCCGTTCGGGGCGGATCGACAGGGTGGTGCGGCGCCCCGCACCGGCCACGTTGGCCGCCAGCGCCACCACCGATCCGCCGCCGTCCAGCCGCACGGTGCAGAACCCCTGTTCAAGATTTTCGACAACACCGCTCAACGCGTTGTTTTCACCGATGAAATTGGCGACGAAGCTGTTGACCGGCCGCTCATAGAGCGCATCGGGGCTGTCGATCTGCTGGATGATGCCGTCGTTGAACACCGCGATGCGGTCGGACATGGTGAGCGCCTCCCCCTGGTCATGGGTGACGTAGACCACGGTGATGCCCGTCGTCTCGTGGATGCGCTTGATCTCGAGCTGCATATGCTCGCGCAGCCGCTTGTCGAGCGCGCCCAGGGGTTCGTCCATCAGCACGAGCTGGGGGTTGAACACCAGCGCGCGGGCCAGCGCCACGCGCTGCTGCTGCCCGCCGGAAAGCTGGCCCGGACGGCGGTTGCGCAGGGGCTGGAGCTTGATCATCTCCAGCGCCCGGTCCACCCGCTGGCCGATCTCCGCCTTGGACATCTTGCGCACGCTCAAGGGGAACGCCAGGTTCTCCGCCACCGTCATGTGGGGGAACAGGGCGTAGTTCTGGAACACCATGCCGATGTCGCGCTTGTGCGGGGGCATGTTCTTGATGGGGCGCCCGTCGAGGTAGATTTCCCCGTGGGTCGGCACCTCGAACCCCGCCAGCATCATCAGCGTGGTGGTCTTGCCCGAGCCCGACGGCCCCAGCAGCGTGACGAATTCCCCCTTGGCAATGTCGAGATCCAGACTTTTCACGACGAGGTGCTCGCCGTCATAGGTTTTCTGGACTCCCTGGAACCGCACCAGGGCCTGCGCCGTGACCGTCATGCCGCCGTCCATGTGCCGAGCCACCCTCTTTCCCGTAATGTCGGACCGGCCTTGCGCAACCCTGTCAGTCATGCGCTGCGCGCCGGGCCGGTATCGCGGAACAGACGGTAGCTGTGTTTAAGAAAATAGACAAGCCCGTTTGAACGCTTTGTAGCCACTTTCCATCGATGCCGAATTCTTGTGCACTGCAAACAGGGATTTTGCCTGTTTCCGCCTCATCGCGCCGCCCGGGGCGCTGCATCTGCGAAGGGTTGGCCGGGCTGGGCGTAGAGGTAGCTGTCGAAACTGTTTTCGGCGACGCGGAACCACATCTGTTCCTCCTCCCGGAATCGGCCCCAGGCGCGGTAGATGGTGCGGAACCGCGTATCCGACTCCGCCCGCTCCTCGTACAGCGCAAAGGCGGCGCTGTAGGCCGCATCCATCACCGCGGGCGGAAAGGGCTTCAGCACCACGCCGGCCCCCACGAGCTGGCGCAACGCGATGGCGTTGAGGGAATCGTACTTGGCCAGCATCCAGGCCCCGGTTTCGGCACACGCCTGTTCCAGAATAACCCGATAGGACGGGGGCAGCGCGTCCCACAGCGGGCGGTGGACCATCAGCGACGCCTGCGCCGCCCCCTCCCACCAGCCGGGATAGTAATAATAGGAGGCACCACGGTGGAGGCCGAGGCGCTGGTCGTCGTAAGGGCCGGACCATTCCGCCGCATCCAGCGTGCCGGCGGCCAGGGCATCGGCCAGCGCATCACCGGGCAGCGACCGCACCGACACCCCCAGCCGCTCCATCACGGACGCCCCCAGACCGGCGATGCGCATGGTCAGACCGCGCAGATCATCCGGCCGGTTGACGGCCCGGCGGAACCACCCGCCCATCTGCGCCCCGGTGTTGCCGGCGGGAAAGGCCACGATGCCGTGATCGGCAAAGACCGTGCCCATCAGCCCCGCCCCGCCGCCGTGCATCATCCACGCCGCGTGCTGGCGGGCGTTGAGACCGAAAGGAATGCCGGTGTCGAAACACAGGACCGGATCACGCTCCGCGGCCAGGGCGGCGGCGGTCAGCCCGCACTCCACCGTGCCGGCGGACACGGCACCGAACACGCCCAGGGCCGGTACCAGTTCGCCCGCGGCGTGGACCTGGATGTCGAAGGCGCCATCGGTCGCGCCCCGCACGCGGGCGGCGATTCGTTCGGCGGCGCCATGGATGGAATCCAGGGTTTTCGGGTAGCTGGAGGCCAGCCGCCAGCGCACCGCCGGCCCGGCCTTCGCCGGTCCCGGACCCGTCATCGCGGCCGCACCGGCCACCCCGGCAGCCGCGGCCGTTTTCCCCCCCACCGTCAGGAAATCGCGCCGTTTCACGCCGGCTTTCTCCTGTCCGTCTTGCTGTCGGGACCAGTTTACACGCTGGAAACGTCTGTCGCGCAAGGGGTTTAACCGATGAGCACGCGCGGCTTTTGCTTGACCCCGGCGTGCGGATGGTCCATGCGACACATCGTCCCCGTCCTGTCACCGCCGCCATCATGCACGATACACGCCTTTTGATTGACGTCCTGTTCCTGCTGTTGGCCGCGGTGGTGGTGGTGCCGGTGTTCCAGAAGCTGCGCATCCCCGCGGTTCTGGGCTACCTCGCCGCCGGCATCATGCTGGGGCCGCATACGCCGGGGCCGGTGGTGGACCGCACCATTCCCGACATTCTGGCGGAATTCGGCGTGGTGTTCCTGCTGTTCGCCATCGGGCTGGAATTGCCGCTGTCGCGGCTTCAGGCCATGCGGCGGTTCATGTTCGGGCTGGGGCTGTTCCAGGTGGTGGGAACCACCGCCGTGCTGGGGCTGGCGGCCTATGGGCTGGGGCTGCGGCCGGAATCGGCGCTGGTGGTCGGGGGGGCTCTGGCCTTCTCCTCCACCGCCACCGTGCTGAAGATGCTGGTGGAACGGGGGGAGACGGTGGCGCGTTTCGGACGCGTGTCGGTGGCGGTGCTGATCTTTCAGGATCTGGCGGTGGTGCCGCTGCTGACGCTGCTGCCGCTGCTGGCATCGCCCGAAACCAGCATCGTCCAGGCGCTGGCCCTGGCACTGGCCAAGGGTGTCGCCGCCATCGGCGTCATCATGCTGCTGGGCCGGTTCGTGGTGCGCCCGGTCTATGAATATGTGGCGGCATCCCGCCACCCCGAGGTGTTCACCGCCATGAACCTGCTGCTGGTGCTGGCGGTGGGGTGGGTGACGCTGGAAGCGGGCATGTCCATGGCGCTGGGGGCGTTCCTGGCCGGGCTGCTGCTGGCCGACACCGCGTTCCGCCATCAGGTGGAAGCCGACATCGAACCGTTCCGCGGCCTGCTGCTGGGCCTGTTCTTCATGACCGTCGGCATGGCGCTGGACCTGCCCTTCATGCTGACCCACGCGCCGCAGATCCTGCTGGTCACCGCCGGGCTGCTGCTGGGCAAGAGCACGCTGCTGTTCGCGCTGTGCCGGCTGTCGGGGCTGGGCACGGCCACGTCGCTGCGGGTGGGGCTCTTGCTGTCGCAAGGGGGCGAATTCGCCTTCGTCCTGATCGGCAAGGCGGTGGGGCTGTCGGTGCTGACCGGGGAGACGGGGCAGATCCTGACCTCGGTCGTGGCGCTGTCCATGGCGGTGACCCCGGCCATCGGCGCGCTGGCCCACCGCGGGGCGTCGGCCATCGAACGCCGCTGGGGGGCCGAGGCATTCGGCATCGAGACCAGCGACATCAAGGGCCATGTGCTGATCGCCGGCTATGGCCGCGTGGGCCGGGCCGTGGCCCGCGTGCTGACCCGCCAGGGCATCCCCTTCATCGCCCTGGATCTGGAACCGCAGCGGGTCTCATCCTCGCGCGCGGCCGGGCTGCCGGTCTATTACGGCGATGCCAGCCACGGGGGCGTGCTGCGGGCCGCCGGCATCGAGCGGGCACGGGTGGCGCTGGTCACCGTCAACCAGCCGGCGCTGGCGGTGCGGGCGGTGGAAAGCATCCGGCGGCAGGCCCCCGACCTGCCCATCGTGGTGCGCGCCCACGATCTGGGGCAGGTGGAGCGGCTGGAGCGGGCCGGGGCCACCGCCGTGGTGCCCGAAACCATCGAGGCCAGCCTGCAGATGGCCGGTCTGGTCATGCGCTCCACCGGCGTGCCGGTGGACATCGTGGACGAGACGCTGGACGCGCTGCGCCGCGACGGTTACGCCCCGCTGGCCGGGCCGAAATCCGTTTCGTCCGGGGACGACTGAACGCCGAACGCCGCCAGCGTGTGTTCGCGGGTGAAGGGGTGGCGCCTGGACTCCCACTCGGCCCGTGTCATCTCGAACAGGGTCACGTCGTGGAAGCGGCCGTATTTGAAGATATGCTCCCGCAGCACCCCGACCTCGCGGAACTTCAGCAGGCGCTGGATATGGATCACGCCATCGTTGCCGGCCAGAAAGCTGTTGACGATCTTGTTCATTCCCAGCCCGTAGAAACAATAATCCAGGATGAACGTGCTGAGCAGCCCCGGCACCGTACCCCCGGCGCTGCGGTCACCGATGTACGATCCCGATGAACAGCGCCGGTTCACCCGGTCGATGTCGGAATAGGACAGATAACCGATGGGCTGCCCCGCGTGCTCGATCACGAAATGGCAGAAATCCGCCCGCCCGGCAGCGGCGGCCAGCCATTCCCTCTGCCGCTCCTCGTCGGGATTCTCGATATCCGTATACATGAACCGGGTGATGACCGGATCGGTGCGCCAGCGCAGCAGCAGACCGGCATCGTCCAGGGTGGGGGGGCGGAAACGGAAGGGCATGGGATGCTGTCTCCTCACACCGCCAGATAGCCGCCGTCCACCGGCAGCGTCACGCCGGTGATCCACCGGCTGCCCGGTCCCAGCAGAAAGGCAATGGCGTTCGCCACATCCTCCGGCTTGCCGAAGCCCATGGGGTGGGCGTTGCGCACGGCGGCGAACTGGTCGTCGGTGATGGTGGTGCGGAAACGGTCCATCATCTCGGTCTCCACCAGGGCGGGGGCGACGCAGTTGACGCGGATCCCGTCGCGCAACAGCTCCATGGCCAGCGCCCGCCCGGCGGCCACCAGCCCGCCCTTGCTGGCGGCATAGGCCACGTTGCCCGGCTGTCCGATCAGCGCCGCCACCGAGGCGACGAAGACCACCGAGGCGTCAGGCCCATGGCATCCCTTCTGCCGCAGCCCGCGGGCCAGGGACAAGGCGCTCAGCAGGTTCACGTGCATGGTCTGGTCGAAGAAGGCGCGGTCCACCGACCGCACCGGCTTTCCCACCTGCACGCCCGCGCAATGGGCCAGCCCGTCGAACGGGCCGCCGTCCGCGGCCTGGACCTTGATCCAGGCGGGGATGGCGTCGGTGTCGGACAGGTCGAAGGGGGCGGCCCGGTGTCCCTCCCCCGCCAGTGCTGCGGCGGTGTCGGCCAGACGCCCGGCGTTGCGGGCCGTCACCGTCACCCGCGCCCCCAGCCCCGCCGCCGCCACCGCCACCGCCCGCCCGATGCCGGTGGAGGCCCCGGTCACCAGAATGTGACGGCCCGACAGGGAAAACGGGGTGGAACCGGGCATGGGCGGGATCCTTGCAAGCAGCCGGGCGAAATGCCCTCAAGGCGATAGCGCCCCCCGCCCGCCCCGTCAAGGCGGCGGGGGCAGGGCAATCGCACAGAGGACTTTATCGTCCCGATAAGGATTATCGCCATGCCCGCGAAAGCGGGAAGCCAGGTGCTGAGCCGCGGCAACGGCGACGTGAGTCTCTTGGTTCTCAAAGTGCTGAGCGTGGAGAGACCGTCTGAATCCCAGCCTTTGCTGGGATGATGATAAACCTAAATAGGATCATATGCTGCATCTGCGGCTGCCCTGCGGGGAGGAGAGGGCTTCTTAACCTGACAGCATTGCCATGGACGTACGGCAAAAAAGTGTGTTTTTGGGTTTTGCGCAGCCGATTGCCTGCATATCCATTGCATGGATGCATCTTTTTGAATTTTGCCAGCGAAATCAACTTTCAGATAAAGAAAGAACCGGCCATGAGCATTTTAGGTTCGCTCTGCGACATCGCCCTGGCCCCGGTCAGGGCCAGGAACAGCATGATCGACCAGATATTTTACGATATCGGTTCCTTGAGCAGCGCGGAAAGACTGCACCTGCATGAATTGAACAACAGCGATGGGCATATTTTCTGCGAAGGGCACATCATCCTTGTTTCCCCCACAGGGCCGGGGCAGGGAATCCGCCATTTTGCTTCCGTCGGCGCTTTCTTGCAGGGCACGGATAACAGCTTTGCCGCCATCGCCGTGGCCGGGGTGGGAAGCTCCATTCTCGGCACGGCGGCCCTGGCGCGCAACGTCGCCGATGCGCTGGGCGCGCCCGTAGCCGGGATCGTGTCCGGCTATGGCATGGCCGATCTGATGGCGGAGGCGCTGGGCGGCTGGTTCCTGTTCGGCGCCATCGACCGGCACAGGCCGCTCAACGGTCTGGTGCACCTGATCCCGGCACAGCGGGACATCATCGCCCTGTCCGCCCTCTTGGATGCGGCCCCGCCCGGCCTGCGCTGGGTGGTGGGGCACAGCAAGGGCAGCCTGGTCATCGATTGCGCCCTTGAACGCTATGCCCATGCCCACCCCACCGGCTCCCCGCTCTACGATCAGGTGACGGTGGTGACCCTGGGCGCGGTGGTGAACACGCCCCCGGCCTTTACCCGCGTGGTCCAGGTCATCGGCGGCGACGACGCGCTGGGCCGCGCCAATTCCTTCCGCCCGGCGGCGCGGTGTACGATTCCGGGCAAGCGGCACAGCCTCAACCCCCGCGTTCCCGGCCATATGGACGCCAAAGGGATCATCAGCCGGATCGAGGACGGCCTTATCCCCATCGGACCGCCGGTCCCGGCCCCCAGCCTCAGTCCGCTGGCCGCCTAGCCCATCCGCCCGGTGCCGGGATCGCCGTCCAGGGATTCCATGGTGCCGGGCAGCGGCACGGCGGCGGACAGGTTGCGCACGGTCAGCCCGTTGCGGACGCTGCGCACGCCATCGACCGCCGCCGCGATCTCCCCCGCCCGCTGGCGGGCCAGATGATCGTTGACCAGCCCGTCCAGGCCAACCACCCCGTCCTGCACGGTCAGGATGATGTCGCCCTCGTCCACGCAGGCATCATAGGCCAGCCGCTGGACGATGGCGCCGCGGATGGCCGCATCCCCCGGCACGCCCGGCTGGGCGAATGCCTGGGCCGCGCGCTGCCGCTCCTCCGCCCGCCAGCCGTCGCGCATGGCGCGGTCCTCGCCGGAGCTGTTGGCGACCTGGCCCAGACGTTCCCCTTCGCGCAGGATGCCCTTGTCCCGGTCCCAGTTTTTCAGATCCATGGCGCTGCCTCCATCCGCTGTGATCCTGTACGGAACAACAGGGCCGGACGGCGAAGGTTGGCCGGGGAAAAGGGGGAGGCCCCCCGCCCCCGGACACGCCGCGTCAAACCTCTTCCGTCACCGCGGAATCAGACGCCCCAGATCCAGGCTTTCGCTCAGGGCCAGCAGGATGCCGTGGGCGTGGGCCGAGCCGACGCGGAAGATGGCGTCGCTGCCCATGGCGGGCAGCTTGCTCTTTTGCAGCGCCTGCTGGGCGGCGTCGCGGGACGACACCCGCACCACCACGCCGGCCAGCCGCGGCACCGGCAGGTCCAGCAGCGGGTCGTCGCCCCACGTCCAGCGCAGGGAATCGGGGGTGGCGACCACGACGGGTGCGGTGCCGGTGGTGACCACGCGGGCGGATCCGTGGGCCGACGGCTCGGTCCCGAACAGCCGGCCATAGGCACCGGCCACATCATCCACATCCGCCGCGGTGACGATCACCGCCGCCAGCCCCTGGGCGGTGTTCTCGTGGGTCTGCGCCTCCCCCTGCCACAGGGCGTCGCGCCCGTGCCGCTGGATCACCAGCGCCGTGGCACCGGGAACGGCGCTGGCCGCCACCGGCGTCACCGACAGGCGCACGTCCTGGTCCCCGCCCACCACGGCGGAATCCACCACGTCGCCCCCCGACAGCCCGGCAGATGTCAGAGCCACCCACGCCGCCCGCGCGTCGTCGGCCTTCAGCCCCAGGAACGCGGCCCCCTCGCGTTCCCTCAGCAGGTCGGCAGCGGGGGCGGTGAAGGGGTGCGCGCCCTCCAGCGCCAGCAGGTCCAGGGAATCGCCGTCGGCGAACCGGGCGCTGTGCCCCGCGGTCTGCAACGCCGCGCTCCGCCCCAGGGTGCCCATGGAAAAGCCCAGCCGGGTGAAGGTTTCCCGCGCCTTTTCCACATCGCGCACCGCGACCGCCAGATGGCCGATACCGTTGATGCCGTAAGCCCCCATCTCTTCCTCGTGTCTGGACGCCCCCAAAACGGCGGCGATGGTGGAGCAGCGCGCGGCAGAGAGCAAGCGCGTCAACGCACCTCGACGCCCACGGAATCGCTTCGCCCGTCCGCATCGACCACGGTGATGCGGGCGAACCCCGGTCCGTCGGGCCGCCACGGCACGTCGCGGGCCACCGGGGTGGTGGCGATGCGCCGCCCGTCCACCAGCCACGTCAGCGGCCGCCGGCCCCCCGATGCGCTGAGAATCACCGGCTCGTCCTCCCCCATCCGCTCCACGGTGGCGGCATCCAGGGGGAAGATCAGGCGCGGCGGATCGGCGGCCAGCGCGGGCGGCCCCCCATCGCCGCCGCCCAGCCGGCGCAGCAGTGCCGGCGCCTGCGCCATGCCGGCCAGGGCCGCCCCCCCCGGCTCCGGCGGCAGCCGGTCGAACACGCGGAACAGGATGGGGGCGGCGGTGTTGCGCCCGTAATGTCCCGGGACGGGTGTCCCATCGGGCCGCCCGGTCCACACCCCCACCGTATAGCGCCCCGACACCCCGAAGGCCCAGGCGTCGCGGAAGCCGAAGCTGGTCCCGGTCTTCAGCGCCACCGGGCGGCGGCGCCGCACCTCCTGCGCCTGCACCACCCCGGCGGGGGGAGCCGCCCCTTCCAGGATGCGCAGCACCTGTGCCGCCGCGGCGGGGGCCATCAGGGAGACGCCCTCGGCCCTGGGCGCATCGGCCAGGGCGCGCAAGGGAGCCACCCGCCCGCCGTTGGCCAACCCGGCGTAGAGGGCGGCCATGTCCCACAGGTCCACCGCCGCCCCGCCCAGCGCCAGCGGCAGCCCCGGCACCTCCACCCCGCGCGGCAGGGTCAGGCGCACGCCCGACCGTTCCAAGGCGGCGGCGAAGCGCACCGGCCCCACCCGGTCCAGCACCGCCACCGCCGGCACGTTGAGGGACCGTTGCAAGGCCTCGCGGATGGTCAGGTCGCCGTCGAAATCGCGGTCGAAATTGCGCGGGGCATAGTCGCCGAAGCGGGTGGAGACGTCGGCCACCAGGGTTTCCGGGTGGATCAGCCCGTCGTTGAACCCCAGCCCGTAGATAAAGGGCTTCAGCGCCGACCCCGGCGAGCGGCGGGCGTGCAGCAGATCGACCCAGCCCTGCCGGCGGTCGTCCAGCGGGTCCGGCCCGCCCACCGCCGCCAGCACCGCGCGGCTGGCGTTGTCCACCACCACGATGGCCAGCCCGGCCTGTTCGTGCAGGCCCGCGGCCTCGGCCCGCGCCAGATCCTGCACCGCGCGCTGCAGCGGCCCGTCGAGGGTGGTGCGCAGCACCCGTTCCCCCGGATGGGTGCGCACCAGCCGTTCGGCCAGATGGGCGGCATCCATCAGCGCCGGTTCGCGGGCGGTGGGAATGGGCTCTCCGTTCCCTTCCCGCACCTGGGCCCCGGTCAGCACGCCGGCTTCCAGCGCCCGGTCCAGCACCTTGGCGCGGGCGGCCCGCGCGCGCTCGGGGAAACGGTCGGGGCGCAGCGCCGTGGGCGATTGCGGCAGGGCCACCAGCAAGGCCGCCTCCCCCACCGTCAGTTCCTGCGGCTCCTTGGCGAAATAGGCACGGGTGGCCGCCCGCACCCCCTCCAGATTGCCGCCATAGGGGGCAAGCGTCAGGTAGAAGGACAGGATGGCGTCCTTGCCGAACCGCGCCTCCAACTGGGCGGCGCGGGCCATGTCGCGGAGCTTGCCGGTCAGGCTGCGCGGGTGCGGCTCCAACAGACGGGCCACCTGCATGGTCAGGGTGGACGCCCCCGACACCACCCGGCCCGAGGCTGCGTTCTGCCCCGCCGCCCGCAGCAGCGCCAGCGGATCGACGCCGGCATGATCCCAAAACCGCCGGTCTTCATAGGCCAGCAGCAGGCGGACGAACAGCGGGTCCACCGGGCCGTGCTCCGCCACCGGCAGCCGCCACGCCCCCTCCCCGTTCAGGAACACGCGCAGGGGCCGCCCGTCGCGGTCCACCACCGCGGGCGACAGGTCGGCCAGCCGCGACAGGTCGGGCGGGAACAGCCGGTCGAGCGCCACCGCCGCCAGCCCCAGCCCGGCCAGCACCAGGGCCAGCCCCGCCGTCCACCGCCGGATGCGGCGCCCCATGACGCCCGCTCCCCGGATCAGGGCGGCGGCAGGACGGTGATGCGGCCCACCGCCTGCCGGGCGAAGAAGCGGGGCTTGTACATGTCCTCCACCTGCGCGCCGGGCAGTTCATAGTTCCCCGGCGTGACGGCCCGCACCAGATAGGCCAGCTTGAAGCGGGTCTGATCCTCGGTCAGATCGACGGCGGCGACATAGCGGTCGTCGCGCGCCTCCACCGACAAGGGCGTGGTCATGTCGGTCAGCCACGGCATGTCGTCGGTGCCCGCGGCCCCCAGGTGGGAGTTCTCGATCTCCCACCCCGCCGGCAGCGGGTGGACGACGATGGCCTGATGGTCCAGGCCGGTGTTCGCCTCCCCCTCCAGAACGATGACGAACACGTCGTTCTGGCGAAGCTGGTCGAGGTTCAGCGGCTCGCCGCTGCGGGTGAAGAAGTTGCGCTTGATGCGCAGCCCCTCCCGCGCCGCCGGGCGCGGTTCCGCCGGGATGCCCGACAGGGACACCGCCTGCCACACCGCCTCGGATCCTGCGTTGGCGACGCGCACCCCCTGGGCCAGGGCCTCGGGCGGCGGAGCGATGATGACCGGATCGCCCTTCCCCGCCCCGCCAGCACCACCAACGGCACCGGTGACGGTCAGGCGCAGGGGCGCCTTGCCGCGCATCAGCGCGTCGGCGGCCATGACGATCCACGCCTGTTCCTGGGTGCTGGTCTGCCTGGCCGTGGTTTCCGACGCCGGCAGCCGGTCCACCAGCGTCTGCAACCGGTTGCCCAGCATCTGCACCTCGCCCATCACCGCCACCAGGGCGGCGGCGTCGCGCACGGTGCTGCCGTAATCCACCCACCAGGGCTTGCGGGTCAACTGCGACACGGCAGAGGCAAAGGCGCTTTCCGCCCGCCCCTTGTCGCCCAGCCGGGCCAGCGCCGCCCCCACCTGCCCCTTGGACAGCGGCGTGGGCATCTGGTCGAGGAAGGCATCGTGCAGATAGCGCGCCGGCCCCGGCACCGACACCCCGCCCAGCGCCAGCACGTGCAGGGCATAGGCGCGGGACGCCAGATCCGCCGGTTCCCGCCCGCCGTCCACCAGATGGCGGCGCAGCCAGTCCATGCCGTTGCGCAACGGCTGGTCCGGCACCGGATAGCCGCCGTTGCGCGCCCGGACCAGGAATTCCATGGCATAGGCGGTCAGCCACGCATCGGTATCCCCCACCGCACTCCACAGGCCGAACGACCCGTCGTAGCGCTGGCGGTCCAGCACCCGCGACACCGCCTGTCCCACCCGGCCCTCAAGCCCGGTGTCGCCCTTGTCCGAACGGCCCAGCGCCGATTCCACGTCGCGCACCACCAGGAGCGGCAGGGCACGGCTGATGGTCTGCTCGGTGCAGCCGAAGGGGTAGCGGTCCAGCGCCTGGAGGATCCCCGCCAGATCGAAGGGCGGTGCGGCGCTGAACGTGGCCGCCACCCGCCCGGTCCCCGGCAGGAAGCCGGCCAGCGTGGCGGCGGTCAGGTCCGCCGACGCGCCAGGGGCAAGCTGCTGCGTCACGAACTGCGTTTCCACCGGGCGGGAGGGCCGGACGGTGATGCCGTACGCGTGGCGCACCGCGAAGCCCCCCGGCCCGGCCACCTCCAGCGCCACCGAGCCGATGCCCGCCTGCACCCCGCGGAAGGGCAGGTACAAGGTGCGGCGCTCCCCGGCCGGCAGATCCACGGTCTGGATGCCGTTGTCCACCGCCACCGCCCCGCCGCCGGTCACCGCCACGCGGTAGGACCCCGCCGCCGCCTCCACATTGTGGAGCGAGACGGTCAGTTGGCTGGCATCGCCGGGGGCGAGGAAGCGGGGCATCACCGCGTCGGCCACCAGCGGGTCGCGCACGGTCAGCCTGGCCGAGGCCGATCCCAGCCGCCCCTTGCCGAAGGCCACCGCCATCAGCCGCAGTTCACCGTTGAAATCGGGAATGTCGAACCGGACCCGCGCCATCCCGTCCGGCCCCACCGTCACCGGCCCCTTGAACAGCGACACCACGGTGAAGGGCACCACCGGCAGCGCCGCCCCGCTGGAATCGCCGCCCTGGCGCAACGCCCCGAACGGCCCGTCCAGCATCTCCAGCAGCCGCCCGTAATCGTCGCGCAGGTCCAGCCCCAGCAGGCGCTTGCCGAAATAATGGCGGCCCGGATCGGGGGATTGGAAATCGGTGAGCTGCAGGATCCCCTCGTCCACCGCAGCCAGGGTGACCCAGGCGTCCTCGGCCCGTCCGCCGCCGGCGGGGGCGACGTTCAGGGCCAGCTCCACGGGCTGGCGCGGACGCGCCACCTTGGGCGGGTCGGCGAAGGCCACGTCCAGCCGGCGCACCGCCGGGTCGATGCCCAGCCACGCCACACCGATGGCGCGCACCGGCTGCCGCTCCTTCCCCTTCACCGGGGGGCGGTAGGCGGTGGCGATGACATAGGCGCCCGGCCCCCAGGCGGCATCGACGGGAATGTCCACCGTGCCGCCGGTGGCCGGCACCGACAGGGTTTTCACCCCCCACACGCGGTCGGTGGCGATGGTGACCAGCACCTCCCCCGCGAACGGCGGGGTCAGCTTCAGCCGCGCCGTCTCGCCCGGCGTGTAGGCCGGCTTGTCGGCGATCAGTTCCAGCGTGTCGGGCGTGTCGCCGGTGCCCGGCCCCATCACCCACCCCGACGAGAACCGCAGGGACGAGGCGACACCGGTGGCGGAATCCGCCACCTCCAGCCGGTAGCGGCCCACCGGGCGCTTGCCCGCCGCGATCACCGCCGGGCCGGCGGTGCCGAGGTCCGTCTTGCCCGACGCCGCCGGGCTGTCGCGGGTGAAGGCGCGGTAGGTGTAGCGCCCGTCCTTCATGTACCACTGATAGGTCGTGCGCTCCTCCACCAGCGACCAGGACAGGCCGGGCTTGGCCAGCGGGGTGCCGTCGGGGGCGACCGCGATCACCTCGAACGACGCCTCTTCCTCCTCGCCCAGCCGCCCGCCGTCGAAGCGCGGGCGGATGCCGACGGCGTAGGCCTTGGTCCGCACGGGGAAGCTCACCGACTGGCGCGTCGGGCGCCCGCCCGGCTCCGACACCGCCACCCGCACCTCGGCGCGCAGGGGCCGGGTGGTGTCGGGCAGCGGCGGCAGCGTCACCTCAACCGCCGCCTGCCCCTGGGCGTCGGTGCCGTCGAAGGTCAGCGGCTCCACCTTGGGCTCGAACCGTTCCTGCACCAGACCGAAACGGTATCCGCGGTGCTGGGGATAGGGGTTGGGGTCGGGCTGCAGCGACACCTCCGCCGTGCCGGGCAGGCCGGCGGCGGGCGGGCCATAGAGGAAGCGGCCCTTCACCAGCACCTGGAACGGCTTGCCCACCTCCATGATGGGGGCGGAGGGGGTAAGGTCCACCGCCAGCCGTTCCGGCACGAAATCATCCACCTGGAAGGTGGCGCTGCCCACCGCCGCCCCCTTGGGGTCGGTGAAGGCCTGGACGGTCCAGCCGCCCAGGGGGGCAGTGCGGCTGAGCGCCAGCGGCAGCACATAGCTGCCCCCCGGCCCCGGTATCGGCGTACCCGCCCAATATTCCGTGCCGCTGGGGCGCAGCACCTTGACCGTCAGGGGGAAGCCCTCCACCGCCTCCGTCCGGGCATCGCGCAGCAGGGTGGTGATGTTGACCGTCTCCCCCTGCCGGTAGACGCCGCGGTCGGTGTAGAGGAAGGCGTCCATCGGCCCCGGCTGGGGCCGCCCGCCGACGCCGCGGTCGGACAGGTCGAAGGCGGCGGTGCTCAGATCCAGGGCGGCGAAATCCGCCCCGGCATAGGCCATCACCGAAATCGGCGTGTTGCCGCCGCCCCCCCGCGCCAGCCCGGCGGGAAAGCTGGCCCGCCCGTCGGCGTCGGTGGTGATGCGGCCCAGTTCGTTGTTGTTGCGGGCGACCAGCGCCACATCCACCCCCGCCATGGGCTTGGCGGTGCCGAAGGAACGGGCGAAGACGGTGATGCCGTCCGCCCCGCGGTAGGCGGTCAGCCCGATGTCGGACACCAGCAGCCATTGGGTGGCGCGGACATAGGGGACCGCCTCCTGCGCCACGTCCACCGGCTCGGCCATCACGGCGTAGAATCCGGGCTTGGGCTCGGGCACCGCCTGACGGAAGGGCAGCAGGGTGGTGATCTCGCGGTTCCGCTCCCCGGTGGTGGTCAGGCGCCCTTCCCACACCTTCTCGCCCCAGTCGTCGCCGACATCCTCGGCGGCGTATTCGTTCAGCGGCTCCAGAATCCGGTTGCGGATGTTGGGAGCGACATTGCGGTCGTTGACGCGGAAGACGGTGACCTTCACCTGTTCCAGGTTGACGGTCACCACCGGCACCCCCTCGTTCCCCGTGCGGGGCAGGATGAAGCCCGGCCCGCGGAACGCCACCGCCGCCGCCCGGTCGGGCACGCGCACGGTGTGGGTCTCGTCGGCCTTCAGCACCAGCCCGTCGGCGCCGGGCAGGCCCTGGCGCAGGGTGACGGCATAGCTGGTGCCGTGGGCAAGTCCGGTCACGCACAGGCTGTTCCCGCGGGCGTCAACCGCGCCCTTGACCGCCGGCTCCACCCGCACGAAATCGGCGAACCGCACCTCCTTGCGCTCCGACAGGGGATCGGCGAAGCGGAAGCAGGCGCGCGGCGGCGTGGTTTCCGCATCCGCCGCCACCGAGGCCAGCGTCAGCCCGATGCGGGCGCGCAGCCCGGCGATGCGCGCCTCCAGCCCCGGCGCCCGGCCTTGCAGGATTTCCGGCGTCAGGTCGGGGATCTCGCGGAGGGTGCGCAGGGCGCGCAGCGCCTCCGCCGGGTTGTTGAACACGCTGTCGAACAGATCGGCCAGCCGCCACAGGGCCGCCGCCTGGATCTCCGGCGAGCCGTTCTGGTAGGCGAGGAAGGCCGCTTGCAGCGCGTGGTCGCGGCTGGGCTTGGGATGGGCCATCCACGCATCGCTCAGCGCCAGCCACGCCGGCCCCTCCTCCGCCCCCAGGGCGATGGCCTGCTCATAGGCGGCGATGGCGGCGGGAATGTCCTTTTTCGCCAGGGCCGCCTGCGCCCGTTTGGTGGCGTCGGCCCGCTGGGCGGCGGTGGACTGGGGAGGGGCCTTGGCCCGGATGGGGTTGGCATAGGCCGCGGCGTCGCTGCCCAGGCCGGGTGGCGCGTAGTCCGCCCGCCCCGGTGCGGCCACGGCCAGCATTCCCAGCATCAGACACAGGCAGAACCACACGCGGACCAGCAGACGGCGGGACATGCTGCACCCCCCATTCGGGCAAACCACGCCCCACGGCACGGGACGCGGGCGGGATCATAGCGAAGTTCGCGCTTTGTCCCAAGCCAGCCGAACGGCAGATGGCCGGAAGATCATCCATAAGACGGGGGTGGAGACGGCAACGGCGGCCCCCGGTTGTCCGGGGTGCCGCCGCGTCTCTGCCGGGTGTCCGGGACCGTCGTGCGGCCCTGTACCGGACACCCCCTCTCCCTGACCGCCCTTGCCGGGCCATTGCGGTCCTGCTGTCCGCGCCACCGGGGCGGTCAACGGGCCGGGCCAACTGCGCCGAATTAAAATTACCTTTTCTCCAATCCACAAATGGATATTCTGCATCCTTCCCATAAGGTCAATTTATATGAGCGCCCTCTTGGATAGCGACCGCGGCGGCCATCATCTGGACTGGAACCTTCTGCGCACCTTTTTGGTGATCGTGGAGGAAGGGGGCGTGACCCGCGCGGCCTCCCGCCTCGGATTGACGCAACCGGCGGTGAGTCAGGCGCTCAAACGGCTCGAAGACCAGTTGGGATGCCCGTTGATCGAGCGGGGCCAGGGGCGGTTCACCATCACCCGTGCCGGCACGCTCATCCATGAAGAGGTCCGCGACATTTTCGGGACCATCGCGCGGTTCGGCCTGCTGGTCCACGATGCGCCGGAGCAGGAGGCGGTGTCGGGCACCGTGCGGCTGCTGCTGGTCAGCCGGATCGAGGCGGCGATTCTCGACGCCGTTCTGCAACGCTTCAACGCGCTGTTCCCCGCCGCCGACCTGCGAATCGACGTGATGGCCAGCGCCGACATCCACGCGGCCCTCCAGCAAAAGGCGGCGTGCTGCGGCATCGGCCTGCTGCGCGGCGAGCCGGCGCATCTGGAACACCGGCTGTTCACCCGCCAGACCTTCCGCTTCTACTGCGGCCCCCGCCACCGGCTGTTCGGACGTTCGGGGCTGGAGCCGGCGGACCTGAAGGGGGAAACCTGGGTGTCGTTCACCAGCGACCAGATCGACGGGATCATGGCGCCGCTGGCCGTGTTCCGCGTGCAGGAGGGGCTGGACACCCGCATCGCCGGCGCCTCCTCCAACATGGACGAGGTGCGGCGGATGATCGTCGCGGGCCTGGGCATCGGTCCGCTGCCCATGCACGCCGCCGCCCGCGAGGTGGCCGAGGGCCGGCTGTGGCCCCTGCCCCCGGAAGAAGGGGTGTGCCCCATGAACCTGCACCTGCTGTGGAACCCCGCCGCCCGGCTGAACCGGGCGGAGCGGGCGTTCCTGGCCGTGGTCAACGATGCGCTGGAGACGGTGCCATCCGAACGCCGTTTCGATCCCGCCGCGTGCGCGGCGTGGATCCGCGATGCCGGACCGGCGCCCAAGGTGTGATGCTCCCCTTACGGCGTGATGCCCTTTATGGCGTCATGATCGGCAGCACGGCGGCACCCAGGACGCGGGCGAGGTCGGCGGGCTTCAGCGCGATCTGCAGGCCCCGGCGCCCACCGTTGACCACCATCTCGTCCAACGCCGCGGCGCTTTCGTCGATGAAGGTGGGCAGGCGGCGTTTCTGGCCCAGCGGGCTGATGCCGCCCACCAGATAGCCCGACGAGCGTTCCGCCGCCGCCGGGTCGGCCAGATCGGCTTTTTTCCCCTTGGCCGCCGCGGCCAGCGCCTTCAGGTCCAGGCGGGCGGCCACGGGGATGACGGCGCACACCAGCGCCTTGCCGTCCACCTGCGCCACCAGCGTCTTGTAGACCATGGCCGGGTCCAGCCCCAGCGCGTCCGCCGCCGCCAGCCCGATGGCGTCGGCGTTGGGGTCGTAGTCGTATTCAAGCAGACGGAACGCAATCCCCGCCGCCTTGGCCGCGCTGACCGCCGGTGTCCCCTTCGCCGCCATTCCCCGTTCCTTCCTTCTCCACCACCCCGCGGCGCTGCAGCCACAGGGCCGCCAGCCAGCAGATGGCCGACCATGCCGCCCCCACGCACCAGCCGGCCAGCACGTCGGTCGGCCAGTGCACCCCCAGATAGACCCGGCTGCACCCCACCAGGACGGTCAGCAGCACCGCCGACAGCAGGATGTACGCCTTGACCCGCCGCCGCGGCTGCACCCGCGCCATCAGCGCGCCCAGCGTCAGAAAGGCCACCGCCGACAGCATGGCGTGCCCGCTGGGGAAGCTGGCGGTATAGACCACATCGCCGTGGGGCACCAGATCCGGACGGGGGCGGCCGAAGCCCATCTTCAGCAGCGTGGACAGGATCATGCCGCCGCCCACCGACACCAGCACCATCACCGCCGCGGCCCGCTTGGCCGTCAGCGCCAGATACCCCACCGCCGCCAGCACCAGCAGCGTCAGGTTGACCGTGCTGCCGAGCGCCGTGATATCGCGGGCGGCGTTCTCCAGCCACCCCGGCCCGATGGGATCGGACACGTCGGCGGGGTTGCGCAGCAGCAACAGCAGGGAACGGTCGAAGGCGGTGATCTCCCCCTCCAGCACCGCCCCCGCCAGTTCGACGAAGCCCAGCAGCAACGCCGCCACCACCAGAACCGTCAGCAGAACCGGAAGTTCATGGCGGCCGATGCGCGCCAGCAGAGCTTCGATCGTGCTCCTCATCCACTCGCTCCGTCAGGGTTTCAGAGCCGCGAACCGCTCCAGCATGGCTATATGGGCACGGATGCCGTTCTTGTAGCAGCGCAGCTCGAACTTTTCGTTGGGAGAGTGGATGCGGTCGTCCTCCAGCCCGAATCCCACAAAGATGGAATCGATGCCCAGCTCATCCAGCACATAGCCGCCGACCGGGATCGACCCGCCGCTGCCGACCATGGCCGGGCGGTTGTCGAACACGTCGCCCAGCGCGTCCAGCGTCGCCCGCAGATAGGGGGAATCGGTGGGCACGCAGAACCCCGGCGACTTGCCGAAGGTCTTGTACTCGATCTGCGCGTCGGGGGGCAGACGGGCGGCGAAGAACGCCTTGATCCCCGTCAGCACGGCCTCGGGATCCTGCCCCGGCACCAGACGGCAGGAGAATTTCGCCGTGGCCTTGGACGCGATGACGGTCTTGGCCCCCTCGCCGGTGTAGCCGCCGATGATGCCGTTGATATCGCAGGTGGGGCGCGACCACAGCCGCTCGGCCAGCGTCCGCCCGGCCTCCCCCGCCGGGGTCTTCAGGCCGACGCCGGCCAGGAACGCCGCCTCGTCATAGCCCAGACCGTTCCAGATGGCCTTTTCCTCGTTCGACGCCTCGGCAACACCATCGTAGAAGCCGGGGAACTGCACGCGGCCCTGATCGTCGTGGATCTGGCCCAGGATGCGGGTCAGCGCGTTGATGGGGTTCAGCACAGCCCCCCCGAACATGCCGGAATGCAGGTCGTGGCTGGGGCCGGTCAGCGTGGCTTCCACATACAGCAGGCCGCGCAGGCGGGTGGTGATGGCCGGGGTGTCGATGGTCCAGGCGTTGGTGTCGGTGATGACGCAGACGTCCGCCGCCAGTTCGGCGCGGTTGTCGCGCAGGAAGGCTTTCAGGGACGGGCTGCCGGATTCCTCCTCGCCCTCCAGCAGCACGGTGATGCGGATGGGCAGCGACCCGTGGACGGATTTCCACAGCCGGAACGCCTCGAGGAAGGTCATCACCTGTCCCTTGTCGTCCACCGCCCCGCGGGCGACCAGACGGGGGCCGTGCTGCGCCTCCACGATCACCGGGTCGAACGGCGGGCTGTTCCACAACTCCAGCGGTTCGGGCGGCTGCACGTCGTAGTGGCCGTAATAGAGGATGTGCGGCGCATCCGCCGGGCCGGGGTAATGGGCCACCACCGCGGGCAGCCACCCGGTCTCGCGCACGCCGGCCTGGAACCCCAGCGCCTCCAGCTCCCGGGTCAGCCACGCGGCGGCGCGGCGCACCTCGCCCTCGTGGTCGGGCTTGGAGCTGACGCTGGGGATGCGCAGCAGGTCGATGAGACGGGCAACGGACTGGTCGAAGGCGCGGTCGGCTTCGGCCAGGACCGGCGCGATGGTCGGGGTGGTCATGATCTCGTCTATCCCTGTCCCGCGGGTGTGCGGGGTGCGTTGATTTTGCGGGAAAGGATGGGTGGCGGGTTTCGGGCTGTCAAACCCATTTGCCGGCTGGCTGCCGGGCGCTAGGATGGACGCTCGGCCCCTTTTCCCAGCCCCGGATCGCCCTATGCCCCTGTTCCAGTTTCCCGACGACGCCGACTGGGATTTCGAGGCGGACCGCCTGGTCTTCACCGTGCAGGTGGGGGAGTATGTGGGCCAGGTGTTCGTGGAGCGCCGCGCCTTCACCTCGCTGATGGAGCGGCGTCCGACGCCGGAGGAGGCCAGCGCCTTCTTCCACGACAACCGCCCGGCGTTCGAGCGGGCGGTGGAGCTGCGCATCCTGGACCGCCGCCTGGATCCCGACGCCAACATCCACCTGACCGCCCGCGACGTGCGGCAGGCGGGTCCGGGGAAGCGATAGGGACGCGGGGATCCGTATCCCCGAGGCGGGGATGATACGGCATCACCGGCACGCACCAGCCGCCGGGAGCGGCCCCCGCCCATGCCACAGCATGGCCGGGGGCCCTTCCCGTCAGACCGTGACGAACCAGCCAGACGACACGGCGGACGCCTGAACCCCAAAGAGGGTCAGCGTCCCCGAGGTGGCGAAAGAAACCACCGCATCGCCGTGCGCGTTGCTGCCGACCGTATAGACCTCCCCGACGGCAAGGCCGATCCGATCGCCCTGAACGGCCGAGAAATCGCGGATCAGGTCGTCGCCATCCCCCGTCTTCCACACGAACAGGTCGGCCCCGGCACCACCCACCAGATAGTCGGCGCCCGAACCGCCGGTCAGCATGTCATTGCCGTTGCCGCCGGTCAGCGTATCGTTGCCCGCGCCACCGGTCAGCCAGTCGTCGCCGTCATCCCCACGCAGGCTGTCGTCCCCCAAGCCCCCGGTCAGCCAGTCGTCCCCCGCCCCGCCGAGCAGGTCCACGCGGCCCGACGCGCCGGCGGCGCTGAGCGTATCGTTGCCGGCCCCGCCATAGGCATGTTCGATGCCCATCGAGACATCCAGCAGCGCTCCCCCGGCAAAACGGACAAAAACCGTGTCGTCGCCGTCGCCGCCGTCCAGCACCGCGGTTGCGGTATCGACATAGAGCTGGTCGTCGCCGGCCTCGCCGAACAGGCTGTTGTCGCCGGCACCGCCCACCAAGGTGTCGTTGCCGCCGCCGCCATACAGCGTATCATTGCCCGCGTCACCGCGCAGAACATCGCCGTAAGCGCTTCCGAGGAAATAATCGTCCCCGGCGTTGCCGTTGACCTCCACCCCAGCGGTGGATGCCGACGCGGAGAAGCTGTCGTTCCCGGTCCCGCTGAACACGCGCTCGATGCCGCTGGCCGCAAGGTCCAGGGTCAGATCCCCGGTCCCCTGCATGTAAAGAGTGTCAAAGCCGGCCCCGCCATTCACCGACGCATCGCCCGCACCGATGTAAAGCAGGTCGTCGCCATCACCCCCATACAGCGTGTCACGGCCGCTCCCGCCGGTCAGGGTGTCGTTGAAGGCCCCGCCGACGATCAGGTCATCACCCTCGCGGCCATTGATGTACAGCCCGGCCAGGGCGCCCGTCCCGATCAGGGTATCGTTTCCGGTGCCGCCATAGGCCTGCTCGATGCCGCACGCCACCAGATCGAGAAACGCCGGCGCCGCCCCCTGAATGACGGCGGTGTCAAAGCCGCTGCCCCCCTGAACCGGCGCGTCGGCGGCATCGATGTAGAAACGGTCGTCACCATCACCGCCGATCAATGTGTCAGCCCCGGCTCCGCCGGTCAGCGTATCATTGCCCGCCCCACCGACAATCAGGTTGTCCAGATCGTTCCCGGTTCCCTTGAACGCACCGCTTCCGGCGAAGATCAGATGTTCCAGATTGGCGCCAAGGGTATAGACGCCGAGCGTGGTGCGAATGGCGTCGATGCCTTCGCCAGCGACTTCACGGACGGTATCGCCCGCGCTGTTGACCAGATAGACGTCATCCCCGGCCCCGCCATAGAGGACGTTTGTCCCGGCTCCACCGTCCAGGGTGTCGTTGCCGTTTCCACCATACAAGCGGTCATTGCCGCCGCCCCCGAACAGGGCGTCGCCACCGTCGAGGCCGTTGAGCGTGTCGTCACCCGCCCCGCCGTACAAGGTATCGCCCGAGGCGCCGCCGGTCAGGCTGTCGTTGCCGTCCAACCCGTCGATGCGGTGCGGAAGATCGGTCACCGCCGTCAGCGTGTCGTTGCCCGACGAACCTTCCATGGGAATGCAAGGCTGCACCGGAGCGTCGGTCCCGATGAACTCCCGCACCTGGATACCATAGCCGGAGGCGTCCGGCCCGATCCAGGTGGCGACGAAGCCACCGCCCGGACGGGCGGCAAGCGCCGGCTGCATCTGGTTGCCGCTCAGCGTCTCCGCCAGCACGAACTCGCCGCCGGTCTTGTTCCCGCCGCCGTCGTAGCGCTGGGCGTAGGCGCCGTAGCCGCTGCCGTCCTGCGCTTCCGACGTCCAGGCCACAACAAAGCCGCCGTCGGCCAGCGCCGTCACGCTGGGCTGGTACTGGTGACCGACGGCATAGCCGTTGACCTGCGTCTCCCCGCTCAGCGCCTGCCCGCCGGCATTGAACCGGCGCAGGAAGATGCCGTCACCGCTGCCGTCCCGACCGCCGGTCGCCGCATAGACCACCACGAACCCGCCGTCGGCCAGCCCGGCCACGGCGTTCGACGACTGGAAGGAATTCGAGCCCGAGGCCGAGGTGATCCGGGTCGGCCCGCTCACCACCGCGTTCGCCGCGGAATAGACCTGGGTGTAGATGTTCCAATCCGTTTGCTGGGCGGACGTCTGCGTCCAGGTCACCGCATAGCCGCCGTTGGCCAGGGCGCTGACATGGGGGGCATCCAGATGATAGGGGATGTCCCCATGCTGGATGGTGAACGGCCCCGTGAGCGCCACCCCCTGGGCGTCGAAGCGCTGGCCGGTGAGGTTGATCGAACTGCCCTGCGGCGTTGACCACACCGCCATCACGCTGCCGTCGGCCAGCGTCGTCGCCTGGGGAAACCGGGCGTCGGAGCCGGTCGCCAGGGTCATCTGCCCGCCGACCGCATTGCCGGCGGCATCATAACGTTGGGCGTAAATGCCAGTCGCACCCGGATTGCCGGTGCCGCCGCCAACCGACGGCAGGCTGACGTCCTGCCCCCAGAAGACCATGAAACCGCCGTCGCCCAGCGCCGTCACCGACGGGTTGTCCTGGTTGTTGCCGGTCACCGCATTGACCCGGAACTCGTCCCCCACCGGCTGGCCGGCGGCGTCGAGACGCCGGGCATAGATCCCGTAGCCCGAACCGTCCTGCCCGTTCGATGCCCAGACCACCACCTGCGCCCCGTTCTCCAGAACCGCCACAGACGGCTGAATCTGATCGTTGGACGTGGTGGTGTTGACGGAAATCTCCGCCGAAGGCACCAGGGAAGACGTGGGTGACAGGGTTGTCACCGTACCGATGTCCCAATCGGACCAGTGGGCGCCGTCCGAAACGCGGATACGGATCGCATCCGCACTGGCGGCACTGCCGCCGACAAAGTGCAGGCTGCCAAGCTGATCGGCGGTGACGGAAATGGTCTGCCCAGCCGCCTGAACCACACCGTTCAACGTAAAATAGCCACTGTCCGACGCCGCGTTGACGTCAACGAATTCATAGGCGGTGATCCGCTGAAGCCCGGACGTTGCCAGGGCGTCGCCCTGCGTGTGCCCGGTTTGCAGCAAACTGGCGGCCCGCTTCACTTCGTTGCGGGACGAGAACAGATCCTGGGCCGCGAAAACCGGTGCTTCGGAACTGGCAGGAAACTCCCGCACCTGGATACCATAGCCGGAGGCGTCCGGCCCGATCCAGGTGGCGACGAAACCGCCATCCGGACGGGCGGCAAGCACCGGCTGCATCTGGTTGCCGCTCAGCGTCTCCGCCAGCACGAACTCGCCGCCGGTCTTGTTCCCGCCGCCGTCGTAGCGCTGGGCGTAGGCGCCGTAGCCGCTGCCGTCCTGCGCTTCCGACGTCCAGGCCACAACAAAGCCGCCGTCGGCCAGCGCCGTCACGCTGGGCTGGTACTGGTGACCGACGGCATAGCCGTTGACCTGCGTCTCCCCGCTCAGCGCCTGCCCGCCGGCATTGAACCGGCGCAGGAAGATGCCGTCACCGCTGCCGTCCCGACCGCCGGTCGCCGCATAGACCACCACGAACCCGCCGTCGGCCAGCCCGGCCACGGCGTTCGACGACTGGAAGGAATTCGAGCCCGAGGCCGAGGTGATCCGGGTCGGCCCGCTCACCACCGCGTTCGCCGCGGAATAGACCTGGGTGTAGATGTTCCAATCCGTTTGCTGGGCGGACGTCTGCGTCCAGGTCACCGCATAGCCGCCGTTGGCCAGGGCGCTGACATGGGGGGCATCCAGATGATAGGGGATGTCCCCATGCTGGATGGTGAACGGCCCCGTGAGCGCCACCCCCTGGGCGTCGAAGCGCTGGCCGGTGAGGTTGATCGAACTGCCCTGCGGCGTTGACCACACCGCCATCACGCTGCCGTCGGCCAGCGTCGTCGCCTGGGGAAACCGGGCGTCGGAGCCGGTCGCCAGGGTCATCTGCCCGCCGACCGCATTGCCGGCGGCATCATAACGTTGGGCGTAAATGCCAGTCGCACCCGGATTGGCGGTGCCGCCGCCAACCGACGGCAGGCTGACGTCCTGCCCCCAGAAGACCATGAAACCGCCGTCGCCCAGCGCCGTCACCGACGGGTTGTCCTGGTTGTTGCCGGTCACCGCATTGACCCGGAACTCCTCCCCCACCGGCTGGCCGGCGGCGTCGAGGCGCCGGGCATAGATCCCGTAGCCCGAACCGTCCTGCCCGTTCGATGCCCAGACCACCACCTGCGCCCCGTTCTCCAGAACCGCCACAGACGGCTGAATCTGGTCGTTGGACGTGGTGGTGTTGACGGAAATCTCCGCCGAAGCCAGCAATGACGTTGACATCAAATTCTCCAAAAACGATAAGAACACTCATAATATCTATTATAAGTTTTATTATTATGCAAATTTTGATTGTGCATGCGGTGGTTTGTCGCATTCCGGTGAAGGCTCCAGCCGCATTGGTATCGGACACGAACACCCAGATTATTCAATAAAATACAGGCCCCACACGTTGGCCGTCATGCAAACGCATTGGGCCGTCATGCAAACAATTGCATTTTCTCATTGAAAAACCGCGTCACACGATAGCAACGAACAATACTTGTAAATTTTTATTCCACTCGAAAAGAAGCGGCCGGGGGCCTCAGGCTCATTCGGAACGGGCCGAACGGCCACGGGACACACCGAAACGGCGGCGATAGGTGCTTGGCGTCAGGCCCGTGAGCTTCAGGAAAAGCTTGCGGAACGACGCGGGATCGTCATAGCCGACATCCCATCCGATCCGCTCGACCGCGGTGTTCGTGGTCTCCAGCATCTCGCGGGCCTTGGCGATGCGCAGATGCTGGCAATACTCGATCGGGCGGAGCCCTGTGGCCGCCCGGAACCGGCGCAGAAACGTCCGCTCCTCAAGCCCCGCCTGCGCCGCCATGGCCCCGACGGTCATTCCCCCGGTTCCGTTCGCCTCAAGCCAGCGCTGAACCTTCAGGACCGGCTCGTCGCCATGGTCCAGGCGGGGCACGAAGCCTCCATAGCAGCGCTGGTCCCGCCCCGGTGGATCGATCAGGAGATAGCGCGCCGTCTCGACCATGGCGGCCGGGTCCAAAAGCCGGTCCAGAAGCAGAAGACCAAGATCGGTCCAGGCCATCAGCCCGCCTGCCGTGATGACGTCGCCGGTATCGACCAGCAGCTTGCGCGTATCGACACGCGCTTCGGGAAAGCGCGTGGCCAGAGGCCCGGCATAAAGCCAGTGCGTGGTCACCGTGCGCCCGGCCAGCAGACCGGTCTCCCCCAGCAGAAACGCACCGGCACAGACCGAGGCGAGGGCGGCACCGCCGGCGTGCTTTTCCTTCAGCCAGCCCGCCAAGGGTGCCAGGGCAGGCCCCGAGGGAGGATCCCCCAGGCTTGGCGGCAGGATGATGACATCCGGGTCACCGCCGGTTCCCCCATGGGTGTCGAACAGCGCCGCAACCCCCCGGTGGTCCGGTGTGGAACCGAGGTGGCTGACACGCAGCACCGGCTGCTCGACGCCAAGCCGCTTGCGCGCCAGACTGTCGGCCACGGCGAACAGGTCGGTCAGCCCCAGAACCGCGGACATCTGCGCACCGGGGTAGATCAGCACGCCGACATGCGGGGGCCGGTTCGATTCGGTCATTTGTCGGAAATACCCCCTTCTTTGTCAGAATAGCCAATGTTCATCCTGCCGCAGCCTGCCTAACCTCGGCAAACGCGTGGCGCCGCGCTCCACAATAACCGGAAGGAAATCCCAGATGGCGAAACGTGCGCTCATCATTATTGATTTGCAGAATGATTATTTCGATGGGGGTAAATTCACCCTGGAAAACATCGATGCCGCGGCGGCGAACGCTGCGCGCCTGCTGGACGCGGCCCGCGCGCAGGGCGATCTGGTGGTGCATGTCCGCCATGAGTTCCCCATGGCGGACGCCCCCTTCTTTGCCCCCACGTCCGAAGGCTCCGCCATCAACGGGGCCGTGCTGCCGCGGGACGGTGAGACCGTCCTGCTCAAGAACGCCGTCAATGCCTTTCTCGGCACGGGCCTGAAGGATGTGCTCGACCGCAACGGTATCACCGAGGTGACCGTCGCCGGCGCCATGAGCCACATGTGCATCGATGCCGCGGTGCGCGCCGCGGCTGATTACGGCTACCGCACCACCGTGATCCACGACGCTGTTGCCACGCGGGATGTCGCCTTCGAGGGCATCACCGTTCCGGCGGCCCAGGTGCATGCCGCGGCGATGGCGGCGCTGGGGTTCGCCTATGCCACGCTGCTGTCCACCGATGCCTATCTGGCCGCAGCCACGGCACCGGCGGGTGCCGCCTGATACTCTGCCGTCCGGGGGGCCCTTCGCACCCCCGGACGGCGTGTCCGCTGCCCGCCCCATCAGCCGGAGGACGGTATCCGCTGTCTGATGCCGATTGGGGGCATGGGAACACCGCTCGAACTGGCCAATCCAGCCGTGTTCCTGCCTCGGATGACTCGAGATTCGTCGTCGGCACGGCATTGCTGGCCGATGGCGGGACCGGCAATTTCCGCCCCCCGCTCCGCCCTATGGTGAAGGGGGTCACACGTGCCGCGTCTTGCAAATGCGCCAACTCACCGGCGGAGCCCATCGCTTGAGGGCGATGGGCTCCGGCCGCGCATGGCTAAAGGGTGCAACCGTTCGCGGAACGCCGCGAAACGAACCGTCTCATTCCCACTCGATGGTGCCGGGCGGCTTCGAGGTGATGTCGTAGACGACGCGGTTGACGCCGCGGACTTCATTCACGATGCGGTTGGACACACGGGCCAGGAAGTCGTGGGGGAAGTGGTACCAGTCGGCGGTCATGCCGTCGGTGGAGGTCACCGCGCGCAGCGCCAGAACATGGTCGTAGGTGCGGCCGTCGCCCATCACCCCCACCGTGCGCACCGGCAGCAGCACCGCAAACGCCTGCCAGATGGCGTCGTACAGGCCGGCGTTGCGGATCTCTTCCAGATAAACGGTGTCCGCCTTGCGCAGGATCTCCAGCTTCTCGGCCGTGATCTCGCCGGGAACGCGGATGGCCAGGCCGGGACCGGGGAAGGGGTGGCGCTTCACGAACGCATCGGGCAGGCCCAGTTCACGGCCCAGCGCCCGCACCTCGTCCTTGAACAGTTCGCGCAGCGGCTCCACCAGCTTCAGGTTCATCCGCTCCGGCAGACCGCCCACGTTGTGGTGCGACTTGATGGTCACCGACGGGCCGCCGGTGAACGACACGCTTTCGATCACGTCGGGGTACAGCGTGCCCTGGGCCAGGAACCCCGCACCGCCGATCTTGTGCGCTTCCTCGTCGAACACGTCGATGAAGGTGGCGCCGATGATCTTGCGCTTGCGTTCCGGGTCGCTCACCCCGTCCAGCTTGCCCAGGAACAGGTCGGCGGCGTTCCGGTGAATGAGCGGGATGTTGTAATGGTCGCGGAACAGGGTCACCACCTCGTCCGCCTCGCCCGCGCGCATCAGGCCGGTATCGACGAAGATGCAGGTGAGCTGGTCGCCGATGGCCTCGTGGATCAGCACCGCCGCCACGGAGCTGTCAACGCCGCCCGACAGGCCGCAGATCACCTTGCCGCCGCCCACCTGGGCGCGGATCTGGGCGATGGCCTGCTGGCGGAACGCCGCCATGGTCCAGTCGCCGGTGCAGCCCGCCACCTTCCGCACGAAATTCGCCAGCAGCTTGGCCCCGTCGGGGGTGTGCACCACCTCGGGGTGGAACTGCACGCCGTAGAAACGGCGGCTCTCATCGGCGATGGCGGCATAGGGGGCGCCGTCGCTGACCGCCACCACCTGGAATCCCGGCGGGATCGCGGTCACGCGGTCGCCGTGGCTCATCCACACCTGCTCGCGCCCGCCCACGGCCCACACCCCGTCGAACAGAGCGCAGGATTCCGTCACCTCGATGAAGGCGCGGCCGAATTCGCGGTGGTCGCTGCCGGTCACCGATCCGCCAAGCTGGGCACACATGGTCTGCTGCCCATAGCAGATGCCCAGCACCGGCACGCCCAGCGTGAACACCACCTCCGGCGCGCGGGGGCCGTTCTCGTCGTTCACCGACGCCGGGCTGCCCGACAGGATGATCGCCTTGGGCGCGAACGCCTGAATGCGCGCGGCATCGACGGAAAAGGGATGGATTTCGCAGTAGACCCCGGCTTCACGAACGCGGCGGGCGATCAGCTGGGTCACCTGCGACCCGAAATCGAGGATGAGGACACGATCGGCGGTCATGGCGGACTCATGCGTGGCTGTTCAAAGCGGGTTCATGGCCCGCAACGCATCCGCGGTCAAGAATTTTCCGGGCAATTTCCCCGCCCTACCACGACATGCAGCTTTGCATCCGCCGCTTGCTTCCCCCGAACACCTCGCGGCAGCCGTCGCGCAGGGCGCGTTCGCTGTTCCGCTCCCCATCCATGCACTGCCAGTACTTGTGCGAACCGGCGCCATACCGGTTGGCGCACCCCCGCTCCAGCCCCGCCCGGCCTTTGTTGTTCAGATCCCGCACGTCGCGCCCGCCGCCATAAGCCGAGCCGTAGCCGTACGGCGCAGAGCCGGAACCGCCATAAGGGCCGCCATAGCCATAAGGGCCACCATAAGAGCCGCCGTAGGAACCGCTGTACAGGGAATACCGCCCGCTGCCGGCGGGCATGCAGGCCGCCATCAACAGGGCACCGGCCAGAACCGCGGCCATCCCGCCCCTGCCAAACCCGAACACGCCTGTCATGGACCACTCCGCACCCGTCGAGGAAGACCTTCTCAGACGAACACGCAACACCGGCCTTTCATTCCCCGGCGCCATGGATGGGATCGAACACGGTTCCGCCATTTTATAATCATGATTATATAATTAAATTACTTTGCTGTAAAACAAGATATCAAATCGTTCATGACCGAATAACCATAAGAGAATGCGTCTTCTGTATTTTCCAAAAGGCGCATAGGTCGGATGCGTTTCCGTTGAAAATTGTGCGTTGCCCCTTAAATCCTCTTTTAATGTCTTTGGCAGAAGCTTTGATGAGTGCGCTGACAGGATATCCGGGTATGGACAGCATGGATCGCGACCGCAGAATGGAAGATGCCTTCCCCCCGGCAGAATCAGCGGAACGGCTGTTGCGCGTCTCCTATTTCGACGCACTGACCGGGGCCTACAACCGCACCCTCTTCACCAGCATCCTGGAGGAAACGGTCAACCGCAGCCGCCAGCGGGACGAAGGGTTCGTGCTGCTGGACGTGGACATCGACCGCTTCCGCATGATGAACGAGGCCTTCGGCCAGCATTTCGGCGATGCCGTTTTGCGGGAGGTGGTCGCCCGCATCGCCCGCTGGCTGGCCCCGCAAGAGGTGCAGGCCCGCATCGGCAGCGACGAATTCGCCATTCTCCTGCCCCGCACCACCCCCGGTCCGGCGCTGGAATGGCGGCTGAGCTGCCTGTTGCGCGAACTGGCGCTGCCGCTGCCGGGGGACGACACCGGGCTGTCGCTGTCGGTCAGCATCGGCATCGCCAGCTTCCCCAACGACGGGGCCACGGCCAGCGAGTTGCTGCACCACGCCGGGGCGGCGCTGGGCCGCGCCAAGCAGCAGGCGCAACACCGCTTCGTCCATTACGCGCCGATCGAGGCGGAACGGTCGCGCAACCGCCTGCTGCTGGAAAGCCGGCTGCGCCGCGCCATCGAAAACGGCGTGTTCCAGGTGCGGTTCCAGCCCCAGGTCAATCTGGCCACCGGCCACCTGCACGGGGCCGAGGCGCTGGCCCGCTGGACCGACACCGACCTGGGGGTGGTGTCGCCGGATGTGTTCATCCGCCTGGCCGAGGAAACCGGGCTGGCCCGCGACATCGACGAGCAGGTTCTGGGCACGGTGGTGGAGCACGCCACCCGCTGGCAGGCGATGGGCATCCCGCCGTTTCCCATCGGGGTGAACCTGTCGGCGCTGCATTTCACCGACGACCGGCTGGAAAATCTGATGGCCGGGCTGCTGGACCGCCATGGGCTGAACCCGGCGTGGCTGATGCTGGAGCTGACGGAAACCGCCCTGCTGGCCGATGCCGAGCGCACCCGCACGGTGATGGACAGCCTGTGCGCGCTGGGGGTCCGGTTTTCGCTGGACGATTTCGGCACCGGCTATTCCAGCCTGAGCCACCTGCACCAGTTCCCCATCTCGGAAATCAAGATCGACCGCAGCTTCGTCTCCCGCATTCCCGGCAGCGAACCCCACCTGCGCATCATCCGCGCCGTGATCAATCTGGCCCACGACCTTGCCAAGACCGTGGTGGCCGAAGGGGTGGAAAGCACCGACCAGATCGCGGTGCTCAACGCCATGGGCTGCGGCACCGGCCAGGGCTATGCCTTCGACCACGCCATTCCGGTGGACGGCTTTGAAAAGCGCTGGCTGCCCCGGCTACCGCCCCAGACGGTAAAGGGTCAGCACCATGCGCCGTCCGTTGTTGTAATTTAGCCCTTCCGCCACGCCCAGCGCCTGGACCTGCGGCGCTGCGATGCCGGCGGCATCCAGCCCGGTGCGGAACGCGGCTTCCTGCCGGCTTTCCACCAGCGCCAGGGCGCAGGCGGGCTCGGCGGCCAGATGCGCCGCCGCCTTGTCCCCCGAGACCAGGCTGGTCCGGGTTCCCACCAGGAAGACGAGGCTGGGTTCGGAATAGCCGGCAGAGGCCACCACCGATCCCGGACACGTCCGGTTGGCCGCCACCAGCGCCGCCGCCGACCGGCTGACCCACAGCCCGTCCAGCGCCGGAAGCGTGGCGCCATAGGCCGCCACGTACAAAATCCCCGCCGACGCCAGCCCGGCGGCCAGCCCCAGCGTACGCCGCCCGCGGTTCAGCAGCGCCACCATGCCGGCGAACAGCACCAGAACCACCGGCACCGCGGCCACCGCCGCCGGGTTGATGCGGCGGTCGATCACCCACGGCAGCACCGCCACCGCCACCGCCAGGGCCGCGAAGCCGAACGCCCCCAGCCCCAGCGCCACGCGGAACGGCCAGCGCCCGCGCAAGCGCTCATACCCGTCATGCAGCATGGCCGCCGCCAGCAGCGCCACCGCCGGGAACGCCGGCAGGGTGTAGTGCAGCAGCTTGGTCGGCACCAGCTCGAACACGATCCAGGTGGGGATGATCCAGGCCAGACAGAAGCGCACCGCCGCGCGCGTGCGGTTGGCCCACACCCACGGCACCGCCGCCAGCGCCAGGAACGCCCACGGCTGGAAGGTGACCAGGAAGGTCAGAAGGTAATAGCCCGGCGGCAGCCCCTTGCCCTCCTGGCCCGACGCGACCTTGCCCAGCATGTCGTGGCCGACGGATTCGGCGAAGAAGGCACCCTTGGTCTGCACCGCGATGGCCACCAGCCACGGCAGCACCAGGGCCGCCAGCAGCAGCAGCCCCCACCCCGGACGCAACGCCCGCAGCCACCCGGCGGACCAGCGCCCGCCCTGCAGCCGGTCGGCCAGCACCAGCCCCGCCGCCGTGCCGCCGGACACCAGCGCCACCAGCGGCCCCTTGACCAGAACGCTGATGCCCGCGGCCCCCCAGAACAGCAGCCACGTCCAGCGCGGCGCCGCGCTCTCCTCGCCCCCGGGACGGGCGCGGTAGGCCAGCGCCAGGGCGCCCTGGGCCGCCACCAGGGTGGCCAGCAGCACGGCGTCGGTCTTGGCCAGCCGCGCCTCCACCCCCAGCACCACGCAGCCGGCCAGCATCACCGCCGCACTCAGCCCCACCGCGGTTCCGAACAAACGAGCCCCGGCCCACGCGGTCAGCAGCACCGCCGCCACCGCACCGAGCAGCGACGGCAGGCGGTAGGTCCAGATCTCCTTCACCCCCGGCGTGCCGGCAAGGACGGTGGCGGCACTCTGCATCCAATAGATGCCCACCGGCTTCTTGTGCCGTGCCTCGTCCTGAAAGCGGATGTCCACCAGATCGCCGGTGTCCAGCATCTGGTATGAGGCCTGGGCAAAGCGGGATTCGTCGCGGTCGAACGGCGGCAGGGTGAAGAAGCCCGGCAGGTACAGCGCCAGGCACAAGACCACCAGCAGCCCATAGGCCAGGGGCGGAACCCGCCGTTCAGCCGCCGCCGTCATCGTCATGCCCCCGCGGCGCCCGAGCCGCCCTGCTTCTTATGGTTCCAGACCAGATGCAGATTGCGCAGATAGATCAGCAGCCCCAGCCCCTGCCCGAACATGAACACCGGGTCGGCCCGGTGGATGGAATAGGCGAACAGCAGCACGCCGCCGCCGATGGAGAAGTACCAGAACATGTCGGGCAGGATGGACCGGCGCGCGCGTTCGCTGGCGATCCATTGCACCACGAACCGGCCCATGAACAGGGCCTGGGCGAAAAAGCCGATGCCGATCCACACCAGCTCCTCGGTGGACCGTTCGGCGTACCAGGACAGAAAAGCGTTCAGCATCGTCGCATCACAGCCCACGCACAGGGAAAATCAGGGGCGGTGCGTCGCCCCGCGGCCCCGGAACCGGGCCGCATGGATCAGCAATGTTCCGATGCGGACGTCACGCGGGTGCGGCGCTTCAGCCACCACACGCCCAAAAGATCGGCAACCCCCACCAGCGCCCGCTGCCAGTTGGTGTATTTCGACACCCCGCGCGTGCGCGGGCGGTGGTTGACCGGCAGGTAATCCACCGCATGCCCATGGGCGGTGAACAATGCCGGCAGAAAACGGTGCATGGCGTTGAACGAGGGCAGGTCGAGAAAGGCGGCGCGGGCGAACACCTTGATGCCGCACCCGCTGTCGCGGCAGCCGTCCTGCAGCATCGCCTGCCGCACCGCGTTGGCAAGGCGGGAGGCCAGACGCTTGGAAAAGCTGTCCTGGCGCTTGGCGCGGATGCCGCCCACCAGCAGCGGCCCGCCCGGCGTCTGGGTGCGGGCGAAAAGCGCGGGGATGTCGGCGGGGTCGTTCTGCCCGTCGCCGTCCAGGGTGGCGATCCAGGGGGCATGGGCCGCCTTCACGCCCGTGCGCACCGCCGTGCTCTGGCCCGAGCGGGTGTGGTGGCGCAGCAGCCGCACCGGGCGGCCCGCGGCGATGGCCGCCGCCACCCGCGCCGCCGTGCCGTCGGTGGAGCAATCGTCAACGAACACCACCTCGAACGGGACCACCGGCGTCAGGGCGCGTTCGATCTCGTCCAGCAGGGGGGTGACGTTTTCCGCTTCGTTGAACACGGGCACGACCACCGACAGGCGCGGCCCCGCCGCCGCAGACACGGCAGCCGCACCGGGGTTGGAAACGTCGAGAACTGTGGTCACCGTCACACACCCTATCGAACCCGTACAGCGGCGCAAAATACCGCCGACCACACCGGAACGGTAGGGGAAAAGGAAGGGCCGGCCCATCAGGCCAGCCCTGCGCGCGTCAGGACGGAATCGGCGGAATCACCCGGCCGACGGCACCGGCACCGCCACATACCGCAGGTCGCCCTGCCGGCTGATGAACAGGGGCAGGCTGTGGCGCCCCTGGCCGCGGGCGTCGTGCAGGCGCGCCATCACATCCTCGGGCTTGCCGACGGGGTGCTGGCCGGCCTCCAGGATCACGTCGCCCACCTCGATGCCCTGGGCTTCGGCGGCACCGCCGCCGCGCACCTCGGTCACCACCACCCCTTCCACCGAGCGCTCGATGCCATAGGCCACCCGCAGCCGCGGGCTGATGGTGGCCATCACCAGCCCCAGCGGCGGCTCCGCGGGCGTGTCCGACGCGCCGCTGGGCTGCTGGGAGGTGCCGGTGGACCCCAGCGCCACCGCCGTCACCTCCGGCAGGGCACCGATGGTGACCTTCACGCTCTGGGCCTTGCCCCGCCGCAGCAGCCGCACGTCGAGGATGGTGCCGATGCCGGCCTGGGACACCGCCTTGGGCAGGGCGCGCATGGAATCGATGGCGCTGGGACCAAAGGCGGTGATCACGTCGCCCCGGCGCACCCCGCCCCGCTCCGCCGGGCCGCCGGGGGTGACGGCGGCCACCAGCGCGCCGGTGGTTCCGGCCATGCCCATGCCCTCGGCCAGTTCCGGGGTCAGATCCTGCACCTGCACCCCCAGCCAGCCGCGCCGCACCGCCCCGTGTTCGCGCAACTGGTCGATCACCGGGCGGGCCAGGTTGGACGGAATGGCGAAGGCGATACCCACCGACCCGCCCGTGGGGGAATAGATGGCGGCGTTGATGCCGATCACCTTGCCGTCCAGATTGAACAGCGGGCCGCCGGAATTGCCGCGGTTGATGGGGGCGTCGGTCTGCAGATACTCGTCGTACGGCCCCTGCTGGATGTCGCGGGCGCGGGCCGACAGGATGCCCGCCGTCACCGTCCCCCCCAGCCCGAAGGGGTTGCCGATGGCCAGCACCCAGTCGCCCACCGACGCCCCGTCGCTGTCCCCCCACTCCACCGCCGTCAGCGGCCGGTCCGCGTCCACCTTCAAAACCGCAAGATCGGTGGCGGGATCGGCCCCGGCCAGCCGGGCGGGACGGCGGCCGCCGTCCTGGAACACCACCGAAATCCCGCCGGCATCGGCCACCACGTGATAGTTGGTGACCACCCACCCGCCGGAATCGATGACGAAGCCGGTGCCCAGCACCGCCCCCGACCCGCCGCCGTCCGGGGGCGTGTTGCGGTGCAGGTCGCGGAAGAAATCGTTGAACGGCGAGCCTTGCGGGAACGGCGGCGCCCCATCGCCCTTTGACGGCCGCGGCCCGGTCTTGCCCTCGGTCATCACGTTGACCACCGCCGGAAGTTGTGTCTTCACCACGGTGGAGAAGGACGGCACCGGGAGCGCCGGGGCCGGGGCCGCGGGCACCACCCCCTCCGGTTCGGCGCGGATGGGGGACGCCGACAGGAAACCCGCCAGAGTCAAAGCGAAAACAAGGCCGGAACGGCGGAGAAAGGGCGCTTTGTCGAACGTCATCGGCGTCTCCCGGACTCTGGCTGCGCCGATGAAACGCCCGGAGACGCGCTCTTGTTCAAAGCCACTCTTCAAAAAGTGCATTTTCTCTTAACGGGCGTACCCCGGTCCGGCTGCCCCTTTTAAAAGATGCACGGGTTTTTGAAAGCCGCCGCGCCCCTCATCCTACGCCGGACGGACCAGTTGACGCATCGGAGCGGGGCTCCGGTCTAAAAAGGCTTTTCGCCATAAAGTAATGCTGGTATTTTGTCAGGCAGTCGTCGATATTAAAGATGACTGACAGTGACCGTTCCGCAAGCGCAAGCCCGCAAAAGCCCGCCGATCGTTCCGGCGCGGTGCGTGTTGGTCTCCCCGCGCCTGAGTACGTTGACAAATGACGCAGAATTCTTCGTGGCAGCCGAGTGATATTATGACTTCAGAAACCGGCAACGAGGCGGAATCCCCGCGGCGGCGTGGACGCATCCCGCAATCGGCATGGCCCCAAATACTTGAACGTCACCGCGCCGGCATGACCCTATCGGCGATTGCCCGCGAGTTCGAATGCACGCCCAGCGCGATCTCCTATATCGTGCGCAAGGCGGAAGCTTCGGGCGGCCAGGAGGATGAGGCCATGGGCGGCGAGCCGACCCTGCCCCTTGACACCCCCGCGGCGGAACCGGCCCCCACGGCCGAAGCCCCCAAAACCACCGCCCCGCGGGGTGATGCGCCCAAGCGGGACGCTCACCGCGTCCCCAAGGGCGATGCGCCGCGCGAACCGGCCCGCGCCGCCGCCCCGGCGGATACGGCCTCCGCGGCGGAGCCGGCCCCGGCCCCCGTGGTCCACACCTCGCACGGCGAAACCCTGAAGCTGTCGCGCCCGGAAGCCGGTCCGCCGGTCAGCCAGGCCCCGGCCCAGCCCGCCGCCGTTCCGGCGGACGCATCGGCGGCCAAGACGGCTCCCGCCACCGCGGCGGCGCCGGCCGCTCCGGCGGCCGCCCGCACCGAACCGGGCACCCCGGTGGATGCGGTGGAAGCGCGGCTGCGCGAAACCGCCAAGGCGTGCCTGGGCGCCTACCGCACCTGGCGCCAGCAGCCGGGTGAGGGGAGCATCCAGTCGCTGTCGGACGCGGTGCACGAACTGCGCAAGGCTCTGGCCCGCATCGAAATCGACATGTCGGCCAGCCGGAAAGAGGAACAGGCGATCCGCCCGATTCCGATCCCGGCCCACCGCGCCGCGCGGCGCCATCAGTAACCCGCGGCATCCGCATTTTGAAAAAGCCCCCTTTCTGAAAAGAGAGGGGGCTTTTTCTTTAAAAAACCTTTTTGTGTTTGTAGCCGGTTCAGGCCAGCGCGCTTTTCAAAAAGGCGATGGTGCGGTCCCACGCCAGATCCGCCGCCGCCTTGTCGAAGCGTTCCGCCGAGGTGTCGTTGTGAAAAGCGTGGTTCACGCCCTCGTACATGAAAATCTCGTGCTTCACGCCGGCCTTTTTCAAAGCCTCGTCATAAGCGGGGATCCCGGCGTTGATGCGCTGGTCCAGCCCGGCGTAATGCAGCAGCAAGGGCGCCTTGATGGCCGCGGCCTGGGCCGGTTCGGGGATGGGGCCGTAAAAGGCGACGCCGGCATCCAGATCGGGGGCCGCCACCGCCAGTTGATTGACCATGCCCCCGCCCCAGCAGAAACCCACCGCCCCCACCTTGCCGGTCACGGCGGTGTCGGCGCGCAGCGCGGTCATGGCGGCCTGGAGATCCTTGACCACCGCCGCGCGGTCCAGCTTGGCGATCAGGTCGCGGGCCTGATCGGGGTCGGCGGGGGTGCCGCCCAAGGGCGACAGCAGGTCGGGGGCCAGCGCCACGAATCCGGCCTTCGCCACCCGCCGCGCCACGTCCTGGACATAGGGGTTGAGGCCACGGTTTTCGTGAATGACGATGACGGCGGGCGCCTTGCCCAGCCCCTTGGGCGCTGCGCGGTACGCCTTGACCGTGCCGGCGGGGCCGGGATAGCCGGTCATGGCGGCATCGATGCCGGGATCGTTTTCCGGCACCTGGGCGGCCAGGGCGTAATTGGGTTCGATCTGCGACAGGATGGCGGGGATGCCCGCCGCCCCGCCGGCCAGCAGCGTCAGCCGTTCCAGAAACACCCGCCGCGGCAGCGGCGCGTGGGTGTATTCGTCGTAAAGATCGATGATGCGCTGGTCCATGGCGCCCGTTCCTCCCGTTTTCGGTGACCGGCGCCATGGTGGCAAAGCCCGCCCCGTCCGCCAACCGCGACAAAAGTCAGGGGGAGGGGGAATACGCTCAATGCTCGATCAGCACGCCGTCGCGCAGTTCGAGGATGCGGTCCATGCGCTGGGCGATGTCCAGATTGTGGGTGGCGATCAGGGCGGCCACGCCGGCCCCGCGCACCAGCCGGGTCAGCAGGGCGAACACCCCTTCCGCCGTGTGGGGGTCCAGGTTCCCGGTGGGCTCGTCGGCGATCAGCAGGCCGGGAGCGTTGGCCAGCGCACGCGCGATGGCGACGCGCTGCTGCTCGCCGCCCGACAGCCGGGCGGGGCGGTGGCCGGCGCGGGGTTCCAGCCCCACCATGGCCAGCAGCCGGCGGGCGCGCTCCATGGCCTCCCCCCGGTTCAGGCCGGCGATCATCTGCGGCAGCACCACGTTTTCCAGCGCCGAGAATTCCGGCAGCAGGTGATGGAACTGATAGACGAAGCCGATCTCCCGGCGGCGCAGGGCCGTGCGCCCGGCGTCGTCCAGGGTGGAGGCGTCGGTGCCGGCGATGCGCACGGTGCCGGCGGTGGGCGGCTCCAGCAGGCCCGCCACGTGCAGCAGGGTGGATTTACCGGCCCCCGACGGCCCGACCAGCGCCACCAGTTCGCCCGAATTCAAGGTCAGGGAGGCACCGCGGAGCACCTCCAGCCGGCTGTCCGCCTGCTCGTACACCCGCACCACGTTGGCCAGCTCCAGCATGGGGGTCCCTTTCGTCACGGCGTCATTCATAGCGGAGAGCTTCCACGGGGTCCAGGCGGGCGGCCCGCCACGACGGATAGAGGGTGGCGGCGAACGACAGCGCCAGCGCCATCACCGCCACCTGCCCCACCTGCAGCCACTCGATGCGGGCCGGCAGCCGGGTCAGGAAATAGATCTCAGGCGAGAACACCTGCACCCCGGTCACGGCCTGCACCACCTGGCGGATGGATTCGATGTTGGTGGCGAACGCCACCCCCAGCACCAGCCCCAGCAGCGTGCCGGTGATCCCCACCGAGGCACCGGACAGGAAGAACACCCGCATCACCATGCCGCGGCTGGCCCCCATGGTGCGCAGGATGGCGATGTCCCGCCCCTTGTCCTTCACCAGCATGATCAGCGACGAGATGATGTTGAAGGCGGCCACCAGGATGATCAGCGTCAGGATCAGGAACATGACGTTCCGTTCCACCTGCAGCGCCTGAAGGAACCCGGTGTTGCTCTGCTGCCAGTCGGCGACCCGGCCGCGGCCCGCGGCGGCTTCCGCCAGCGATTCCCGCACCGCGGTGGTGTCGGACGGATCCTTGACCATCACCTCCAGCGACGACGCCATGGCGGGCAGGCGGAAGAACGCCTGGGCGGAATCCAGCGCCATGAACACGAAGCTGTTGTCGTATTCGAACATGCCCACGTCGAACACCGCGCCGACGCGGTAGGTCTTGGACCGCGGGATCGTGCCGAAGGCGGTGGCGTTGCCCTGGGGGGAAATCAGGGTCAGGCTGTCGCCGGGCTTGAGGTTCAGCCGCTCGGCCATGCGCACGCCGATGGCGACCGTGTCCTCCTCGGCCAAGGCATCGGGCGATCCGGCCTTGATGCCGGCGGCCAGCGCCGGACGGCCGCGGAAATCCTGGGGCGCCATGCCGCGGACGATGGCGCCCGACGGCGGGCGCCCGCTGACCGCCACCAGCCCCTGCCCCTCGACGATGGGGGCGACGGCCAGCACGCCGGGCACCTGCCGCAGCCGGGCGGCCAGCCCGTCGTATTCGGGCAGCGGCCCGCCGCGGGCGGCAAACACGTTCAGATGGCCGTTCAGCCCCAGCACGCGGCCCACCAGTTCGGCGCGGAAACCGTTCATCACCGCCATCACGACGATGAGCGTGGCCACCCCCAGCGCGATCCCCAGCAAGGAGAACCCGGCGATGACGGAGATGAACCCCTCCTGCCGCCGCGCACGGAGGTAGCGCAGGGCGATCATGCGTTCGACGGCGGAAAAGATCATGGCGCCTGTTCAGCGATGACGGACGGCGGAAACCGGGAACGGGGGTATCACGGCGCCGTGCCCCTGACCACCCCCTAAAACGGCATTACTCGTACCGCAGGGCTTCGACGGGGTCGAGCCGGGCGGCGCGCCACGACGGGTACAGCGTGGCGCCGACGGACAGCACCAGCCCCATCACCACCACCAGCGTCACCTCGCCCCACGCGATACGGGCCGGCAGGCGGGAGAGGAAAGCCGCTTCGGGCGACAGCCCGCCGCCGCCGGACACCAGCTCGATCAGATGACCGATGCCGTCCATGTTGCCGGCCAGCACCACCCCCAGCACGAACCCCGCCAGCGTGCCCACCACCCCGACCGAGGCGCCGGACAACAGGAAGATGCGCATCACCATGCCCCGTGACGCCCCCATGGTGCGCAGGATGGCGACGTCGCGCCCCTTTTCCTTCACCAGCATCATCAGCGACGAGATGATGTTGAAGGCGGCGACCAGGATGATCAGCGTCAGGATGATGAACATCACCGTGCGCTCGACCTGCAGCGCGGTGAACAGGCTGCTGTTGACCTGCTGCCAGCCCAGCACGCGGCCACGGGCCCCCACGGTCTTTTCCACCGCCGCCCGGACCTGATCCATGGCCATGGGATCGAGCACGAAGAGTTCCAGCGCCGTGGCCTGCCCCTCGGCCAGCCCGAAGAAGGACTGGGCGGCCTCCAGCGGCATGAAGATGGTGGAATTGTCCACCTCGGCCATGTTCACGTCGAACACGGCGGCGACGGGAAAGGCCCGCGCCCGGGGGGCGGTGCCGAACGCCTTCACGTCGGTCTGCGGCACGGTCAGCGTCAGCACATCCTCGCCGCCGTAGCCGATGGCCAGCCGCTGGGCCATGCGGTAGCCCACCGCCAGCCGGTCGTCGCCGAACCCGCCGGCGCTGCCGCGCACGATGCGGTTGGCAAGGGAGGGCCGGTTGCGGAAATCCTCGGCCCGCACGCCGCGGATCTGGGCACCCAGGGCCGCACCACGGGCCGAGACCAGCGCCTGCCCCTCCACCAGCGGCATGACGGTGATCACGCCGGGCAGCCGGCGCAGTTCGTCGGCCAGCGGGTCGAAGGCCGGGAGCGGGCCGCCGTCCACCGCCTTGACGGTCAGATGGCCGTTCAGCCCCAGCACCCGGCCCATCAGTTCGCCGCGGAAGCCGTTCATCACCGCCATCACCACGATCAGCGTCGCCACCCCGAGCGCTATGCCCAGGAAGGAGAAGCCGGCAATGACCGAGATGAATCCCTCCTGCCGGCGGGCGCGCAGGTAGCGCATGGCGATGAGACGTTCCAGGGGGCTGAACATCATGATGGCCCGTACGCTCCTGCTGTGCCGCCTTGTGCCTTACGCCGTCAGCTTGGCCAGCGCGGCGTCGGCGGGAAGTTCCTCGCGCACGCCGGTGGCGCGGCGCTTCAGTTCCACCACGCCGTTCTTGATGCCGCGGGGGCCGACCACCAGATGCCACGGCACGCCGATCAGGTCCATGTCGGCGAACTTCACGCCGGGGCGTTCGTCGCGGTCGTCGTACAGCACGTCCACGCCCGCCGCCTGCAGCTTTTCATAAAGCTCGGCGCTCACGCGGTCGCTGTCGGCATCGCCGGGCTTCAGGTTGATCAGGCCGACGGTGAACGGGGCCACGGAATCCGGCCAGATGATGCCGCTGTCGTCGTGGCTGGCCTCGATGATGGCGCCCATCAGGCGCGACACCCCGATGCCGTACGACCCCATCTCCACCGGAACCTGTTCGCCGTCGGGACCGGCGACGGTGGCGTTCATCGGCTTGGAATATTTGGTGCCGAAATAGAAGATGTGGCCCACCTCGATCCCGCGGGCCGACACCAGCTCGTCCGCCGGGATCGGGCAGGTGGCCGCGTCGTGCTTCTCGTCGGTGGCGGCATAGATGCCGGTGGCCTTTTCGAAGAAGGGCTTGAGATCGTCGGTGTAGTCCGGCGCGTCGGCCAGCACGTCGAGATCCAGCCATTCCTTCTGGCAGAACACGCCGCTTTCGCCGGTTTCCGCCAGGATGATGAATTCGTGCGACAGGTCGCCGCCGATGGGGCCGGTGTCGGCGCGCATGGGGATCGCCTTCAGCCCCATGCGGGCGAAGGTGCGCAGGTACGCCAGGAACATGGCCTGATACGACCGGCGGGCGCTGTCGCCGTCGATGTCGAAGGAATAGGCGTCCTTCATCAGGAATTCGCGCCCGCGCATCACGCCGAAGCGGGGGCGGATCTCGTCACGGAACTTCCACTGGATGTGGTAGAGGTTCAGCGGGAGCTGGCGGTAGCTGCGCACGAAACCGCGGAAGATGTCGGTGATCATCTCCTCGTTCGTGGGGCCGAACAGCATTTCGCGGTCGTGCCGGTCGGTGATGCGCAGCATCTCCTTGCCGTAATCGTCGTAACGGCCGGATTCGCGCCACAGGTCCGCCGACTGGATGGTCGGCATCAGCAGTTCCTGGGCGCCGGCGCGGTTCTGTTCCTCCCGCACGATCTGTTCGATCTTCTTCAGCACCCGCAGGCCCAGCGGCAGCCAGGCATAGATGCCGGCGCTGGTCTGGCGGATCATGCCGGCGCGCAGCATCAGCCGGTGCGAGACGATCTGCGCCTCGGTCGGGGTTTCCTTCAGGGTGGGCAGGAAGAAGGCGGACAGCCGCATGGTTCGACTCTTCGGCAACGATCGAGGACGGGAAAAGCGGGCCGGCACCGCCGTCGAGGCGGGCGGAGGCGTGTCTGACTTTAAGAACCCGCACCCCGCTTGTCCATGCCCGTTACGCCGTAACAGGAGCGCCAAAACGTCAGCCCGGCCTTTCGGGGCACCCCGTTTGATCCGTGTCAAGGCGCCGCAGTGGTTTTTCGGGCAGGTTCATGCGACTGATAATCACTTGTTTCATGCCGGAGCGCCGCCCATGCCCACCCTGCCCCACCCCCGCCGGACCGGCACCCTCCTGCTGTCCGCCGTCCTGGGAATGACCGCCGGGCTGCTGTCCACCGCCGCCGTGGCCGAGGACGCCGCCATCGCCAGCCGCGAAGACCTGGGCCGCGCGCTGTTCTTCGACACCAACCTGTCGCAGACCCGCACCCAGTCGTGCGCCACCTGCCACAACCCCGACACCGGCTTTGCCGATCCCAGCGGGGCGGCGGCGTCGCTGGGGGCCGACGGCAAATCCCTGGGCGACCGCAACGCCCCCACCGCGTCCTACGCCCGCTTCAGCCCGCCGTTCGCCATCGGTCCGGGCCGCATCCCGGTGGGCGGGCAGTTCCACGACGGGCGGGCTTCCACGCTCAAGGATCAGGCCGGCGGGCCGCCGCTGAACCCCGGCGAGATGGCGATGCCGTCGAAAGCGGCGGTGCGCGACCGGCTGCGGGAGAATCCCAGCTACGTCCGCGCCTTCGCCGCCTTTTACGGCGACGGCGTGCTGGACGACGCCAACCGGGCCTATGACGCCATGAGCGACAGCATCGCCCGGTTCGAGAGCACCGACCTGTTCGCGCCCTTCGATTCCAAATACGACCGCTACCTGCGCGGCGAGTACAAGATGACGCCGGAGGAGGATCTGGGCATGACCCTGTTCTTCTCCACCCAGTTCACCAACTGCAACGTCTGCCACAAGCTGAACGCCATGCCGGCGTCGGCGGGGGAGACCTTCACCAACTATCAGTATTTCAACATCGGCGTGCCGGTGAACGCGGACCTGCGCGCGGCCAACGGCAAGGGCAAGAAAGCCATCGACCGCGGTCTGGCCGAGAATCCCGCCGCCAAGGGTGCGGCCCACGAGGGCCGGTTCAAGACCCCCACCCTGCGCAATGTGGCCGTCACCGGCCCCTACATGCACAACGGGGTGTTCAAGGATCTGGAAACCGTCATCCGCTTCTACAACAAATACAACAACCCCACCGAAGCGGCGCAGATCAACCCCGAGACCGGCAAGCCGTGGGGCAAGCCCGAGGTGGCGAAGAACATTGCGCTGAAGGAGCTGGAAACCGGCCCGGCGCTCGACACCCGCCGCATCCGCGCCCTGGTGGCCTTCCTGAAGACCCTGACCGATGCGCGGTACGAGCATCTGGTGAAGTAAAAAACCGGCCCGCCCCCTTTAACGGGGGGCGGGCCGTCCTCCTCACTCCGGCTTCGGCGTGCTGGCGGTGCTGACCGGCAGGATCGGGTAGGTGATCTGCGGCTGGCGCCCGGTCAGGCCGTGCAGGAAGGCGGTGATGGCCTTCACTTCGTCGGGCTTCAACTGCTCGCCCAACTGGCTGGCGCCCATGATGGCGACCGCCTGTTCCAGATCCCACACCTTGCCGGTGTGGAAATAGGGCGCGGTCAGCGCGATGTTGCGCAGCGGCGGGGCACGGAAGACGTATTCGTCATCCGCGGTCTTGGTGACGGCAAACCGGCCCTTGTCCTCCTTGGGCAGGATCTCCGCACCGGGCTTTTCCACCACGCCGAACGGGTAATAGCCGTTGCCGCCGATGTTCACCCCGTTGTGACAGGCGGCACAGCCCTTGTCGATGAACAGCGACAGACCGGTCTTCTGATCGGCGCTGAGCGCGTTGTCGTTGCCTTCGATGAACTGGTCGAGCGGGGCGGCGGGGGTGACCAGCGTGGCCTCGAACGCTTCGATGGCCATGGCCACGTTGTCGAAGGTTACCGGATCCGCCTCGTTGGGGAAGGCGGTCTTGAAGCGGGTGACATATTCGGGAATGCTCTTCAGCACCTCCACCACGCGGGCGGGGGTGTTGTTCATCTCCACGCTGGCCTGGATCGGCCCCTTGGCCTGGGCCTTCAGGTCGTCGGCACGGCCGTCCCAGAACTGGGCGACGTTCAGCACGGCGTTCAGCACGGTGGGGGCGTTGCGCGGCCCCTTCTGCCAGCCGTGACCGATGGAGGTGGGCACGTTGTCGTCGCCGCCCATGCCCAGGTTGTGGCACGAGTTGCAGCTGATGAACTGGCTGCCCGACAGGCGGGGATCGAAAAAGAGCATCTGGCCCAGTTCGACCTTTTCCCGCGTGACGGCGTTGTTCTTCACCGCCGGAAGAATGGACGGAATAACCTGAAAATTCTGTTTGGCCTTGTCACGCAGGTCGGCCTGGGCGTGGGCAGTACCGGCCATGACGCCGGACAGCACAAGAGCCGCCGTCAACGCCGCGGAAACAGGGAATTTCATCGGGTGCCTCCTGATAGCGCGGGCCGCACCGGTGTGTGAAGGGGGCGCTTGTTCGTTTCAGCCCCGGTTGTTGACGGCGCAGCCCGTCTTTTTGGAACACCTCTAAGCTAGACCTTCGCCCGCACCGCGGCCATGGAAAAAGACCCCGCCCACCGTGGTGGATTGCCGCATTACCGGATCACGGTGCCGGCCACAGCCACGTCAACTCGTGCTTGTTGCACGACAGATGGACCACCTGCCCGCCGGGAATGGACAGCAACCGGTGCACCGCGTCGAAATCGGTGCTGCCCTGAAACTTGATGGTGCAGACGAAATTCTTCACCAGCCCGCTGCCGTGCCACGTCTCCACCAGCCGCAGCAGGCGGTCGGGGTAACAGATGACGTCGCAGGTCAGCCAGTCCAGCGGCCCCACCTGATCGGGGCGGATGGCGAAGGCGCTGTCCTGGCGGTATTCCACCCGCGGCAAGGCGGCGATGGCCGGGTCCAGCGGCGCCTTGTCCACCGCGATGACCGAGGCGCCGCATTCGTGCAGCACCCACGTCCACCCGCCGGGACAGGCCCCCAGATCCATGCAGCGGTCCCCCGGTGCCGGACGGCGGCCCAGGCGGGTCAGCGCCTCCCACAGTTTCAGATAGGCGCGGTTGGGCGGGGTGGCCTTGTCCTCGACGAACGCCACCTCCCCATGGCGGAAGGGGCTGGAGCAGCGGGGGGCGGCCAGCAGGGTGTTTTCGTCCAGCAGCGTCCACGATCCCAGCGGTGCGGTGGGCACCGGTGCCGGGAAGGTCAGCGGCTTGGCCGACACGTGCGGCAGGTTTTCCTGAATGAGGTTGGCGCGGCGGTGGTTGCGGATGGACCACAAGGCCCAGTTCCGCTGAATCCCCCGCAGGGCGCGCGCCGCGTCCTTGATGGAGGTGAACGGGATCAGCAGCGGGTCGTACCAGACGTTCTGGGCCCACACCACGGGCCGGGCCGGGCCGGGCGCGAAGACCAGCCGCCCTTCCACCTCCCCCACCGTGCCGTCGCCCGACAGGCGCAGGTCGGCGACGAGATCGTCCACATAGCCGTCCGCCGCCAGATAGACGGTGCCGGGATAGGTTTCGTACGGGGCTTGGGTCATGGTGAACGCCGCAGGATGGCCGGTGGGGAACCGCCGGACCCTAGAGCATTCACCGCCGCAGGGGAATCGGGATCCGCATCAGCCCACGCCCCACCCGCCGGTGTCGGGGAAGGGAATCGGGGGACGCGGGGCCAGCGGGCCGCCGTCCTCAGGCGTCAGCAGGCCGATGGGCAGCGGGCGCGGCTGGTCGGGCGGGGGAAGCAGACGGGCGGCCCGCACCCACCACGAGGGCTGCGCCGCCTGGATGGCGTCCGCCGCGCGGCGGGCCTCCTCCGCCGCGGCATAAAGGCCGAAGCCGGTGGCGCCGCTGCCGGACAGGCGGGCCAGCAGGCAGCCGTCCGTCCCCTCCAGCGCCGCCAGCACGTCCGCGATCACCGGGGCGATGGTCAGGGCCGGTCCGGTCAGGTCGTTGCGCCGTTCGGCCAGCAGGGCCGCCAGCGCCCGCGCGTCCGCCGGGCTTTCCGCGAAGCGTGCCAGGGGCGAAAACGGACCGCTGCGCGCCTTGAACACGGCGGGCGTGGACACCGGCACGCCGGGGTTGACCAGCACCGCGTGGGTTTCCGGCAAGGCCGGCGCCGGGTCGAGCTGTTCGCCCAGGCCGCCCAGGAACAGCGGGCGCCCGGCGATGCAGGCGGGCACGTCGGCCCCCAGCGACACCCCCAGGCGGTAGAGCAGATCCGCGTCCGCCTCCACCCCCCACAGCCGGGCCAGCGCCACCAGCGTGGCCGCCGCATCCGCCGATCCGCCGCCGATGCCCGAGGCCACGGGCAGGTGCTTGTCCAGCAGCAGCATCACCGACGGCGGCCGTTCCAGCGCCCCGGCCAGGGCGTAAGCCGCGCGGTTGACCAGATTGCCGGCGGGATCTTCGGCCATCAGCGTGCGGGCGAAGGGGCCGGACAGGGACAGGCGCGGCACCGGCGGCGTGCGCTCCACCCCGCGCAGCGGCGGCGGGGCCGGGGTATCCAGCACCGTCACCCGGTCGCCCACGTCGGCGAAGACCACCAGACTGTCCAGCGCGTGGAACCCGTCGGGGCGGCGGCCCAGCACATGCAGGTACAGGTTCAGCTTGGCCGGGGCCTGTTCGGTGATGCGCGGGCGGCTCATGGCATCTTGTCCTTGGGGGTCTTGTCCTTGGATGCCTCGGTCTTGACCTCCGCCGCCTTCTGTTCGGGCAGGCCGCGGTCCAGCTTTTCGGCGATGGCCTGCTTGGAGGGTTCGTCCTCGGCGGTGCGCAGCGCGCGCTGCCACTGGAACCGGGCCTCGATCCGCCGGCCCACCCGCCAATAGGCGTCGCCCAGATGGTCGTTGATGGTGGGATCCACCGGCTTCAGCTCCACCGCCTTTTCCAGTCTGGCGACGGCGCCCTCGTAATCGCCCAGGCGGTAGAGCGCCCAGCCCAGGCTGTCCATGATGTACCCGTCCTTGGGCCGCAGCTCGACCGCGCGGGCGACCATGGCCTTGGCCTCGTCCAGGTTGACGCCCCGGTCGATCCAGGAATAGCCCAGGTAGTTCAGCAGGTACGGCTCTTCGGGCTGCAGCGCCATGGCCTTTTTCAAGTCGGTTTCGGTCTCCGGCCAGCGTTTCAGTCCGTCCCACGCCAGGGCGCGGGCGTAATAGAGCGCCCAGTGGCGCTGTTCCGGCTCCCCGATGCGGTCGAGCGCACGGGTGTAGGTGTCCGCCGCCTCCTGCCAGTTCTTCTTGGAGCGGTGCAGGTCGGCCAGCCGGATCACCGCCTCCACCCGGTCGGGGCGCTCGGCGGTCAGGGTCTGAAGCTGGGCGATGGCCTCGTCGGTGCGCTCCATGCGGGCCAGGGCGTCGGCGGCGCGCAGCCGCGCCACCCAGCCCAGCGCCGGATCGGCGGCCAGCGCCTGATAATCGGCCAGGGCCGCGCCGGCCCGTTCGCGCCCGTCCAGCACGTCGGCCACCATCAGCCGCGCCAGGGACATGCCGGGCTGCAGATGCAGGGCGATTCGCCCGAACAGCAGCGCGGTTTCCTCCGCCCCCTCGTGGTGCAGGGCGCTGCCCAGGTCGAACAGCGCCTCGGCCAGCCCGTCCACCGCGTTGGCGACCGGCGGGGGGGAGGTCTTTCCGGCGTCCAGCGCCCTCAGGGCCGGTTCGATCATCAGGCTGTCGGAGGCATCGAGGAACGCCTCGTACAGCGCGCGCGCCTTGTCGGGGCGGCCCGTGCGTTCATAGAAGCTGCCCACCACCTGCACCACCCGCAGCGGCGCCTGGGCGGCGGTGACGGCGGTGTAGCGCGCCTCCGCCAGATCCCGCCGCCCGGCAAGGTCGAGGATCAGCCCGGAATGCAGGTGGTAGAGGGCGGCGAACCCCGCCTCCTTCTCCAGCGGGGCCAGGGTCTGAAGGGCGGCGTCGGTCTTGCCCTGGGCCACCGACAGCCACGCGCGGGCCAGCGGGACCACGTACTTGCCCAGCCCCTGAGTCGGCAGCGCCGCGGCCAGGGTGCCCGCCTCGTCCAGCCGCCCGCCCTTCACGGCGTCGGCCAGCAGCAGCAGCGAACTCAGTTGCGGGTCGCCGTCGGTGCCCTGGAGCCGGCGGGCCAGCACCAGCGCCTCGCCCAGCCGCCCTTCGCTCAAGGCCAGCACATAGGTGCGGCGCAACAAACCCAGATCGCCCGGATCGGCGGCCAGCGCCCGGCCCATATAGGCGGCGGCGGCCCCCCAATCGTCGTGCTGCTGGGCGAAGCGTCCGGCCAGATAGCTGCCGGCGGGGGATGCGTTCTCCGCCTCCGCCAGCGCCGATGCCGGCAGCGGGGCCAGCGCCGCGCCGGCGCACACCGCCAAAACCCAAAATCCGCGCCGGTTCCAGGGAAAGCCCATCGCCGATACCCCACACCCGTGACAGCAAAATGCAGAACGCACCAACGGTAAGGCCGAAACCCTACCCGTTCAAGTGCCACTCCCCCCGCACGCGCTCGATCACGGCGGGACGGAAAATATCCACCACCCGCGCATCCAGGTGGGTGCGCAATTTTTCGGGCATTCCCGCCGACAGCCGGGCGCCGTCCACCCGCCACCGGGCCATCCAGGTCATGGTGCGCAGCCACGTCAGCCGCCGCATGGGCACCCGCCACGGCGCCACCGCCCGAGCCAGATCCGCCGGTACCGCCGCCGCCCAGTCCGCGAGAAAGGACTCCACCGCGGCCCCCGACAGTTCCGCGTCCACCTCCGGCGCCCAGCGGGTGGATGTGGGCAGGCTGGCGTGGGCCAGATCGATGGCGGGCAGGCTGTAATGGGCCTTTTCCAGATCGGTGAACCACGCCCTTCCCGCATCGTCGATCAGGAAATTGCCGGGATGGGTATCGGCCCCGCACAGCGCCACCGGCACGGGCGCGTCCGGGCGGCGGCGGCGGGCGGCGTCCAGCTCCTCGTCCAGCAGGCGGCGGGCCGCCGGGTCCAGGCCGGCGGCGTCGAACGCCGCGGCCTGCCGCTCCACCTGCTCCAGCAGGGCGGCGGCGGGGTCGGCGGGGTCCAGCAGCGGCGGGCGCAATGCGGCGGGCGGCAGCGGCAGGGCGTGCAGCGCCGCCAGCGCGCGGGCGATGGCACCCATGTCATCCGGCAGGCGCGGGGGGCGCCCATGGATCTCCGTCACCACGAGACCGCCCATGGGGAGCGAATCCGGGTCCGGCGGCAGCACGGCCACCAGATGGGGGGTGTGGCCGCAGGGGGCGGCGCGGCGAAAGGCTTCGGCCTGATAGGCAAGGTTGGCGGCGGGGTCCAGCCCCTGCTGGCTCCACCGCGGCAGCCGGGCCACCAGCCCGCGGTCCCCCAACCGCACATGGTCGTGGGCCACACCCTTCAGCGCCATCGGCTCCAGCACCGTCCCCCCCAGCCCGGCGGCGGACAGGGCGGAGTCCAGGGCCGGCAGCAGGGTGTCGAGCGGAACGGGCGCGCTCAGCGCTGGTGCTCCTTCAGCCGGGGCATCAACTCCACCAGATTGCAGGGGCGGTGGCGGTTGTCCAACTGGAACACCAGAATGTCGTCCCACGCATCGCGGCAGGCGCTGGGCGAGCCCGGCAGGGCGAAGACATAGGTGCCGTTGGCCACACCCGCCGTCGCCCGGCTCTGGATGGTGGAGGTGCCGACCTTGGCGTAGCTCAGCCAGCGGAACAGCTCGCCGAAGCCGGGGATGGTCTTTTCGAACAGGGCTTCCACCGCTTCCGGCGTGACGTCGCGCCCGGTGACGCCGGTACCGCCGGTGGTCAGCACCACGTCGATCTCGGGATCGGCGATCCACGCCTGCACCTGCGCGCGGATGGCGGCCACGTCGTCGCGCACGATGGTGCGGGCGGCCAGCCGGTGGCCGGCGGCGGTCAGCCGTTCGGCCAGCGCGGTGCCGGAGCGGTCGTCCTGCGCCTGCCGCGTGTCGGAAACGGTCAGGATGGCGATGTTCACCGCCAGGAACGGGCGGGTGTCGTCGATCTTGGGCATGGCGTCCGCGCGTGGGGTGGAAACGGTCAGTTGTCCGGCGTCTGCGCCACCTGTGTGGGGTGGGCGTCCTGGGGCATATAGACCGGCCAGCGGCCCGCCGCAACGGCGTCCAGCGAGTCCAGCCCCTGGCCCAGCCGCATGCGGTAGGCCCAATAGTTCGCCAGCACCTTCTGCACGTAATCCCGCGTCTCGGCGAAGGGGATGCTTTCCATGTACAGCAGCGGGTCGCCGATGCCGGCCAGCGTGTCGCGGCGCCAGCGCAGCGCGTTGCCGGGGCCGGCGTTGTAGGCGGCGGCCAGATGGATCAGGTTGTTCCCCACCTCCGGCATCGCCAGCAGTTCGGCCAGATAGCGCTGGCCCAGTTCCATGTTGATGGCGGTGTCGAACAGGGCGGACCGCTCGGTGTCCTCCCCCTCGATGTCGTCGTGGCGTTCGCGCACGTGCTGGGCGGTGGCGGGCATGATCTGCATCAGCCCCAGCGCCCCCGCCGGGCTGACCATGGTCCGGTCGAAGCGGGATTCCTGCCGCATCACCCCGAACACCAGGGCCCGGTCCAGGCTGAAGCCGTTGCGCGGCGTCCAATAGGGCAGCGGGAACAGGGCGGCGTCATAGGGCGCGCCGTCGGGCGCCGACACCGCGTTGCCCACCTGCAGCGCCAGCCCCGGCAGCCCGGCGCGGTCGCCCAGCAGCAGCATGGCCTCGGCCACCAGCCGGTCGCCGCGGGGATGGACGCGGCGCAACTCCCGCTCCGCCATGTCCTTGCGGCCCGCCTGCAGCAGCCCGATGGCCCGCGCGCCCGCCGGGTTGGCGGCCAGCGCCGCCAGATGGCGCCCGGTCAGGTCCGGCATGTCCCAGTGCAGCGGGTTCATCACCCCCAGCGACCGCCCCGCCAGCATGCCGTAAAAGGTATGGGGGTAGCGGGCGGCCAGTTGCAGATACCCGCGCGCCTCCGCCTTGCGGCCCAGCCGCACTTCCATCCGCGCGGCCCAGAAGGCGGCGGCGGCCATCTGCCACGGCGACGACGGCCCGGCCTTGACCATGGCGGTGAAATGGGCGTCGGCCCGTTCGGTCTGTTTCAGCCGCCACGCGGTCAGCCCGGCGACCCAATGGGCCAGCGGCACCCGGTCGCCCGACCGTTCGGCGCTGGCGGTGGCCAGGGATTGGGCGGTGCGCACGTCACCGGCATAATAGAGGGCGGCGGCGATGCGGGCGCGGGCGGCGTCGTACTGGGCGGCTTCCAGGTGACGGCTGTACTGGGCGTCGTTCAGCAGCGCCAGCGCCGCCGCGGGCTTGCCGGCGGCGATCAGGTCGGCGATGCGCCCGGTGACCGCCACGCCGCCGCGGCCGCGGCCCGACCGGCTGGACGGCGACACCGCCTGCGAATCCTCGTCGTCCTCGTCCGCCGTGCGGGGACGGGCGCCGGCCAGCCGTTCCAGCGAGCCTTGCAGCCGGTCGGCCTCCACCGGGCTGCGCGGCGCCTTCTGCCCGGCGGGCTGGCGGCGGACGGCCAGGGTGTGGATGCGCTCGGCGCCGGCGTGGTCGGCGTAGCGGGCCAGCCACCCGGCCAACTCGTCGTATGTTGCCTTGCGCCCCGGCAGCAGCAGCCGCTGGCGTTCCACATGGCCCATCAGCCGGCGGTCGCGGAGCCGGCGGATCTCCGCATCGGCCCCGTCCAGGTCACCGGCGGCCTGAAGCTCGAAGATGCGGCGGTAGCGCGCCGCATCCTCCGCCGGCATCTGCGCCCGCGCGGCGGCCGGGTCGTCGGCGGCCAGCAGAAGGGTGGAGGGAAGCCCCGCCAGCACGGGAATGGAAACGGGAGCGGGAACGGCAGGGGCAAGGGCGGCGGGGATCGGATCCCCGTCCGCAGACCCCGCTTCGGCGGCGGGAACAGCCGCGTCCGGTCCACGAATGATCAGGGCGGCCCGGCCCGTGCCGGATGCTCCCAAGACCGCGGCCGCCAGGGCCGCGGCGCATGCCGCCCTAAGGATGTCTGTGCGCGGACCCCCTATCCGGGGGCGTATCGCGCTGCACCAAGTCCTTAGCATTTGACATGATTTATGGAAGCATCCGAGGAACCGCAAGCCCTGGTTTTGTTCGTGCACGTATAAAATCGCCGTGACAAGAACAGCGGCAAGGGGTTAGGCACCCCCGGATTTTCGCCTTACGACGAAAGGGCAAGCCTCTGACGCAGGGTCAGCATGTCCCGCCACGCCTCGCGCTTGGACACGGGATTCCGCAGCAGATACGCCGGGTGCAGCATGGGCAGCACCGGCACCGGCGTGCCGGCGGGATACTCGAACCAGCGCCCGCGCAGCCGGGTGATTCCCTCCGCCCGGTTCAGCAGCGCCTTGGCCGCCGTGCCGCCCAGCGGGACCAGCACGGCCGGTGCGATCAGGTCCACATGCCGTTCCATGAAGGGCATGCAGGCGGCGATTTCCGCCTGGGTCGGGCTGCGGTTGCCGGGGGGGCGCCAGGGCAGGATGTTGGTGATGTAGACGTTCGTGCGGTCCAGCCCGATGGCCGCCAGCATGCGGTCGAGCAGCCGCCCGCTGACCCCGACGAAGGGGCGGCCCTGGCGATCCTCGTCCTCCCCCGGCGCCTCACCCACCAGCATCACCCGCGCCTCGGGGTTGCCGTCGGCGAAGACGGTGTTGGTGGCGGTGAATTTCAGCGGACACCCGTCGAAGGCGCGCACCGCCGCTTCCAGCGCGGCCAGGGTCCTGGCCTCTCCCGCACGGGCGCGGGCGGACGCCCCGGCCTCGCTGGCGCCAAGGGGGGGGCCCAAGGAAGCACCCAGGGGTGAGGCGGCGGGAATCGGCAGCGCTGTTGACGCATACGTCATCCGATTCGCGTGCACGTCACCCCTGGCAGGGGGCCGGGGGGCGGATGCCGGGGCCGGAGTCGGGGCGGGACGGGCGGCGATGGTGGTCCAGTCCAGGGGAATTTCCCCAATGGATTCATCGCATCCGACCTCAACATGCCAGCGCAGGGCCGCGAGTATGTCGCATGTGTCACTCATGATTTGACCTTAGCACCAATCTTATGGTCATACATGGAGGGTCGGAACATTCGGGAGCGTATGCTCGCCACCGCACCCCCGCCAACGGGGGCGCTTTCTCGGACTGGGAGGTTGGGGCCATGGAGCGCGAACCGCGCGAGGTGATGGAATATGACGTTGTGATCGTCGGCGGCGGCCCGTCGGGTCTGTCCGCCGCCATCCGGCTGAAGCAGCTTGCCAACGAGGCCGGGAGCGATCTTAACGTCTGCCTCATCGAAAAAGGATCGGAAATCGGTGCCCACCTGCTGTCCGGCGCGGTGTTCGAGCCGCACGCGCTCCAGGAACTGATCCCCGACTGGCAGGAAAAGGGTGCGCCCCTCCACACCAGGGCCAAGGAAGACCGCTTCCTCTTCCTGACCGAAACCAAGTCCTTCGCGTTCCCCATGGTGCCCCCCACCATGCACAACGAGGGGAACTACATCATCAGCCTGGGCAACCTGGGCCGCTGGCTGGGTGAGCAGGCGGAAGCGCTGGGCGTGGAAATCTATGCCGGCTTCGCCGCGGCGGAGGTGCTGTACGACGACTCCGGTGCGGTGAAGGGTGTCGCCACCGGCGACATGGGCATCGGCAAGGACGGCCAGCCCACCGGCAACTACACCCCCGGCGTGGAACTGCACGCCCGTCAGACCATCTTCGCCGAGGGCTGCCGCGGGTCGCTGACCAAGACGCTGATGGCGCGCTTCGCCTTGCGCGACGGCGTGGACCCGCAGACCTACGGCATCGGCATCAAGGAGTTGTGGGAGATCGACCCGGCCAAGTCGCGCCCCGGCCTGATCGAGCACACCATCGGCTGGCCGCTGGACCCCAAGACCTACGGCGGTTCGTTCCTCTACCACCTGGACAACAATCTGGTGTCGGTGGGCTTCGTGGTCGGTCTCGATTACGAGAACCCGCACCTGTCGCCGTTCGAGGAATTCCAGCGCTACAAGACCCACCCGGCGATCCGCCCGACGTTCGAGGGCGGGCGGCGCATCGCCTATGGCGCGCGCGCCCTGTCGGAAGGCGGGTTCCAGTCGATTCCGAAGCTGACCTTCCCCGGCGGCGTGCTGGTGGGCGACACCGCCGGTTTCCTCAACGTGCCGAAGATCAAGGGCAACCACACCGCCATGAAGTCGGGCATGGTGGCGGCCGAAGCGGTGTTCGAGCATCTGACCAAGGGGAATGCCGGGCCGGAAGCCACCGAATACCCCGAGCGTCTGCGGGCGAGCTGGGTGTGGGATGAACTCTACACCGTGCGCAACATCCGCCCGGCGTTCCGCTGGGGGCTGTTCCCGGCGCTGGCCTATGGCGCGCTGGACACCTACATCCTCAAGGGCCGTGCGCCGTGGACCTTCCACCACAAGCACGCCGACAACGCCACGCTGAAGAAGGCCAGCGAGGCGCCGAAGATCGCTTACCCCAAGCCGGACGGCAAGGTCAGCTTCGACCGCCTGTCCTCGGTGTTCCTGTCCAACACCAACCACGAGGAAGACCAGCCGGCGCATCTGACGCTGAAGGACGCCGAGACCCCGATCCGGGTCAACCTCGCCCTCTACGACGCGCCGGAAACCCGCTACTGCCCGGCGGGCGTGTACGAGATCGTGCGCAACGAGGACAACACCAACCCACGCCTGCAGATCAACGCGCAAAACTGCGTGCACTGCAAGACCTGCGACATCAAGGATCCGACCCAGAACATCAACTGGGTTGTGCCGGAAGGCGGCGGGGGGCCGAACTATCCGGGGATGTGAGCCCAGCCACTCCGAATCCACCCCTATCCCCCCTCTCCCCTGCGGGGAGAGGGCCGGGGTGAAGGATGATTTTCGCGCGTCAGCCCGAAAATCAAGCCGTAAGGCTCTCGAAATCAGGATTTGGCGTTGCTTCGCAACGGATGTTGGGCCTACCGGCGCGACATCCGACCCTCACCCCCGCGCTTCGCGCGCCCCTCTCCCCGGAGGGGCGAGGGGGGTATCCCGCAACACTGGGGCCGGTCGGGCGTAGTGATACCCCTGCACCAGATCGGCCCCGGCATCGGCGGCAAGCTGGTGCTGGTCGGCGGTCTCGATTCCCTCGCACACCGCCTGGGCGCCCAGCGAGTGGATGATCTCCACCAGCCGCGGCAGGATCAGGCGGGCGCGGCGGTTGTGGGTGGCCTGCTCGATCAGGCTGCGGTCCAGCTTCACGATGTCCGGCGTCAGGTGCCACAGCCGGTCGAAATTGGAATGGCGGCAGCCGAAATCGTCCAACGCGATGCGGTAGCCGCGGCGCTGGTACGCCTCCACCGCCACAGCCAGATGGCCCAGATCGTCGATGCCCGATTCCAGAATCTCCAGAACCACCCGGCTGGGCGACAGACCGCACTGGGCCAGCAGCGCTTCGAACGCCGCCCCGTGGCCGCCGCCGACGCTGAGCAGGTGGCGCGCGTCCACGTTGAGGAAAAGCGTGTCGCCGGCCCGCGCCTGACGGGCGAAGTTCAGGGCGTGGACCGTGCGGCACAGCCGGTCGAAGGTCACGATGTCCGCCCCTTGCGGCCGGGCAAAGGCATCCGGGGGGGCCAGGGGGCTGCCGTCGGCGTCGGTGGCGCGCAACAGCGCCTCGAACGCCACGGGCTGATGGGTGCGGGGGTCGAGAATCGGCTGAAAGACGCTGCGCAGCGTCAGCCCCTTGAAACGGGCAAAAGCGGCCCCATCCTCCCCATCCCGGTTCAGACCCACCCCATCATGCCCGCAAAAATAGTTTTCGATGCCGGTATCGTGCCGCAAGGGCGGGGTTCGGGGATTGATTGCAACGTTCATGGCGCTCTCCCGGCCTTCTCACGGAACCGAGGATAGGAGATTGCGATAACAATGTACAGGAGAACGCCGGGAAAGCGTGGAATATTCTACAGTTATACAAATATATAACGTTCAATCCACAGCAAGCATCAACCGTGCGCCCAGCAGGCCCAGCGCGGCGGCGGCGGCCCGGTCGAACCAGCCTTTCCCGCGCAGATAGGCGGCCCGCGGCCCCGCCGAGGAAAACACCACGGCGACCAGCGTGTACCACCCCGCCTCGATCAGGAAGACGGCGGGCGGCAGCGCGGCCACGATCCACCCCGGCGGCTCGGCGGGCAGCAGCGCGGCGAAGATGCCGCCATAGACCAGGGCGGTCTTGGGGTTGCTGATCTGGGTCGCCAGCCCCAATCCCAGGCTGCGCCAGAACCGCGGCGGTTCCCCGGCCCCGTCCAGGCGGACGGCCATGGGCTCCCCGGCCCCGCGCCACAGCCGCCACGCCAGCAGCAGCAGATAGCCCCCGCCGAGGATCTTCAGCCCGAGATACAGCCACCCCACGGTGCTGAGCAGGGCATAGAGACCCACCAGCGCCAGGGCGGCGAACACCACCCCGCCGGCCCCCATGCCCACCGCCGCCGCCACCCCGTCCGCCCGCGACCGGGCCACCGCGGTGCGGGCCACCAGCACGAAGCTGGGGCCGGGGCTGGCCGCCCCCATGGCCAGAGCCGCCAGAATAGCGAGGAACGCAAGCACGGGGTCCATGAAAAGATCCTTTACGGCAAAGAGGGCTGCCAGATTACAGCCTCGCCGGATCAGCCACCGTGCGTTCGTTGGTCACATTGCCGGTGTTCAGCGTGGTCTTCGGCTCCAGCAGCAGCACCGCGCATTCCTCCGGTGCCACCGGCATGTGCTCGACGCCGCGGGGCACCACGATGAACTCGCCCGGTTCGACCCACACGTCGTGACCGCGGAAGCGCATCAGCATCCGGCCCGACACTACGAGGAACAGTTCGTCCTCGGCCTCGTGGTGATGCCAGACGAATTCGCCCTTCAGCTTGACCAGCTTCACATGGCTGTCGTTGACCTCCCCGGCAATGCGGGGGGACCAGTGTTCGGAGAAGGAGGCGAAGGCGTCGGCCAGGTTGACTTTCTTCACGGGGGGAAACTCCTTCCAGATTGGGGATCAGGGATCGGTGGGCACCAGCGCCGCCATCGCCCCCTGCCCCTCCGCGGCCAGACCGGCGGCCACGCCGGCGCGGTCGGCGGGGGTGCGGTTCTGGCTGGCCTTCCATTTGCCCTCGATGCGGGCGATGGGGATGCGGATGCCGACGATGCCCTTCAGTTGCGCGGCGATGAAGTCCGCCGGGGCGTCGTCCACGCCCCAGGGGTCGGCGCGGCCCGCCTCGTGCCGGTCGCTCAGGCGGGCGACCACCCCGTGCAGGCGTCCGGCGTCCTCGAACACCTCCAGCGGGCCATAGGCGTGGACGGCGACGTAGTTCCAGGTGGGCACCACCTTCCCCGTCCCGGCCTTCGTCGGGTACCACGACGGGGTGACATAGGCGTCCGGTCCTTGGACCATCACCAGCGCCTCCACGCGCGAGTCGAAACGCCGCCATTGGGGGTTGCCGCGGGACAGGTGGCCGTAGAGCGTGCCCCGCTCCCCCTCCGCCTCGTCCAGCAGCAGGGGCAGCGGCGTGGCCTCCAGCCCTTCCGTGCCCATGGTCACCAGGGTCGCCAGCCCCGCCCGGCGGATGGCGTCGAACAGCACGGGCAGGCGGTTCTCGGCGAACGCGGGCGGGACGTGCATGGGCGTTCCTCAGCTCTGGTAATCCAGGCCCCAGACCCGGTAGCGTTCGGGGTCGTCCAGCCAGCCTTCGCGCACCTTGACGAACAGCATCAGGTGGACGCGCTGTTCCAGCATCGCCTCAAGCTCGGTGCGGGCGGAGGAGCCGATCTGCTTGATGCGCTGGCCGCCCTTGCCCAGAACGATGGCCTTCTGGCTTTCGCGCTGGACATAGACGACCTGGCTGATCTTCACCGACCCGTCCTGGAACTCCTCCCACGCTTCCGTTTCCACGGTGGTGGCATAGGGCAGTTCCTGGTGAAGCTGAAGGAACAGCTTCTCCCGCGTGATTTCCGCCGCCAGCAGCCGCATGGGCATGTCGGAAATCTGGTCCTCGGGGTACAGCCACGGCCCCTCTTCCACCTGGGCGGCCAGGAAGGAGCGCAGCCGGCCCACGCCGTCGCCGGTCTGGGCGGAGATCATGAAGGTGTCGGTGAACACCCCCTCGGCGTTCAGCTCCTGCGTCAGCGCCAGCAGGACTTCGCGCTTCACCAGATCGATCTTGTTGAGGATCAGGATGGCCGGACGCTTGCTGTCCTTCAGCCGGGCGATGATGCCGCGGGTGTCGTCGTCGATGCCGCGGCGGCTGCTGTCATACAGCACCGCGATCATGTCGGCCTCTTCCGCCCCCTGCCAGGCGGCGGCGACCATGGCCTTGTCCAGCCGGCGGCGGGGGGTGAAGATGCCGGGGGTGTCCACGAACAGCAGCTGGCTGTCGCCCTCGATGGTGATGCCCAGCACGCGCGAGCGGGTGGTCTGCACCTTGGGGCTGACGATGGACACCTTGGCGCCGATCATGGTGTTGACCAGCGTCGATTTGCCGGCGTTGGGCGCGCCCACCAGCGCCACGAAGCCGCAGCGGGTCTGACCGCCCTCCCCGTCCCCGGCATCCGCGTCATCCCCCGCCGGGTTCAGGGATTCGAAATCGTCACTCATCAACCACAACTCCCACCAGCCGCAGCAGCGCGCGTGCGGCATTCTTCTCGGCAATGCGTTTGCTGGAGCCGGCGCCGTCCGCCGCCCCCACACCGTCAACCATCACTGTAACCTGAAATTCCGGCGCATGAGCCGGGCCGCGGCATTCCACCAGGGCATAGGAGGGCAGCGGCTTTCCCTTGCCCTGCGCCCATTCCTGCAAAATCGTCTTGGGATCGCTGGGCGGGGCGGCGGAGCGGTCGATGCGCCCGGCCCAGCGGTCGCGCACGAACCGGTACGCCGCCGGCATGCCGCCGTCGAGATAGAGCGCGCCGATCACCGCTTCGCACGCGTCGGCCAGGATGGTGGCGTTGGTGCGCCCGCCCCCCGCCGCTTCCGACGGCGACAGCCGCAGATGGCCGCCCAGCCCGATGGACAACGCCACCTGCTCCAGCGTTTCCCGGCGGACCAGGGACGCGTGGCGCTTGGCCAGCGCCCCTTCCTTTTCGGTGGGGAACCGCTCCAGCAGCCATTCGGCGATCAGCAGCCCCACCACCCGGTCGCCCAGGAACTCCAGCCGTTCGTACCCCGCCCCCGGCCCGCCCGGCTGCCGGGTGCGCCCGGCCCGCTCCAGCCCCATCAGGCTGGGGTGGGTCACCGCATCGGCCAGCAGCGCCGGGTCGGCGAAACGGTGCCCCAGCGCATCGGCCAGGGCATCCAGCGTGCCCGCTTCCGGCGTGGTCATGATGTGCCCTTCGACCTCACGCGATGCCTGCATTGTCCGGGTCATTTCACGCCGGTGAACAGCCGGCCCAGGCGCAGGTCGAACGGCCAGCGCCAGATCTCATAGAAGGATGTGCCGTTATCCAGCGAGAAGAAGAGGAATTCCGCCCGGCCCACCAGATTTTCCATGGGCACATAGCCGACCATCCCCGGCACCCGGCTGTCCAGCGAGTTGTCGCGGTTGTCGCCCATCATGAACAGGTGCCCCGGCGGCACGGTGTACACGGGGGTGTTGTCCAGCGGCCCCATGTCGGATTCCTCCAGAATCCGGTGCTTGCGGCCGTTGGGCAGGGTCTCGACGTACTGGGTGGTGCGCAGCTCGCGCCCGCTGGCGTCGGTGGTGACGAAATCCTCGATCCGTTCGCGCGGGACCGGCTGGCCGTTGATGTGCAGGATGCCGCCGGTCATCTGGATGGTGTCGCCGGGCAGGCCGATGACGCGCTTGATGTAATCGGTCTTGTTGTCCTTGGGCAGCTTGAACACCGCCACGTCGCCCCGCTCCGGCACCTTTTCCATGATGCGCCCCGAGAACAGCGGCAGCCCCAGCGTGACCGAATAGCGGCTGTATCCATAAGAATATTTGGAGACGAACAGGTAATCGCCGACCAGCAGCGTGGGGATCATCGAACCGGACGGAATGTTGAACGGCTCGAAGGCGAAAGTGCGCACGCCGAACGCGATGATGACCGCGTAGAACACGGTCTTCAGGGTTTCGGCGAAACCGCCGTCTTCCTTCTTCTGGTTTTCAATCAAGGCCATGGGCTTTCGGTCGGGGGCTGGAAAACGGTCACGGGGAAAGGGGGACGGCACTGATGACCACGAACGCCTCGGCCAGCGGGTATTCGTCGGTCAGGCTGACGTCGATGCGGGCGGTGTGGCCGGGGGGGGTGATGGCCTCCAGCCGGGCCAGCGCCCCGCCGGTCAGGTGCAGCGTCGGCTGGCCGCCGGGACGGTTGACCACACCGATGTCGCGCAGGAACACACCCTGGGAAAAACCGGTGCCCAGCGCCTTGGCGCAGGCTTCCTTGGCGGCGAAGCGCTTGGCGTAGCTGGCGGCCCGCCCGCGGGCGCGGCGTTCGGACCGGGCGCGCTCCACCGCGGTGAAGACGCGGGCGATGAAGCGCTCGCCGAACCGCTCCAGGCTCTTTTCCACCCGGCGGATGTCGGTCAGGTCGTTGCCGATCCCGAGGATCAGGCCGGCGGGGGCCATGCCGGCGCCGCTCATGGGGCTCCCGTCCAGGGCGGCACCGCCTCGCGCGCCGCGTCCATGGCCGCGCGCATCCGGCGGATGGCGGCGTCCAGGCCGATGAACAGCGCCTCGCCCATCAGGAAATGGCCGATGTTCAACTCGACGATGGTGGGGATGGCGGCCACCGGGCCGACGGTCTCGTAGCTCAGGCCGTGGCCGGCGTGGCATTCCAGCCCGATGGCGGCGGCATGGGCCGCGGCGCGCCGGATGCGGGCCAGCTCGTGGTCCCGCTCCGCTCCCTCGGGTGCATCGCAATAGGCGCCGGTGTGCAGTTCCACCACCGGGGCGCCCAGCGCGCGCGCGGCGTCGAGCTGGGCCGGCTCCGGGTCGATGAACAGCGATACCCGCACGCCCGCCGCCCCCAGCTCGGCGATATAGCGTTGCAGATGATCCCGCCCGCCGATGACGTCCAGCCCGCCCTCGGTCGTCACCTCGGTGCGCTTTTCCGGGACCAGACAGGCGGCATGCGGCTTGTGTTGCCGCGCGATGCCCAGCATCTCGGGCGTGGCGGCCATTTCGAAATTGAGCGGAATGGCGATGGACGCCATCAGCCGTTCGATGTCGGCGTCGCGGATGTGGCGGCGGTCTTCGCGCAGATGGGCGGTGATGCCGTCGGCCCCCGCCGCCTGTGCCGCCAGGGCGGCGCGCACCGGGTCGGGGTGCTGGCCGCCGCGGGCGTTGCGCACGGTCGCCACATGGTCGATGTTCACGCCGAGACGCAGGGCATGAGGGGTCGGATGGCGGGTCATGGCGGCGGGCGGCTCCGGGGCAACGGTCCCACCGCGACAGGGCCGGCGCGCGGCGGAGGACTGCCGACTATATAGCGGTGCGCCGGCCCGCCGTCACCTGCGGATGCGGGCTTTTGTGATGCCGGGCCGGCGCATCCGTGCACAGCCCCCAGCGCATGCCACCCGGTTCAGGACCGGAACGTCAGGTCGTTGCCGTTCAGCAGTGTGTTGGCGAACACCCCCAGCAGCCGCACGTCGGCGGCGGTGATGTTGCCGTCGCCGCCGCTGTCCTGGACCTGATACAGCCCGGTGTTGGTGCCGTCGGTGGCCAGCAGCAGGAACGGATCCTGGCTGCCGCCCTGGGTTGTGCCGATGGCCCGCCGCACGCTGGCCAGTTCCGCATCGGCCAGGGCGGCGATGGGGGTGCCCAGGTGGAACAGCTCGATCCCCCCGCCGGGGGTGATGCCGTTGGTGTCGGCCGCCCGCTTGCCCATCACCCCGTTGTGGTCGCGGTCCAGCCCGTTGAACAGCCCGCCGAAGACCACCACCAGATCCTCGCCGCCGGCAAAGCCGTTGATGGTGTCGTACCCATACGACTGGCCGAGGCCGCCCCCCTGTTCCGAGCCGTTGTACAACACCTCGTCCCGGCCGTTGCCGGTGACGAGGTGCAGGGTGTCGGCCCCCAGCCGGCCGTTGAAGCTGACGGTCCCCGCCCCCAGCCGCACGGAATCGTCGCTGTCGCTGCCGCTCAGGGTTTCGATACCGCTGAAGAACAGGGTGCTGTTGGTGTCCAGGGTCACCACGTCGGTGTTGACGCCCCCGGTCAGCACATCCACGCCCGACACGGTGATGGTGGAGCCGGTACCGGCCAGATCGACCCATTCCAGGCCCGCACCGCCCCACAGCGCCTCGACGTCATAGACCGTCATCCAACTGAAGGAACCGCGCAGGGACACCGAATCGGAGCCGGCGCTGCCGTACAGGGTTTCCAGACCGCTGACCGCGATGACCGATCCGCTTTCGTCGCCGATGGACGTCAGGGTGACCACATCGGTGCCGGTGCCGCCGATCAGGGTTTCCATCCGGTTGGTGAACAGCGTGCTGCCCATGCCGCCCAGCGTCACCACGTCGGTTTCGGTGCTGCCCTGCAGCGCGTCGATGGCACCGATGGTCAGGGTGGAGGCTGCGGCCAGCACCACGGTTTCCCGCGCGGCGGACCCGAACAGGGTTTCGATGCCCCACACCGTCATCACCTGTTCCGCCGCCAGGCCGGTGTCGTGGGCCAGGGTGACCACATCGGTGCCGGTGCCGCCGGCGATGGCCGCCTGGCCGGCGGACACCTGCACCGTGTTCCCGGCGTTGCCCAGGATCAGGGTCGTCCCGTTGGGCAGGGCGTTCACCACCTCCACCCCCGCCATCAACACCGACGACGGCCCCTCGTCGGTGGTCCGGCCCAGGGTCACCGCGTCGGTGCCGGTGCCGCCGTAGATGATATAGGGGTTGAGCACGGTGACGGTGGAGCCGGCCGGCCCGCCGAGCTGGACCGCTTCCGTCACCGGCCCGGTGCCCCCGGACGTGTACGGCGTGCCGGTGATGGTCTCCACCCCCTGGAACACGGTGGTCACCCCGTTGACCCCCGTTCCCGCCGATACCCGCCCGGCGCTGGTGAAGAGCAGCGTGACCGCATCCTCGCCGCTGGAGCCGAACACCGATTCGATCCCCACCGCGCCAGAGGTGGGGGTGTAGACCCAGCCATGGTTGATGGTGACGCCCCCGCCGGTCAGGTTCAGAACGTCCGTTCCCGGCCCGGCGGTCAGCACATCGCCGTTGGACGCCGTGATGGTTTCACCGGCGGGGTTGAAGGTGATGTCCATGGCTGCCTCGTTCGGTTTAAAGCTGGAGCGTTCGGCAAAGCCTCCGATTGTGGTTATCATGGGGAGCGGGGAGTCCGGGCGCAAGCATCAGAAATCGCTGATCTTCCCCTTATCCCCCGGAAAAACGGCGTACCTCCCCGGCCCGCCCCCGTCAGCGGGGGGATGCCCTTGCCGTTGAGCAGGGATCCGGCGGACACGGGCTGGCAGCCGGGCCGTCGCCCCGGGCCGCAGGCCGCCTTGACAGCGCCGCCGGGAAAGCATTTGCTCACGGTTCCAACGCGCCAGCCCCGGCAGACGCCCACACCAAGACGAGAGAAAGAGGGCCGGATGAACGTCTCCTTCGCTAAGCCCGCCACGCCGACGGCCGGCGCCCTGGCCGTGACCGTCGCGGCCGGCGGCACCCTGGGAACCACCGGCAAGACCGTTGACGACGCCACCGGCGGGGCCCTGACCCGTGCCATGGCCGCCGGCCGCTTCGCCGGCAAGCGCGAGGAAACCCTGACCATCCTCGCCCCCCATGGGCTGGAGCTGTCGCGGATCGTGCTGATCGGGCTGGGCAAGGCGGAGCAGGTGGACGCCCTGACGCTCCAGGCCGTGGGCGGGGTTGCCGCCGCCGCCCTGGAAAAGGCCGGCGACGCCGGGGCCGCCATCGCGCTGGACCTGCCGGAGGGCCTGTCCCTCTCCCCCGCCGATGCGGCGGCGGAGGTGGCGTACGGTGCCCGCCTGCGCGGCTACCGCTTCGACAAGTACCGCACCCGGGAAGCCAAGGACCAGAAGCCCACCCTGACGGACCTGACCGTCCAGACCGGCGCGCCGGAAGAAGCCGCCGCCGCCTTCGCCCCCCGCGGCGCGGTGGCCGAGGCCGTGGCCTTCACCCGCGATCTGGTGAGCGAACCGGCCAACGTGATCTATCCCGAAACCCTGGCCAACGCCTGCGTCGGCCTCAGCGCCTTCGGCGTGTCGGTGCAGGTGCTGGACCTGCCGGCGCTGCAGAAGCTGGGCATGGGCGCGCTGCTGGGCGTGGCCCAGGGCAGCGCGCGGGAACCGCGGGTGGTGGTCATGCGCTGGGACGGCGCCCCCGGCGCCGAGGACAAGCGCCCGCTGGCCTTCGTCGGCAAGGGCGTCACCTTCGACACCGGCGGCATCTCCATCAAGCCGGCGGCGGGGATGGAGGACATGAAGTGGGACATGGGCGGGTCGGCCACCGTCATCGGCCTGATGCGCGCCCTGGCCGCCCGCAAGGCGCGGGTGAACGCGGTCGGCATCGTCGGGCTGGTGGAGAACATGCCCTCGGGCACCGCCCAGCGCCCCGGCGACGTGGTGACGTCCCTGTCCGGCCAGACCATCGAGGTCATCAACACCGACGCCGAAGGGCGGCTGGTGCTGGCCGACTGCCTGTGGTACGCGAAGGAAACCTTCACGCCGCGGCTGATCGTCGATCTCGCCACCCTGACCGGGGCGATCATGGTGGCGCTGGGGACCGAATACGCCGGGCTGTTCGCCAACGACGACGCGCTGGCCGCCGGTCTGGCCGCCGCCGGCACCGCGGTGGGCGAGCCGCTGTGGCGCATGCCCATGGGCGACGCCTATGACAAGGAGATCAATTCCGACATCGCCGACATGAAGAACACCGGGGCGGGGCGCAACGGCGGGTCGATCACCGCCGCCCAGTTCCTGAAGCGTTTCGTCGGCGACGTGCCGTGGGCGCATCTGGACATCGCCGGGATGGCCTGGACCAAGAAGGACAGCGCCACCGTGCCCAAGGGCGCCAGCGGCTTCGGCGTGCGGCTGCTCGACCGCTTCGTCGCCGACCGTTACGAGACCGCGTGACCCCGTGCCTCCCCCCTCTCCCGCCGGGGAGAGGGGGATTGAAAGTGTCCCACCCATGACCGACGTGCGTTTCTATCACCTGCAGCGCCGCACCCTGGAGATGGCCTTGCCCAAGCTCCTGGAAAAGACGCTTGAGCGGGGATGGCGCGCCGTGGTCATGGCCGGGTCACCGGAGCGGGTGGAAGCGCTCAACCAGCACCTGTGGACCTATGATCCCGGCGGCTTCCTGCCTCACGGCAGCGCCCGTGACGGCTTCGCCCCCGACCAGCCGGTGTGGCTGACCGATTCGGACGAGAACCCCAACGGTGCCACCGTGCTGATGCTGGTGGACGGGGTGGAGGGGGCGCGGCTGGACGGGTTCGATCTGGTCTGCGACCTGTTCGACGGGCGCGACGACGACGCGGTGGCCGCCGCCCGCGGCCGCTGGCGCGCGTGCAAGACGGCGGGCCACGCGCTCACCTATTGGCAGGAAAACGACCGCGGCGCGTGGGAGAAAAAAGCCTGAGCGCTGCGCTTTCCTCCGGATTGCCCGCTCAATTTGGAAACACCCGCCGGTTATTCCAGTTATACTGCGTGACGGGAGCGCAGGGGGGGCCGCGGTGGTATGATATCCACGGATCTTGACCGGGAAGCGGGCGGCGATATTCAGGACGCCTCCATCCTGGTCGTTGACGACAATCTGGCCAACGTCGAACTTCTGCGCGAGATTCTGACGCACACCGGCTATCGCCGCGTGCGGGGGGAAACCGACCCGCGCAAGGTGCCCGGCCTGTTGCGGGCCGAGGTGTTCGACCTGATCCTGCTGGACATCCGCATGCCCTTCATCAGCGGGTTCGAGCTGATGGAACAGGCCAAGGCCATCTATGCCGGCGACCATGTGCCGGTGCTGGTGCTGACCGCCCAGACCGACCAGGACACCCGCCGCCGGTCGCTGGAGATGGGGGCCAACGATTTCCTGACCAAGCCCTTCATCACCTGGGAACTGCTGCACCGCGTGCGCAACATGCTGGAGATCCGCACGCTCTACCGCCGCGCCGCCGCCCTCAACCGCGAACTGGAGCAGCGGGTGTCGGAACGCACCGCCGAACTGTCGGAGGCGCTGGCCGACGCGCGGCAGGCCAACCGGGCCAAGCTGGATTTCCTGGCGGTGATGAGCCACGAGCTGCGCACGCCGCTGAATTCCATCATCGGCTTCGCCGAGGTGATGGCGGCGCAGTCGCTGGGGCCGCTGGGCCACCCGGAATACCGCGAATACGTGGCCATGATCGAGGAAAGCGGCAAGACGCTGCTGACCATGGTCAATTCGATCCTGGACTACACCCGCGGCACCACCGGGGCCATCGAACTGCTGGAGTCGGAAGTGCGGCTTCCCCAGCTTCTCGACGCCTGTCTGGCGATGATCCACCCCAAGGCGCAGGCCCGCCAGGTGCGGGTGAGCCGCCAGGGATGCCCGGCGGTCAGCCTGCGCGCCGACCAGCGGCGGCTGCGCGAGATCATCCTGAACCTGCTGGACAACGCGGTGAAGTTCAACCGCCCCGGCGGCTCCGCGACGCTGGCGGCCAGCCTGTCGGCGGACCGGCTCACGGTGTCGGTGACGGACGACGGCCCCGGCGTTCCCGACGCGCTGGCCCAGCGCATCTTCAGCCCCTTCACCCACAGCGACGCGGTGCGCGCCCGCCGTCACGAGGGCATCGGCCTTGGCCTGCCCATCGCCCAGCGCTACGCCGAACTGCACGGCGGCACGGTGGAACTGGCCCAGGCGCCGGGAGGCGGGACGGTGGCCAGCGTCCACCTGCCCATCGACCGGCTTCTGACCCGGTGCGAACCGGAAGCGCTGAACTGACTCAAGCGCTTCCCGCCGATGGGCCGCGTTACGCCGCGGCGCCGCAGCACTTCTTGTACTTCTTGCCCGACCCGCAGGTGCAGGGGTCGTTGCGGCCGACCTTCGGCGCGGTGCGCGGCTTCTGGCCCATGATGCCGTCCACGTAGTACCAGCGGCCATCCTCCTTGGCGAAGGTGCCGGTTTCGTGGTGGACGTAGTTCTCGCCCTTGACCGTGAAGCGGGCGACGAACTCCACGTCGCCTTCCGCGTCGTTCTCCCCGCCCTTGACGGCGCGGCGCACCTCCAGCCCGGTCCACTGGCTGTTGGCGGCCCATTCGGCCACGTGCTCGCGGTTGAAGTCGTGACGGGTGGAGGGCAGCAGCGTGTCGTGCAGATAATCCACGTTCTGGGTGCAGAAGGCGGAATAACGCGAGCGCATCAGCGCCTCCGCCGTGGGCGGCAGGGCCGCACCCGACAGGTAGGGGCCGCAGCACTCGGCGAAGGAACGGCCGGAGCCGCAGTGGCAATCGGTCATGACGGAAAACTCCCAACACGGATCGGGCGCTTTCCTACCCCCTTTGCGGCCCGCCCGTCCACCCTTCACCCCGGTCCGGGCCGCATCAATCCGCCACGGGGGCCGTGCGGCGGGTGGCCCACCCGGTCATCCGCCCTTCCACGGCGGCGAACAGGAAATACATCACCACCCCCATGGCAGCGATCACCAGCAGCCCGGCGAACACCAGCGGGATGTCGAACCGCGACGACGCCTGCAGCATCAGGTAGCCGATGCCCTCGTTCGACGCCACCGTCTCGGCGATCACCGAGCCGACGAAGGCCAGCGTCACCGCCACCTTGAGCGAGGCGAAGAAGTAGGGCAGCGACCGCGGCAGCCCCACCTTCACCAGAATGTCCCAGCGTTTCGCCCCCAGCGAGCGCAGCACGTCCTCAAGCTCCGGCTCCAGGGTGGCGAGGCCGGTGGCCACGTTCACCGCGATGGGAAAGAAGCTGATCATGAAGGCGGTGAGGATGGCCGGCACCGTGCCGATGCCGAACCACACCACCAGCACCGGCACCACCGCCACCTTCGGGATGGCGTTGAACCCGATCAGCACCGGGTACAACCCGTGATAGACCAGCGGCGAGGCGCCCACCGCCATGCCCAGCAGCACCCCGCCCACCACCGCCACGGCGAACCCCGCCAGCGTGGTCATCAGCGTGTGGACCGAATGATCCCACAGGGGGCCGGCGTACCGGACGGTGGTGCCGAACACCACCGACGGGGCCGGCAGGATGTATTGCGGCACCGCCAGGGCGTGGCAGGCCACCTCCCACACCAGGAACAGGCCGATCACCACCAGCCACGGCATCACCCGCTGCACCGCCGCCTGCCGCATCATGCCGTCTCCTCGTCCCGTGTCATGGTGCGGGCGCGGCTGATCTCGTCGCGCAACGCATGGACCAGTTCGCCGAAGGCGGGGGTGAAGGTGGTGTCCAGCGTGCGCGGGCGCGGCAGGTCGATGGCGTATTCCGCGATCACCCGCCCCGGCCGGCTGGACAGCACGAACACCCGGTCGGCCAGATAGACCGCCTCGCGCAAATCATGGGTGACCAGGATGCCGGTAAAGCGCCGCTCCATCCACACGTCCTGCAATACCGCCCACAGCTCCTCGCGGGTGAAGGCGTCGAGCGCGCCGAACGGCTCGTCCAGCATCAGCAGCTTGGGCTCGTGGATCAGCGCCCGGCAGAGGGAGGCGCGCTGCTGCATGCCCCCCGACAATTGCCACGGATGCCGCGGCCCGAACCCGGCCAGCCCGACGCGGGCCAGCAGCTGTTCGGCCTTCGCCACATAGGCCGCCCGCTCGCGGCGCAGCCGGCGGCGGTGCGGCTCCACGATCTCCAGCGGCAGCAGCAGATTGTCCAGCGTGGTGCGCCAGGGCAGCAGCGTGGGGTTCTGGAACGCCATGCCGGCGATCTTCAGCGGCCCCGCCACCTCGTGCCCATCGACGATCACGCCGCCGGCGCCGGGCCGTACCAGCCCGGTCACCAGCTTCATCAGGGTGGATTTGCCGCAGCCCGACGGGCCGACCACCGCGGCGAATGCGCCGGGGGCCACGCCGAGCGACAGCCCGTCCACCGCCAGGGTGCCGCCGGCATAGGTCAGCGACACCCGGTCCAGTTCCACAAAGGGGCGCATGGGCCTTGGTCTCCCTTACGGCAGGGTGCGGGCGTCCTTGGGCGGCAGGAAGCCGTCGGTGAAGACATCCCCCGGCGTCAGGGCGGCGGCATAGCCGTAGGTGGCCTTCAGGATGTCCAGCGCCGTCTGCATGCGGGCCGGGTCGATGCCGCCCAGGCCGTTGGCCTTGGCCTCCGGGCTCAGCATCAGCTCGTTGAAGGCCAGCAGCATGCGTTCCTTCTCGATGGCCGGGTCGATCAGCGGATCGCGCTTCTTCAGGGCGGCGATGGCGGCGTCGGGATCCTTCACCGCCTCGATGTGGGCCTTCAGCACCGCGCGGACGAAGCCGGCCAGCGCCTCGGGCTTGGACCGGGCGAACGCCGTGCTGGTGATCAGCGCGTTGGAATAGAGCGTCACACCGTAATCGCGGTAGCGCAGGACCACCATGTCCTGCTCCTTCACTCCCGCCGCCTTCAGCGTCAGGATGCCGGTGGTGAGAAAGCCGGAAATGGCGTCCACCTGTCCCTGCACCAGCATGGTTTCCCGAAGCTGGGGGGAGACGGTCTGCCACGTCACCGCCGCCGGGTCGATGCCGACGGCCTTGGCGAAGGCGGGAAAGATCTGGCGGCCGGAATCCGTCTCCGGTGCCGCCAGCCGCTTGCCGGCCAGATCCTTGGGTGCGGTCACCCCCGCCTTCTTCAGCGCGATCACCGACAGGGGCGAGGCGTCGTAGAGCACGGCCACCGCCTGCAGCGGCACGCCCTTTTCCGCCACGAAGCGGATCATGGGGTTGATGTCGCCGAAGCCGATGTCATAGGCGCCCGAGGCGACCCGCGGCGGCACCGCCCCCGACCCTTCGCCGCGGTCGATGGTCACGTCCAGCCCCTCGGCGGTGAAATAGCCGCGTTCGGCGGCCAGCAGGAATGGCGCCTGCGGCCCCTGGAACGCCCAGTCCAGGGTGACCTTCACCGGCGTGCCCGCCTGGGCCGCGCCCAGCGCCGCCATCAGGGTGCCGGCAGCCAACGCCACGATGCGGGACAGTTTCAAACGGGACGACGCCATCGGACCGGCTCCTCGACAGGTGTTGCGCACCCGTAAACGAGCAATCCCCGTACCAGTTGGCCGATTTTACGGAAGATGGGAAAGGCGTAACGGAAAACCGCGTTTCCGTTACGTCTTTCCCACAGGCGTTGGAGACACACGCACCGCCTCTCTTCCAGGCATGGGCGCGAAAAGGGCGTGATATGCCCGTTTTTCAGGCAATCAGCCCACTTTGGGATCGGCGTCCAGCAGCAACGGCATCAGATCGCGCCAGACGAAGGCGACCTCCTTCTGCTCCGACCCGCCGAAGCGGATGGGGCGCTCGGCCACCTTCTGGCCACCCAGACGCTCATAGAACCAGCGGGACGGGTTGCCGGCCAGACACCATACCAGCGCCGATTGCAGCCCGATGTCCAGCAGCCGTTCCGCCATCACCCCCATCAGCCGGCGCCCGATGCCGCAGCCCTGCGCCTCGTCCAGCAGGTAGAGGGCGTAGAACTCCCCGTCGTACCCGTCGAGCTGCGAGCAGGCCCGGCGCAGACCGCAATGGCCGAACCCCACCACCCCATCGCCCGGCTCCACCGCCACCAACGTGCGGCGGCCCAGATGGGTGGACGACAGGATGGACCGCCAGCGCTGCTGAGCGGAGCTTTCCGACATGGCAACCAGATAGGAGTCCGGCAGCAGCCCCGGATAGGTGGACCGCCAGCTTGTCACATGCACCCGTGCGATGGCGTCGGCATCGCCGGGCACGGCCTCGCGGATAATGGTCAAGGCACCCCTGCCCCGGCCCGGCGGCCGTCCGCCGCCGAACCGTCACTGATGAGTCGGCATGCAGAAAATGTGACACCGGAACGCTTCGGAATCCAGAAGGTTCACGCGGACAACCACCAATCGGTCAGACGAGGACGTCCAAAAGCGAGCCCCGGCCCTGGGCGCGGTAACCGGTGCCGTTGGTGCGGGCCTGGATGGCGTTGGCCATGGTGTCGCGCGACTGGCCGGTTTCGGTGCCGGTGCGGGTGTCGCGGGACTGATCCGCCTTCCCCGACGCCTGGGGCGCCGCGGCGGTCTGGGTGCGGACCTGGGGAACGGTCTGCTGCGCCGCCACCACCGCCGGCGTCACGGCAACCTGCGCCGCCGTGTTCATGGGCGGCTGGGGTTTTGCCTGGATCGGCGATATGAGCGGATTGACTTGCATAATAAAAAATTACGCCCTCCCCCGCCGGTTTACAAGGCGGCACCGGCGGAGACGGGGGGATTTCCACGGCAATCGGCGCAATGGGACGCAATGCCGCGGCTAGGCCGCGGCCACAGGGGGACGCAATGCCGCGGCTGGGCCGCGGCCACAGGAGGCAATGCCGCGGTCAGGCCGCGGCCACCACCGGCATGTTGTCGATCAGCCGGGTGCGGCCCATCCAGGCGGCGGCCAGCAGCCGTGCCGGGCGGGCGGCGGAGGTCACCGGGGCCAGCGACTCGGCATCGCGCAGTTCCACATAGTCGATGGAGGCAAAGCCCGCCGCCGCCAGCCGGGCGCGCACCCCATCCAGCGCCGCCGCCGAATCGCCGCCCGCCGCGATGGCCGCGGCGGCGTCGGACAGGGCGCGGCTGAGTTCCACCGCCCGGCCCCGCTCGTCCGGGGTCAGATAGGCGTTGCGCGACGACAGCGCCATGCCGTCGGCCTCGCGCACCGTGGGCAGCCCCTCCACATGGACCGGGATGTCCAGGTCGCGGGTGAAACGGCGGACCACCTGAAGCTGCTGGTAATCCTTTTCCCCGAACACCGCCACGTCGGGCTGCGCCTGGATGAACAGCTTGGACACCACCAGCGCCACCCCGCCGAACATCTGCGGGCGGAAGGCACCGCACAGCCCCTCGGCCGGGCCGGTCATGGCCATGGAGGTGGCGAAGCCCTCGGGGTACATCTCCCGCACCGACGGCGCGTAGAGCAGGTGGCAGCCCGCCGAGGTCAGCTTGGCGGCATCCCCCGCCTCGTCGCGGGGGTAACGGTCGAAATCCTCGTGCGGGGCGAACTGGGCCGGGTTGACGAAGACGCTGGCGATCACCCGGTCCGCCAGGTCGCGGGCACGGCGCACCAGCCCCAGATGCCCTTCGTGCAGGGCGCCCATGGTGGGCACCAGGGCGACGCTCAGCCCCCCGGCGCGCCAGGCGCCCACCTGCGCGCGCAAATCGGCCACGGTGCGGACGACGGGAAGGCTGCTCATGGGAACGGCTCCATCTGGAGAGGGTTCGGACGCGCTCCGATAGCCCGCCCCGCCCCGCTTGTCCAGCATGGCCGCGCGATTTTGCTCAAAAACGTGAAAAGGGGGGCGCGCCCCACGGGCACACCCCCCTTTTCACCAGACACCACGGATGGAAATCCGGCGTCAGCCGCGCACGGTGAACACCACCATGCCGGCGATGTACGACAGAGCCGCAATCACCATCAGGACCACGGTCACCGCCGGAGCGGCGACGATGGTGCCGATCAGAACGCCCAGCACGACGACGAGCGCGATCAGGGCGAGGAACGTAACGCGGGAGTCTTCCATGTGTCGTAATCCATGAGCGAGATGGGCAAAACGGCGCTCTCCTTACCGGATTTCCGCGCGCCCGTGTGACAGAATCCGCAAATTCCCATCATTTCTTCAAGGTCATTGGCGGAATTGTTGCGCGCCGGCAACTGTCCGCCGCACGGCGCCGGCTCCATCCCCCGGCCGTCACCGCCAAAAGGTGAATCACCGGACGGCCGAGCCCCGTTGCCCTTTGGTTATGAGTCAACGCCTGACTGTTCGCCCATCGAGCTATCTGGCGCACAACCAAGCCGCTTGCTATGTTTTTCACCGGAACCGGAGAATCAGCCGGGCCGTTACAGGGAGACTGGCACCATGGTGGACCTGTCGTCGCATCGCACGCCTGCACCGGCCGCCCACCCGGCGGCAGCCGAATCCTCCACCCCCCGCATCCGCACCATCGACACCAACCGCCCGTGGGTCTGGCTGGCCGCCGGCTGGCGGGATATGTGGGCCGCCCCCATGGTCAGCCTGGGCTATGGGCTGCTGGCGGTGGTCTCCAGCTTCCTGCTGACCGCCGGGCTGGTGATGGCCGAACTCGGTTATCTGGTCCTGCCGCTGGCGGCGGGATTCATGCTGATCGGGCCGATCCTGGCCGTCGGGCTGTACCAGACCAGCCGCCTTCTCGAACAGGGGCAGCGCGTCACGCTGCCGGCCATCCTCGCCGCCTACGCCGCCAACGGGGCGCAGATCGCCGCCATCGGGCTGGTGCTGATGCTGGCGATGCTGGCGTGGATCCGGGTGGCGTTCCTGATCTTCGCCATCTTCTTCTCGTCCGACCCGCCGCCGCTGGACATGCTGGTGGACCGGATCTTCTTCTCCGCCGAAACCATCCCGTTCCTGCTGACCGGGACCATCGTCGGGGGGGTGATCGCCGCCCTGGTGTTCGCCATCAGCGTGATTTCGCTGCCCATGCTGCTGGACCGCGACACCGACGTCATCACGGCCATGGGCACCAGCGTGGAAGCGGTGCGCCACAACATCAAGCCGATGGCGGTGTGGGCCGGGCTGATCGCCCTGTTCATGGCCGCGGGCATGAGCATGGCCTTCGTCGGGCTGGTGCTGACCTTCCCGCTGATCGGCATGGCCTCGTGGCACGCCTACCGGGATCTGGTGGAGCACCGCTGACGGGATCGCCGGAACGGAAAAAGGGGCCGCATCCCGCGGGGGATGCGGCCCTTTTCATTGGCCGGTGAGCGCCGGCCCCAGCCGTCAGCCGTGCGCCTTGGTGTTGGTGAAGCCGAAGCGCATATCCACCAGCCCATAGCGGCCCTGCTCGCGGCCCTGCAGACCGGTCAGCGCAAGGCCGTCCAGCGTCACCACCGCGTGCTCGCCGCCATCCGGGTTGCCCGCGAGCCAGCCGGATTCCTTGCCCGAAGCGGTCCAGAAGCGCAGATCGACGATGCCATAGCCGCCCTGCTCCTTGATCTGGACCTTGGTGATGGCCTCGCCGGGGAAGCAGCGGCTGCGGTTGTCCTGCGACTCCTGGTTGCCGCAGGTCCAGCCGCTTTCCGACACCGCGCCGTTTCCGTCGTTGAACAGCAGCCGGGCGTTGGTGATGCCGTAGCGGGCCTGCTGCTTCACCTCGATCCCGCTGGGCAACCGGCCGGCCGGCGCTTCGATGCGTCCGGTCCAGCCGCCTTCCTTATTGCGGGTCACGCCGTCGGTCCAAAACTCACCGAAATTGCGCGCGATGGCGATGTCCACCGCATCCGAATCCTCGAAGAAGTCGGTGACGATCAGGTTGCAGCGGACAGCGTACCGGGCGTTCAGGAAGGAGCGGAGCCGGCCGGCGCATTTGCCGTTCAGCCAGCGCAGGTCTTGGGTTGCGCTGATGGGATTGATCATGTTCTTGACGCCCGCCACGATGTCGTCCTGGGTGGGCGTCAGGATCCACTGCATCCCGCTCAGCCCGTCACGCGCCGCCGCCGCCCGGGACAGGTGATCCGCGGCCTTTTTCTCAAGGGTGTCGGGAGAATTGGTTTCGAAATAGCCCGCGTTGGCGCGGCTGCGGCCGATGCGCTGGTCGCCGCCGCTGTCCTTCAGCTTATCGTCGTTGCACATCAGGAACAGGCGCGAGCCGGCGGCGGTGATCTCGCCCAGCGTCTTGGACAGGATATGATCGACCGGGGCCAACAGGGGCGCGACCGTCCTGTCGATGATGCCCGCCATTTCGTCATAGTCGCGGGGCTGGAAATCCAGGAGCACCAGATCGACGATGACCACTTCACGGCGCGTATGGCGCAGGAAACCGGCGATCTCCTCCAGCCCCACCGCGGCCTCTTCGCCGACCAGCCCATGGCAGAAGTGGAGCTTGCCGGTCTTTTGCGAGCGCATCACCCGCAGATCGACGTAGCGGATACCCCGTTCGAACTGATTGACAAGGCGCATGGACTGCGCCTTTCCCCAGCCCGCGATGGTCCCGACCAGCTTCGAATAGCCGACCCGTGCGATGATATTGGCGTACGCCCCCGTCCGGAGCCCCTCGATAATCGGCTCCCAACGCTTGTTGTGTTTATCCACCTCGTCATTGATGAAATAGTAGGCACCGCTGTCATGGGTGCCCGGCAGGGTGACATCAATCAGCGTGCACGTTCCCGGCAGAAGATCGCCCATCCAATTGCGCATGTCGATATTATTCAGCATAACAGCCTCTTCTGAAGATTAATTATCATGAAAGGGATGCCGTAAACCGGAATGTTTGCTTTTTGCGAGAGCAGCATTCGAGGCTTCTTTACGCATCGTGCGCAACAAGCGTATGACGTGCCCCCGGCAAGGAGGCTATCCTCCAGTTTTGAAATTCCGCATGGTCCAGATGCTCCGACCTTGGCCGCTCCACATCCCTCTCGACCGGCAGGGTCCGGCCGCCCTCCACAGCCAGATCTCCCAAGCCGTGGCGGCGGGGGTCCGGTCCGGGCGGCTCCCGCCGGGAAGCCCCCTGCCCGGCACGCGGGAACTGGCCGCCCAGTTGGGGGTGAACCGCAAGACGGTTCAGTTGGCCTACGACGATCTCGTCGCCGGCGGCTGGGCCACGGCACAAGGGCGGCGCGGCACCTTCATCGCCCCGGAACAGCCGGCGGCCCTGTGCCCGGCGGCGGACGCCGGGCCGCCCCCCGTAACCGCCCGGCACCGGCGTGTGGTTCCGTCACCGCCGGCACCGGAGATGATCGTGTTCGACGATGGCGCGCCGGACACGCGGCTGGTGCCGGTGACGGCCTTGGCGCAAGCCTACCGCAACGCGCTGCTGCGGCTCAGCTCCGGCAACCGGCTGGCGGACGAACATCCGCTGGGCAACACCGCCCTGCGCCGGTCGATCTCCACCATGCTCAACTTCAACCGGGGCATGGCGACCGTGCCGGAACGGATCTGCCTGACGCGGGGCAGCCAGATGGCGATCTTTCTGGCCGCCCGCCTCCTGACCGGTCCCGGCACCGTGGCCGCCATGGAGGAACCCGGCTATTCCGAGGCACGCGCCGCGTTCCGGGCGGCGGGCGCCGATCTGGCCCCCATCCCGGTGGACCGCGCGGGGCTGCGGGTCGATGCGCTGGAGGAGCTGTGCCGGCACCGGCCCCCGGCGTGCGTCTATGTCACGCCCCACCACCAGTTTCCCACCACCGTCAGCCTGACGCCGGAGCGCCGTCGGCATCTTCTGGACCTGTCCGGCCGTTACGGCTTCACGATCCTGGAGGATGACTACGACCACGAATTCCATTTCGTCCGCGCGCCCATCCTGCCGGTCGCCAGCCTCGATGGGGCTGAGAACATCGTCTACATCGGCACCTTTTCGAAGCTGCTGTCCCCGCACCTGCGGTCCGGCTATCTGACGGGGCCGGCCTGGTTCATCCGCCGGGCCGCGGCGGCGGTCAGGCAGATCGACCGGCTGGGAGATCCGGTGACGGAACTGGCCGTGGCCGACCTGATCGACTCGGGCGTAATCCAGCGCCACCACGAGAAGGCGCGGCACCTGTACGACCAGCGCCGGCAGGCGTTCGGCACGATGCTGCACCAGACGTTCGGCCCCCTGGCCCGCTGCACCCTGCCCGACGGGGGACTGGCCTGCTGGGTGGAGTTCGATGCGCCGTTCGGCGCGGCGGGCTGCGCCGCCCGGATGCGGGCGGCCGGAATCCGCCCGCTGCCCGGCCGGATCTTCTGGGCCGGGAAGCCCAACCCGCAGACGACGCGGATCGGTTACGCGCACATGGCTCCCGCCCAGATGGCCAAGGCCCTGCGCCGCCTGAAACAGGCGTTGTGGCCCCAGTGACCGGACGGGGCCACCCCCCTCAGCGCTTGAACAGCGCCTCCGCCGCCGAGCGGTGGGCCTGCTTGCCGGCGATGGCGGCGCGGGCGCGTTCGATCTCCGCTTCCAGCCCGGCGATGTAGGTCAGCAGCTCATCGACGGACATCACGCCGAGATCCTTCGGCGGCGCCTTGGCCGCCGGCATGGGGCGGGGTTCCAGATCGTCGGTGTCGAGAGCCATCGGTCCAGCCTCCTTCGTCTTTCCCATGCGGGTTGCCAGCATGGGCCGCCGGGGTCTACCGTCCACCCGGCTCATGATCGTGACACGAGGAATACCATGACCGAAGGGATGCGGTGTGTCGAAATCGCCCAGGCCGGCGGACCGGAGGTGCTGCGCCCCGTCACCCGCCCGCGGCCCCGGCCCGCGGCGGGCGAGGTGCTGATCGCGGTGGAGGCGGCGGGCGTCAACCGCCCCGACACGCTCCAGCGCCAGGGCCGCTACGACCCGCCCCCCGGCGCGTCCGACCTGCCGGGGCTGGAGGTCGCGGGCCGCATCGCCGCGGTGGGCGCGGGCGTCACCGGCTGGGCCGCGGGCGACGCCGTGTGCGCGCTGGTGGCCGGCGGCGGCTACGCCCAGTTCTGCACGGCACCGGCCCCGCAGCTCCTCCCCGTTCCCGCCGGCCTGTCCATGGCCGAGGCGGCGGCCCTGCCGGAAACCGTCTTCACCGTCTGGACCAACGTGTTCGAGCGCGGTGGCCTGAAGCCCGGCGAAAGCCTGCTGGTCCACGGCGGGTCCAGCGGCATCGGCACCACGGCCATCCAACTGGCCCGCGCGCTGGGATCGCCCGTCTACACCACCGCCGGCAGCGCCGACAAATGCGCGGCCTGCGAAACGCTGGGGGCCACCCGCGCCATCAACTACAGGACCGAGGATTACCCCACGGTGATCCGCGCGGCGACCCAGGGGCGCGGCGTCGATGTGGTGCTGGACATGGTGGGCGGCGATTACGTGGCCCGCGACATCGACATCATGGCCCCCGACGGGCGTCACGTCTCCATCGCCTTCCTCAACGGGCCGAAGGTCACGCTGAACCTGTTTCCCGTCATGACCAAGCGGCTGACCATCACCGGCTCCACGCTGCGCGCCCGCTCGGTGGCGGAGAAGGGGCGCATCGCCGCGGCGGTGCGGGCCACCGTGTGGCCGCTGGTGGAACAGGGGACGGTGCGCCCGGTGATGCACGCCGCCTTCCCCCTGGAGCAGGCGGCGGAGGCCCACCGCCTGATGGAGTCGAGCGCCCACATCGGCAAGATCGTGCTGACCGTGGCGTGAGATTCCGGCAACGGCGGAAGGATGCCGGCCTTTCCCGATCCCGAGTGCCGTGATAAGCAACGGACTCCATCAACCCGTATCGCTGACCGGACGGAGGATTACATGGCGCGCATCCCTTCCGCCATTCCGGCCCTGGCCCTGATGGCCGTGCTGGTGGCTGCGTGCGAGACGGCGCCGCCCCCGCCACCCCCCGCACCGTCCCAGGCGGCCGAACCGGCCAGCGGCACCGACGGCGAAATCCTGCGGCAGCGGCGCGGGTGGACCGTCACCCTGCACCGCACCGACGGCAAGCCCAGCCTGTGCCTCGCCTCGCGCCTGGGCGCGCCGGGGGCCACGCTGGCCTTTGCCACCACCGCAACGGAAGGGCGGGTGCTGCTGCGCGGTGCCCCCACCAGCGCACAGCCCGGCACCGTCGTCACCCTGAACGCCGTGGTGGAAGGGGCCGAGCCGGTCAACCTGTCGGCCATCCTGCGCACCGACGGCACGCTGGCCGCCGTGCTGCCCTTCGCCCAGTTCGAACAGACCGTCAGCCCCTTCGCCCATGGCCGCCGCGCCACCTTCGAAGGGGCCGCCATCACCCAGCCGCCCAGGCCCATCAACCTGACCGGCAGCGAATGGGCGATCAACTCGGTGCTGGAGTGCCGGATTCTGCACCTGACCGCCGGCGGACAAGGGGCGTAACGGGGCGACCGCCCCGGACCCTTCCGATTTTTATGATGATGAAAAAACGGGGGGTATGGGGGCTGTGCCCCCATGCGGGTGCAGGCGGCAGCCCGCTCACACCAGCCGGCGCGTGGCAAAGAACGCCGCGTTCCCCCGCAACGCCCGCGCTCCGGCCAGCAGAATGGCTGCCTCCGGGCCGTCCACCCGCACCGCGGCACGGTCCAGGGAATCCGCGGCGGCGGCGGGCTTCAGCGACAACGACTGAAGCCGGCGCAGGGCGAGAGCCAAGCGGCGGCGCACCGGGGCGGGGGTATCCACCCGATCCACCACGCGGCGGGCCGACAGAATTGCTTCCCCCACGCTGAAGGCGGCGAGCGCACCGTCGATGGCGGCGGTGTCGCGGCCCTCCACCAGATCGGCCCGCCGTACCAGCCGCAACGTGCGGTGATAGAGCCGTGCCCGCCACCGGCGGGGCGACTCCGCGGCCTGCGATGCCGCCAGGGATTCCAGATCGCGCACGGTCATCGCCACCACGGTGCGCAGCCGCACCGCCGCGTTGACCGGCAGCACCACGCGGAACGACACCAGCGCCAGCCCGATGCCCAGCAGCATGGCCGCCGCCCCGTGCAGCAGCTCCTCCACCCCGCCGTGCAGCGGTGCGGTGGGATGGGCCAGCAGCAGGAAGGCCATGGCGTAATCCAGCGACGGCATGCGGGTCACCGGGTGGGCCATGGCCACCGCGCCCAGCGCCAGGAACGGCGCGGTCAGCACCAGCGCCTCCAGCGGGCCGGGGTCCACCGGCAGCACCGCCAGACGGCAGACCACCGCCGCCACCGCCCCCGCCGCCGATCCCATCAGCACCAGACGCAGCACCCGCACCGGATCGTCGAAGCTGGAGAACAGCGATGCCATCACCGCCGTGCCCAGCATCAGATAGGGTCCGGCCTCCCACCCCGTCGCCACCCACAGCGCCCCTGCGGCCAGCACCGCCGCCAGCGCCCGCACCGACGCCGCGGCCGCCCCGCCCCAATCGCGGTGCAGGCGGATGGCCACGGAGGGCAGCGCCTCGATCCCCTCCCCCGCCGTCAGGGCGGCCAGGGCCGTGCGCACGGCGGCGGTTTCGGGCAAAGGGCCGGCACCCTTGCCGCCCGCGCGGGTGGCGGCCATCAGCGCCAGCACCGCCGCGGCCAGACGCCGGGCGCCGCGGATGCGGCGGTAACCGGCGGGAGAGCCGGAGGCATGGGCGTCGAGCAGGTCGTCCACCGCCGCCAGCTCCGACAGGATGGCGCGTTCACGCTCGGCCACCTCGCGCCCGCCGGCCCCGGTCAGGACGGTGGCGCTCCACGCCAGGGCATCGCCCGCGGCCCCGCGCAGCCGGTCCATCAGCAGCGGTTCCGCCGCCGGGGGCAGGAACAGCCACGACACCAGGGCCGAGGCCGCGATGCCGATGGCCACCGTCACCACCCGCCCGGCGGCCAGCCCCAGCACATGGTCGGGGTGCGGCACGTCCATCAGCGCCACCATGGCGGCGGTGTAGCCGGCCAGCAGCAGCCCGTACGTCTGGAAATGGCGCAGCAGATTGCCGGCCCCGGCGCACAGCGCCACCCACAGCGCCAGCCCGCCGGTCAGCAGCCACGGGTTGCCGCCGCTGCCCAGCACCAGCCCCACCCCCACCACCGAGCCGGCAAAGGTGCCGGTCAGGCGGTAGAGGCTCTTTTCCACCAGCATCCCGCGGGTGGGCTGGGCCACCACCCACACGGTCATGGCGGCCCAATGGGGGCTTTCCAGCCCGAGCGCCGTGGCCAGAGCCAGCGCCAGCCAGCTTGCGAAGGCGGTGCGCAGGGTAAAGCTCAGCCGCGGTCCCTCGAACCCCCGCAGGCCGGCGCGCAATGTGGAGAGAATCGCGGCCATCACGCCCCCCGCCGCTGGGAAAGGGAGGAATCCAGCCGGTCGAAGGCGTCCATCATCATGAGAAGCTCGTCATCGGAAAAATCACTCAGCAGCGTTTCCTCCGCCGCCGTGATCATGGTTTGCATGGTGTCCACCAGCCGCAGCCCGGCGTCGGTCAGGTACAGGCACTTGGCCCGCCCGTCGGCGGGATCGTCGTGCCGTTCCAGCAGCCCGCGCTCCTCCAGAAGGCCGATCAGGCGGACCACGGTGGAGCCGTCCACGCCCAGCGCCGCCGCCAGATCCTTTTGCCGCATGCCGCCGCCCTGGCGGTGCAGGTGGATCAGCGGGCGCCACGCGGCGTCGGTCAGGCCGGCGGCCAGCAGTTCGGCGTCGATGGCCTGCCGCCAGCGCCGCGCCAGCAGCACGAGGCGGAACCCGAAACGGTGCCGGGGATTGGGGGTTGGTGTCGTCATGGGATAATTAGATGATATGTCATCTATTGGGATCAAATGTATTTCTCATCCCGCAACGCACCACAGCCCTGCGCACACCACAGCACCGCAAAACCTGCGATTGACGCACGGATCAGGCGCCCCCTACCCTTCCGCTCTCGGATGAATCTGGAAGAAGGCCGGCCCATGCGTCCGCTCCACATCGCCCTTGCCGTCGCGGTTGCGGCGGTGTGGGGGTTCAATTTCGTGATGATCAAGCTGGGCCTGCGGGATTTTCCGCCGGTTCTGTTCTCATGCCTGCGCTTTGCCCTGGCGGCCACGCCGCTGCTGGTGCTGGGGGTGCGGGGCGGGCCGCCGGTGCCGTGGCGCTTCATCGTCGGCATCGGGGTGTCGCTGGGGGTGGTGAAATTCTCGCTGCTGTTCATCGGCATGGACATCGGCATGCCGGCGGGGCTGTCGTCGCTGGTGCTGCAATCCCAGGCGTTCTTCACCGCCCTGTTCGCCGCCGTGGTGCTGGGCGACCGGCCCGGCCCGCGGCAGGTGGCGGGCATGGCCGTGGCCTTCGGCGGCATCGGCCTGATCGCGCTGGAGATGCCGGCGGGGGATTCGCTGCTGGGGCTGGTGCTGGTGGTGGCCGCCGCCGCCTGCTGGGGCGTGTCCAACATCATCATGAAGACGGCGAAGGCGCCGGACCTGTTCCGCCTGATGCTGTGGGTCAGCCTGATCCCGCCGATCCCGCTGTTCCTGCTGTCGCTGGGGACCGAGGGGCCGGACCGGATCGCCGCCGCCCTGACCGGGCTGTCGGGCATGGGCGTCGCCGCCCTGGTCTACATCGCCGCGGGCGCCACGCTGTTCGGGTTCGCCGCCTGGGGGTTCCTGCTGCGCAGCTACCCGGCCAGCCAGGTCGCCCCCTTCTCGCTGCTGGTGCCGATCTTCGGCATGACGTCGAGCGCGCTGGTGCTGGGGGAAACGCTGACGGCGGCGAAGCTGGCGGGGGCGGCGCTGGTGTTCGCGGGCGTGGCGCTGACGGCGCTGCCGTGGCCGCTGCGCCGCCGCGCGCCGGTGTAACCCCGACTCCCTTACTTCCAGATGGGCGTCCCGCTGCCGGGCAGGCCGTAGGAGGCCCATTTGCGCGACACGGTGTCGATCACGTCATCGTCCATGCGGATCTTTTCGCCCCATTCGCGCTTGGTCTCGGGCGGCCATTTGTTGGTGGCGTCCAGCCCCACCTTGCCCCCCAGCCCGGAGTCGGGGGAAGCGAAGTCCAGATAGTCGATGGGCGTGCCCTCGATCACCGTGATGTCGCGGGCGGGGTCCATGCGGGTGGACACGGCCCACATCACGTCCTTCCAGTCGCGGGCGTTGATGTCGTCGTCCACCACGATCACCCATTTGGTGTACATGAACTGGCGCAGGAACGACCACACGCCCATCATCACCCGCTTGGCGTGGCCGGGGTAGGCCTTCTTCATCGACACCACGGCGATGCGGTAGGAGCAGCCCTCGGGCGGCAGCCAGAAATCGACGATTTCCGGGAACTGCTGCACCAGGAGCGGGATGAACACCTCGTTCAGCGCCTCCCCCAGCACCGACGGCTCGTCCGGCGGGCGCCCGGTGAAGGTGGACAGATAGATGGGCGCCCGGCGCATGGTCATGCACGACACGGTGAACACCGGGAACTCGTCCACCGCGTTGTAATAGCCGGTGTGGTCGCCGTACGGCCCCTCCGCCGCCGTCTCGTCCAGGCTGACGTGGCCTTCCAGCACGATTTCCGCCTGGGCCGGCACCTTCAGCGGCACGGTCTTGCAATCCACCAGTTCCACCTTCTTGCCGCGCAGCAGGCCGGCGAACTGGTATTCCGACAGGGTGTCGGGCACCGGGGTCACCGCGGCCAGGATGGTGCCGGGATCGGCGCCCAGCACCACCGCGCACGGCAGCGGCTCGCGCCTGCCCGACGCCGCCCAGCGGCGGTAATGCTGGGCGCCGCCGCGGTGCTTCAGCCAGCGCATGATGGTCTTGTTCTTTCCCAGGACCTGCATGCGGTAGATGCCGAGATTGTGGTCGTCCTCGCGCTTGCCCGTCGGCCCCTTGGTCACCACCAGCGGCCAGGTGATCAGCGGGGCCGGTTCGCCCGGCCAGCAGCTCTGCACCGGCAGCCGGCCCAGGTCCACCTGATCGCCGGTCAGCACCACCTCCTGGCACGGGGCCGAGCCGACGGTACGCGGCTTCATGGACAGCACGGTCTTGACCAGCGGGATCATGTCCAGCGCCTCGCGGAAGCCGCCGGGGGGTTCCGGCTGCTTCAGGAAGGCCAGCGTCTCGCCGACCGCGCGCAGTTCATGGGGTTCGCGGTCCATGCCCCACGCCACCCGCTCCACCGTGCCGAACAGGTTGACCAGCACCGGCATGTCCGACCGGGTGCCGTCGGCCTTGATCGGGTTCTGGAACAACACCGCCGGCCCGCCTTCCGCCAGCAGGCGGGTCTGGATCTCGGTCATTTCCAGAACGGTGGAGACGGGTTCCTTCACCACCACCAGCCGGCCCTGGGATTCCAGCCGGTCCATGAAATCGCGCAGCGAGGTATAGGGCATGATCCCTGTCCTAAATAAGAAGTCTCACGCGGGAAGCAGCTTCCACACCGTGGTCTGCCGCACCGTCCGGTCCTCCAGCTCCAGCGAGGTGGGGACGTCATAGACCGCCACCCGCTCGATGCCGTCGCGGGGAACATAGGCGCGTCCCGGATCGCCGAACAGCACCAGCGTGCCCCCCGCCGCCAACGTGCGCAGCCATGCGGTCACCCGCTCCGCCATCGGGCGTTCGTAACAGACGTCCCCGGCCAGCACCACGTCGAATCCGGGCAGCGGCTTGCCCACCAGATCGTCGCCCGCCGCCGCCAGTTCCACCCCGCAGGCGGCGGCGTTCAGCCGAATCGCCTCCAGCGCGAAGGGGTCGATTTCGGCGGCCAGCGCGCGGGCCGCCCCCGCCTTCATCGCCGCGATGCCCACCACGCCGGTGCCGGCGGCAAAGTCGAGCACCGCACGCCCCCGGACAACCTCCGGGTTGTCAAGGACATAGCGGGCCACCGCCTGCCCGCCGGGCCAGGCGAAGGCCCAATAGGGGGGTGGAAGGTTGTTGCGGGCCAGCGTCGCTTCGGTCGCTTCCCACAGGGGCGTGACCTCCGTCGCCAGATGGAGACTCACCTCCGGCACCAGGGAGGGAGCGGCCAGAACCGTGTTTCGAAGAACGAATTCGGCGGGGCCGACAGGGGGGGCGGACGGATCGGTCATGGGGAAGTTCTATTGTCCTTTTAAGGTGTTATGACACTTATCCACATTCGTGGAATGTTACCGCTTTCAAACGGAGTAGACAGGGCCACGAAAGCCATGTTACCCAAACCCCACAGGGAAGAACGAACGACGGGAAAAACATCATGCGGACAAAAGAGCTTGGAACCCGGCTTTCCCTTGCCGCACTTCTCGCTCTTAGCCCTCTGGTGGCCCTTCCCGCAAGCGCCGAAGATTGCGTGCGCGTCGTCCGCTCCATTTCCAGCTTCGACATCCGCGGCGATGCCTGGACGTGGTGGGCTTCGGCCGAAGGTGACTATGGCCGCAGCGCCGCCCCCGCCCGCGGCTCGGTGATGGTGTTCAAGAAGACCGGGCGTCTGAACCGCGGCCATGTTTCCCTGGTGTCCGCCGTTCTGAACGACCGCACCATTCTGGTCGATCATTCCTGGCTGGGTGGCCGCGGCCTGCGCCGCGGCATGCGGGTCGAGGACGTGTCGCCCCGCAACGACTGGACCCAGGTGCGCGTGTGGCACGAGCCGGCGCGCCAGATGGGTCAGCGCGTATACCCCATCTACGGCTTCATCATGCCCAAGGGCATGGCCCCCAGCGCCCCGCGCCAGCCCGACATGCGTTTCGCCGTGGCCCCCCGTGGCCGCACCCCCGCCCCGGCGGTGGAACTGCGCAGCGCGTCGCTGAAGATCGTTCCCGGCCACAAGCCCGGCCACGCCGGCATGATGGTCGCCAGCCTGCCGCAGCCGGCGGCGGCCCCGGCCAAGGCCGGTGCGGACCTGCGCGCGGTGATGCCGGGCCACAAGCCGGGCTTCACCCCGGTGGCCATGGCCGCCGGTTCGCACGCCGATGTGGCGGTGGCCGCGCTGGTGCCGGCGCGCAAGCCGGTGATCGGCGGCGCCATCCACGCCCAGCCGGTGGTGGCGATGCCCGACGCGGTGGCGTCCCTGGTTCCCGCCCGCAAGCCGGCGGCCGTCCAGACCGCCGCCCCCACGCTGGTAGCGACCGCCGAGGGCGTGCGCTCCGCCCTGCCCGCCCGCAAGCCCGGCACCCCGCTGATCGAGAACGAACAGGTCGCCGACGCCTTCTGGCGGTAAGCGGTGGCCTTCCTCCTTCCTTGAGAACGGCTCGCACAACCCGGCGCTGCACGGTTTGTGTATCGGCGGACACGGCCCATCCCCTATGATGGCGGCACACACACACCATTGTGCCGACCAACAATCCTAAAGGGATGTGCCGTCATGACCACCAAGGACGATCTTCTGGAAGCCTTCGCCGGTGAAAGCCAGGCCAACCGCCGTTACCTTGCCTATGGCGAGCAGGCGGCGAACGACGGTTTTCCGGTGGTGGCGAAGCTGTTCCGCGCCGTGGCGGCGGCGGAAACCATTCACGCCCTGTCCCACCTGCGCGCCATGGACGGCGTGAAGGACACGCGCGCCAACCTGACCGAGGCGATGGAGGGCGAAGAGCACGAATTCACCGACATGTACCCGCCCATGGTCGAACGGGCCAAGGCCGAGGGCAACAAGCGCGCCGAGCGCTCCATGACCTTCGCGCTGGAGGTGGAGAAGGTCCATTACGGCCTGTTCAAGCAGGCGCTGGCCGCGGTGGCGGAAGGCCAGGATCTGGCCGACGCCGGCATCCGCGTCTGTCCCGTCTGCGGCCACACGGTCATCGGCGACGCGCCGGACCAGTGCCCGGTGTGCAAGGTGAAGGGCGAGCGCTTTACCGAGATCGCCTGACCCCGGCGGCGGGCACCCGGCAGCGCCCGGATGCCCGCCCCCCGTCCCCGGAAACGGTCACCGCGTTTCCCCCATGATCTTTTCAAACCGGAACAGCCCGCCGCCCGGCATGCCCTCGTCATCCGGCATCGGGGGGCCCGGATGCCGGTCGTTGTAATACTCGACGATCTTGAAACCGCACTTGTTCACATAAAAGTGGATGTTCCGCCTCTCGAAATAGGGCGTGTGCGTTTCCCAGACCCTGGTGTCGGGGTATGCCTGTTCGATCGCCGCCCACGCCGCGGCACCAAGGCCACGGCTCTCCCGGCCTCGGGACACATAGAACAGATCCAGAGCGTTGCGCTGCGTTGCCTCATTGATGGTCAGGACGGCACCGCCCACCCTCTGCCCTTGGGCAAGGATGTGATAGACGACGGCTCCCGGCGCCCGGAAGGACCGCTCGATGTCGTCATCGGACGGAATCGGCTCCGTGACGTCATGGCCCAATTCCTCGATCACGGCCACGGCAAAGGCTTCCTGCAGGTCTCTCTTGAAGGCCGGGAGATCCCCTTCCCCCGCAACCGCGAGCGTGACGGACACATCTGTCGTCTTGTGGCCCATCGGCGGCTTTTCCCGACCCCTGTTTACAGCACCCGCCCCGCCACGATGGCGGCCAGCACCAGCCAGCCGAAATGACGGTTGGATTTGAACTTCGCCAGACAGTCGTTCTGGTCGTCGGGGTTCCACGCCGCCACCTGCCACGCCAGATGCAGGCACGCCGCCCCCATGAGCAGCCGGAACCACCCGCTCAAGCCCGCCAGCAGCCCCGCCGCCAGCAACCCGCCGAAGGTCAGGGTGTAGAAGCCGTAGATCCAGATCTTCGACTGTTCCCCCAGACGCAGCGCGGTGGACTTCACGCCGATGCGGGCGTCGTCCTCCTTGTCCTGATGGGCGTAGATGGTGTCGTAGCCCAGCGTCCACACGATGCCGGCGGCGTACAGCACCAAGGCCGGTGTGTCCAACTGCCCCCGCACCGCCGTCCACCCCACCAGCGCCCCCCAATTGAAGGTCAGGCCCAAGAACGCCTGCGGCCACCAGGTGATGCGTTTCATCAAGGGGTAGGTGAAGACCAGCACCAGCGACAGCGCCCCCCACCCGATGGTGGCGAGGTTGAACTGCACCAGCACCAGAAGCCCCAGCAGCAGTTGCAGCGCCAGAAAGGCCAGCGCCTGTTTCACCGATACCTGCCCGCTGGGGATCGGGCGGCTGCGGGTGCGTTCGACCATGGCGTCGAACTTGCGGTCCAGGATGTCGTTGACGGTGCAGCCGGCCCCGCGCATCACCACCGCCCCCACCGCGAACAGCGCAAAGAACCACAGGTCGGGCCAGCCGGGTGCCGCCAGCGCCGCACTCCACCAGCACGGAAACAGCAGCAGCCACGTGCCGATGGGCCGGTCCAGCCGCGCCAGCCGCAGATAGGGGCGGACGGCGGCGGGCATCCAGCGGTCGATCCACCCATCGGCGGGAATATCGGTAAAGCCGGCGGCGGGGGGGAGGGCGGTCATGGTGAAATCCGTTCCGGAACGGCGCGATGAAGGGCTGGCGGGCGCGCGCCGCAGCCTATCCCCCACCCCGCCCCCCGGCAAGAGCGGCGCGATGCCCCCACCGGCGATGGGGAAAGCGCTTGCCGTCCGTGATGCGGTTCCGCACACTCCGCCTGCACGTAAAGATAAGCTTGCCGCATGCTCACTCCCCGCCAACTTCTCATCCCGGTCGCCGCCGCCCTGTTGCCGGTCGCTCTTTTTGCGGCCGTCATCCTGGCCCTGTTCGACCGGCAGGAGCGCCAGCGGGTGGAACAGCAACTGACCACCGCCGCCGCCGTGGCGGCCGGCGCTGTGGACCGCCAGCTCCAGCGGGAGCTGTCCGGCCTGCTGGCGCTGGCGAGTTCCGAGTCTTTGGATTCCGGCGACTTCATCGCCTTCGACCGCCACGCCCGCCGGGCGGTGGCAAGCCACAGCGCGTGGCTGTCGGTGGTGTTGACCGACCGCGACCGGCTGCTCGTCAACACCCGCCTGCCCCCGCCCGCCCCGGACGAGCCGGTGCTCTACCCCGACCAGATCACCCAGGTGATCGACAGGGACCGGACCGTCATCTCCGGCGTTCTGTCGCTGCCGGGCCGCATGACCGAGCCGGTGGTGGCTCTGCGGGTGCCCGTGCGCCGCGACGGGGCGGTGCGCTACGCCCTGTCGGCCGCCGTGTCGCCCACCCTGTTTCTGGAGGCGCTGGCCGAAACGCGGGTGTGGCTGGGCACCGGGGTGGGAAAACCCGACCCCGCAACCGGCGAAGGGCGCGTGCTGCTGGTGGACCGCAGCCGGCGCATCGTGGCGCGCATGCCCACCGGCGGTACGGTGGACCTGATGGTCGGGCGCCCGTCGTCCCATGTCATCCCCCTGCCCGATCCCCTGCCCGCGGGGGTGATGAGGACCAACGGGGCCGATGGCTCGCCGCTGTTCATCGCCACCGCCACCGCACCGGCCAGCGGCTGGACCACGGTGGTGGCCTTGCCCGAAGCCGACTTCACCGCCCGGCGCCACCGCACCGAATGGCTGGTCCACGGCGGGGCGCTGGCCGCGCTGCTGCTGGCGGTGGTCCTGGCCGTGGTGGTGATCAGCGCCCTGGTCCGCCGCCAGGAAACCGAACGGCGCCTGGAAGCCCTGAACCGGGAGAAGGAGACGGAACGCCGTCTGAGCGACATCGCCGCCAACCTGCCCGGCGTGGTGTTCCGCCGCGAACAGCATCCCGACGGGGTCGGGTGGTACACCTATCTCAGCGACGGCATCGTCAGCGCGCTGAACCTGCCCGACCGCGTGCTGGCCACCCGCCCGGTGCGGGCCGACGACCTGATCGGCTATCTGACGCCCGACAGCCGCGCCCGCTGGGCCGCCGCCGTGGCCGACAGCGCCCGCACGCTGGAGCCCATGCGCATCGACGGCGACATGGTGGACCGCGACGGCCGCACCCACCGCTTCCGGTCCCAGGCGGCGGTGCGGCGGATGGACGACGGGCGCACCGTGTGGGACGGCGTCATCCTCGACATCACCGGACAGGTGGAGGCCGCCCGCACCAGCCGCGAACAGACCGAGCGGCTGGCCGTGGCCCTGGAATGCGCCGAGGCCGGGCTGTGGGACTGGGATTTCGGCTCCGCCCGCCTCACATGGTCCGACAGCCTGTGGCGCCTGTTCGGATTCGACGTGCCGCTGACCAAGCCGTCCCTGTCCATGCTCAACGCCCGCATCGAGCCGGAGGACCGCGAAGGATACTGGGAGGCGGTGAACGGCGCGGCCAACGCCGCCGCCCCCCTTTATGTGGAATTCCGCTTCCGCCGCCCCGACGGCACGCTGCGGTGGGCGGCATCCATCGGGCGGGTTTTCCCCGACGACGACGGCAGCCCCCGCCGCATGACCGGCATCACCATCGACATCACCGAGCAGAAACGCATCCGCGAGGAACTGCGCCAGGCCAAGGAGGAGGCGGAGCGCGCCAACATCGCCAAGTCCAAGTTCCTGGCCGCCGCCAGCCACGACCTGCGCCAGCCGGTGCAATCGCTGCTGTTCTTCATCCATGTGCTGAAGGAGCGGCTGACCGGCCACGACACCCGCCCCCTGGTCCAGACCATGGAACAGGCGCTGGACGCGCTGAAGGGGCTGCTGGACGGCATTCTCGACCTGTCCAAGCTGGATGCGGGCGTGGTGGAGCCGGCCATCGCCGCCTTCCCCATCGCCACCCTGCTGGACCGGCTGCGCACCCAGTACACCGGCCCGTTCGCGGCCAAGGGGCTGACGCTCACCGTGCGCCCGTCGGCCGCCGTGGTGCGGAGCGACCCGACGCTGCTGGGCCGGATTCTGTCGAACCTGCTGGAAAACGCCGGGAAATACACCCAGACGGGCCGCGTGCTGGTGGCCGTGCGCCCCGCGGGCCGCGATGCCGTGCGGGTGGAGGTGTGGGACACCGGCGCCGGCATTCCCGCCGACCAGCGCGAGGCCATCTTCGACGAATTCGTGCAGATCGGGAACCCCGAGCGCGACCGCGCCCACGGGCTGGGCCTGGGGCTGGCCATCGTCCGGCGGCTGTCGGCGCTGCTGGATCACCCGGTGCGGGTGCGCTCCACGCCGGGGCGCGGGTCTGTGTTTTCGGTGGAGGTGCCCCGCGCCGCCGTTCCCCCATCCCCAGACGGCGCGGATGGGCTATAGTGCCCTCCCCATTCACCGTCTCAGGCCACACCCGGAACGCCGTCATGCAGGAAGACCACCCGCGCACCCGCCTTTACGTGGACAGCCCGCTTGTGGCCGGACAGGCCGTGGGGCTGGACCACGAACGCGCCCATTACCTGCGCCACGTCCTGCGGCTGGACCGGGGCGACGCGGTGGCGGTGTTCAACGGCCGTGACGGCGAATGGCTGGCCCGCATCGACGGGTTCGGCAAGGGCTGGTGCTCGCTGGAAGCCGTTCACCAGCGCCGCCCCCAGGCCGATGCCGCCGACCTGTGGCTGGCCTTCGCCCCCATCAAGCGCGGGCGCATCGACCTTGTGGCCGAAAAGGCCAGCGAACTGGGGGCGTCCAAGCTGTGGCCGGTGTTCACCCGCCGCACCGACCCCAACCGGGTCAACATGGACCGCCTGCGCGCCAACGCGGTGGAGGCGGCGGAACAGTCCGAGCGCCTGACCGTCCCCGATCTGGAAGAGCCGCTGGCGCTGGACAAGGTGCTGGCGCTGTGGCCCCACGAGCGCACCCTGTTCCTGTGCGCCGAGGCGGGGGAGGCCCGCCCCATCGCCCGCGTCCTGGCCGATTTCGCCGAATCCCGCCCGCTGGAGTCCGCCCCGCCGCCGGTGGGTTTCCTGGTGGGGCCGGAGGGCGGCTTTGCGCCGGAAGAGCTTGACGCCCTTCGCAAACTCCCCTTTGTTGTCCCGGTCGGGCTGGGGCCGCGGGTCCTGCGCGCCGACACCGCGGCGCTGGCGGCCCTGACCTGCTGGCAGGCCATCGCCGGGGACTGGGCCGTGGAGGGGGAGGCCGGACGCCCGCCGTTCCGCCAGCCGGCCCAGCCCTGACCCGCACGAACCATCCCGATTCCGCATCCCGCAAACCCCGGAGCCGTCATGTCCGCCCCTCCCACGACCCGCGGCGCACCGATCACCAGCCGCAACGAGCTGGTCGCCTATCTGGAATCCGGCAACAAGCCGGCGTCGGAATGGCGCATCGGCACCGAGCACGAAAAGTTCGCCTACCGCCAGAGCGACCTGCGCCCCCTGCCCTATGACGGCGCGGACGGCATCGGCGAGCTTCTGACCCGCCTCCAGCGTTTCGGCTGGGCGCCGATGATCGAGGGCGGCCACCTCATCGCGCTGACCCAGGACGGCGCCAACATCACGCTGGAGCCGGGCGGGCAGGTGGAACTGTCGGGCGCCCCGCTCGCCACCCTGCACCAGACCTGTGCCGAGGTTCACCAGCACCTGCGCCAGGTGCGCGAGATCGGGTCCGAACTGGGCATCGGCATGGTGGGGCTGGGCTTCCAGCCGAAATGGCCCCGCGCCGATATCCCGTGGATGCCCAAGGGCCGGTACCGCATCATGGGCGAATACATGCCCAAGCGCGGCGGCCTGGGGCTGGACATGATGCTGCGCACCTGCACCGTGCAGGTGAACCTGGACTTCGCCAGCGAAGCCGACATGGTGAAGAAGTTCCGCGTGTCGCTGGCGCTGCAGCCCATCGCCACCGCGCTGTTCGCCAATTCCCCCTTCACCGAGGGGCAGCCCAACGGCTTCCAGTCGTTCCGCAGCCACATCTGGACCGACACCGACCCCGACCGCACCGGCGACCTGCCCTTCGTGTTCGAGGACGGCTTCGGGTTCGAGCGGTACGCCGACTATGCCCTTGATACGCCGATGTATTTCGTCTACCGCGACGGCAGCTACATCGACGCCTCGGGCCTGTCGTTCCGCGATTTCCTGGCCGGCAAGCTGGCGGTGCTGCCGGGGGAAACGCCGCTGATGACCGACTGGGTGGACCACCTGACCACCCTGTTCCCCGAGGTCCGGCTGAAGAAGTACCTGGAGATGCGCGGTGCCGACGGCGGCCCCTGGCGCCGCCTGTGCGCCCTGCCCGCCCTGTGGGTCGGCCTGCTTTACGACACCGTGGCGCTGGACGCCGCGTGGGATCTGGTGAAGGACTGGACCGGGGAAGAACGGGCGTCCTTGCGCGCCGGCGTCCCCCGCCACGCCCTGCGCACGCCCTTCCGCAACGGCACCGTCCAGGACGTGGCCCGCGAGGTGCTGGCGATTGCCCGCGACGGCCTGGCCCGCCGTGCGCGCAACGACAACTGGGGCGACGACGAAACCCACTTCCTCGACACCCTGTTCGCCATCGCCGAATCCGGCCAGACCCCCGCCGACGAGTTGCTGGAACGCTTCCACGGCGAATGGGCCGGCAGCGTCGATCCGGTGTTCCGGGATTACGCGTACTGACGGGAGCGCGCTTTCGCGCGTGCGAAGGGGCTACCCGCCCCTTCGCCTTCCCCGGCCAAGGGCTTGGCCCTTGGGATCTGGGGCAGAAACTATCAGAAGGTTCGAGACGATGGCGAAAACCAGGGCTTATAAAAGCGACGTGAAGGCGGCGATCCACGAAACGGCACTGGATCTGCATGAAGCCGGGCTTATCGACAAGCACACGATGCGCCGCTTTGACCAATCTTCCCTGACGCCGGTTCGGACATTCTCTGCCGCAGAGATCCGCGCCCTGCGCAAACGTGAGCAGGTCAGCTAGACTGTGTTTGCCCTGTATCTCAACGTTAGCAAGGATTCGGTAAGCCAATGGGAGCGGGGCGACAAGCAGCCCGCCGACCCGACGCGCAAGCTGTTGTCCATCGTCGTTGAAAAAGGTCTATCGGCCATCGCCTGAGCCTTGCAGGCACCAGAACCTGCTGCAAGGGAGTCAGCGGTGTGGGCCGGTGGTCAGTTCGCCAAGACCCGTCAGTTTGAACGCCCCCTTGCCCGGCAGAGAAACCCGAAGTTCCAGTTCTCCCCCCGCCGCTTCCACGAAACGCCGCAGGGTGGAGAGGTACAGGTCCGCCCGCTTCTCAATCTGGTGAACCGTCGGTTGCTTCACGTTCAGCGCCTCGGCGACCTGACCTTGAGTCAAAGCCGCCAGCCGGCGCAGTTCCGCCAACCCGTCGATCTCGTCCAGCATCTCGGCGGCCCGAACCTCCACCGCGGCACGCTCGTCATCCGGCATGGCAGAGAGGATGTCATCAAACGGGACCGTTGCCGTCATGGCGTGGCTCCTTTCAGGTCGGTGAGGTGGTCATCATAGCGGGTGTCGGCGGTGGCGATCATCGATGCGTAGAACCGTTTCTCCGAAACCCCGCTCTTGTCGCCGGCAACCAGCACGATGGCATTGCGTTTCGGATCGAAGGCAAAGGCCACCCGCCAGACACCGCCATCCGATTTGAACCGCAGTTCCTTCATATTGGCGTGCCGGGAACCGTTCAGCGTATCGACATGCGGCCGGCCAAGCGCCGGCCCACGCTCCCCAAGCACCTTGACCGCCGCGGCAAGGTCGATCCGCACGGCTCTGGGCAACGCCTTGAATTCGACCACGAATGCGGCATGAAACAGAACGGTGTGCATGGGGAAATTTATAGGTTTTAAGCTATTTTCGTCAACAGGAAATAGTTCAATACCTATACCGCAAGGCCCGTATTGACGACCTGTGGCATCCACGACGAATGAGACGGTAGGTCAATCCCGTGTTCCGGGATTACGATTATTGAGTTAGTATTAGGGAGTGGACTTTACGTATCCGAAGAGGCTCCTCATTTTTGACCTTTGCTGACCAAGGGCGGTGCCTTTGAATTTTGTGAAATAACTTATGGGAGAAATTAAATGGCATCCAAATCACAAATTGATAAAGCTGGAATAATTTTAAGCAATGATAGCCATCGATTTGATGAAACATGGCTTGAATCTGATTACATATTCGAAGAATACAGGAAAAAACACCTTTCGCCCTTAACAAATTTAACCCATAAAATTCAAGAATGGCTACAGTACTACAATAATTCTTATTTTATTGCCCAGAGATTAAAGAGAAAACCTCAAATTTTGAGGAAACTTAGACGCCTTAGTGTTCGACTAACTCAACTGCAAGATATTGGCGGATGCCGTATTATTGTTGAGAAGAATTCTGATGTTAATAATTTAGTAATTTTTATTAGAGAAAAAATATCTTTATCTGGATTTGCAAAAATAACAAAAGAAACTGATTACAGAGAGTCAGGACGCGATGATACTGGTTACCGCGCCTATCATATTATTCTTGATATTTGTGGTGTCAAAATTGAACTACAATTGCGCAGTCAATTACAGCACTATTGGTCCGAAAGCATTGAAAGAACATCTGTAATATATGGGTTTAGATTAAAAGAAAAAGAAGGCGATCCAATTATTATAGATTACTACAAAACCTTCTCAAATGCATTGCATGAAATCGAATCTGGCTATAGCTTAGGCAGTGATATCGAAATTATTCTTGAACAAAAGCGAATTGATTCTGAAAAATTAATATCGCAATCATCTAATGATCGAGCTCTTGGCGGTCATGTTAACTCTGATATTATTAAAGCAATGGCTGAACGCGAAGGACATAATAAAGGGGAGCTAAATAATTGGATACTTGTATTTGACTGGACAGATGGTAATTTTATTACATGGGATGTAGTCGGTCGCAATGCTGATGAAGCGATAAGACAATACTCTCGATATGAAATGGATTTTCCCGAGAAAAACAACTATGAAGTTGTTTTGATAGGAACGTCAGATATATCAACAGTACCACATACCCACAGTCACTATTTCGGCATTGAACATCACAATGCAGCCCTGGAAAAAATGGAAAAATCTATTATTGGTATTTCTAAACGCTGCCAGCTTGATATTGGAGCAAGAAAAATATTAATGACAATGCATAGCAGAAAATACTGGGATGAAAGAACAGTATTGACCGAAACACTCAAAAATCACTTTTGCAAGAATGTGGCAACATTTGAATCGTCACTAAATGCTCTACGAGAAAAGGGATTTATAACCGGCCAAAACCCTATTTCGCTAAATATTAAGCGGAGCCGAGAGATCGAAGAATTTGTGTAAATAATAAGCTCTATTTTTTATTTACTAACCGCCCCAGCGCCTCCACCTGCGCCACCGCGACCTCAAGGACCGGCAGGTCCAACGCCCTTGACGCCCGCAGCAGCGAGTCTTCCAGGCGTTGGCGGGCGGGGTCGGGGGCGGGGCTGTGGCCGAGGTAGTCGAGGAAATCGCCGATCGGCAACGCAAAGGCCGCGCGCAGCGCCTCCACCGTGTCCAGGCCGGGGACGTTCTGGCCGCGCTCCAGGTTCGAAATGCTGTCGGTGGACAAACCCGCAAGCTCAGCCAGCTTCTCCTGGCTGTAGCCGCGTTCAAGACGGAGATGGCGGAGCCGTAGCCCGAAACGGGTTTCCGTAGTCATACCGGATCGTAGTCCGTGCTCTCACCCTTGACAACGGACTATAATACGATTTATTCGATATTATCTGATTATAGTACGTCTTGCAACGCGCAGTAAGCCCATGCTACGGCCTTGGTCCGGTCACGCCGCCTGCGGCTCCGATCCGGCAACCGGGGGAAGGGGGACGAACGGCGCTCACGGGCGGGGCTTCACCCCAGGGAGATACGGCGATGAACGAGAGCGGCCCAGACCCCGCGGACACTGACCCGGAAACGACCCCGGTCCACGCGCTTTACCGGCGGTTGCGCGCCCTGTCCCGCCCCGTGTCCGGCCTGAGCGACGATGAGCGCGCCCGGCGCAACGACATGATCGCCCGCACCGTCGCCGGGCTGGCCCGCCATCGCGCGGACAGTCTGGTCGATGTCGGGCGCAAGCTGACGGTGGTCGGCAACCGTTTGCGCACCGAGACGCACACGCCGCGCTCGCCGTTCGGGGTGCTGACGCTGCGGCTTCTGGATTCCGCACGCGATGATCTGGCGCGGCTGACGCTTCCCGTTATCGGTCCCGGCACGGAAGGCCGCCCCGAATGAACGCGAATCCGCCCTCGCTCATCCCCCTCCCCACCGACATGGTTGCGCGGGGGATGCCTCTTCATGGCGGTGCCGAGGCCGTCGTGACGCTGGAACACTTCTATTGGGAGGCGCTGGGCGCCATCGCCGGGAACGAAGGCATGACCATCGATGCTCTGGTCCGTGAAACCGACCGCCGCCGCGTCCTGCTGCCCGAGGCCATGGCGCTGGAGCCGGCGTTGCGGCTGTTTTGCGTGTGCTATTACCAGCAGGCGACGGTGTTGTCCGGCGACCCGGTTGGGGAAACCATCGGGCAGCTTATGGACAAGGCCATTCATTTCCGCCGCTGAGTGGGGAGCTTTCCCTGCGGACTTCACACACGCTTAACATATTGATAGGAAATAATTTTCTATCGTCATTCCCGCGAAAGCGGGAATCCAGAAGGTGCTTCCAAGGGCGGACCTTAGGCGATTCATATCGCCGCTGATCGCGGCTCACGTCTGGATTTCAGCCTTCGCTGGAATGACGATGAAACAGTGCTTTTCCTACCCTCTATCCGATATTACGCGCCCATCATGCGTTCCAGGGCGGTGATGGCGTTGCGGGCCAGCGGGATGCTGTAGTCGTCGGGGCCGGGGCCGTTGTTGGGGGCCAGCTTTTCCACCACATGACGCAGGGCGCGGATCGCACCCGTCATCGTCGTCGGCTCCACACGCCGCAGCAGGGCACCCGTCTGGTCGCGGGTCAGTTCCGCCACCTTGTCCCGCAAGGCGTCGTCGTCGGGCGGCAGAGTCCGCCAGCCCGACAGTTGATGCTCCATTACCTCCAGCAGCAGCGCCACCGGATCGGGCGAACGGGAATTTTGCACGCAGGAATGCGCGCCTGTGGTATGCACCACATCAGCCATAGATCGATTCCTTCAGCCAGTCGGTTTATGGTCAGGCCGGGCCGGGTGGTGCGAACACCCGTCTCGGCCGCCCCAAAAGGCTGAATCAAACGGCACCCGTTGTCAATCGCAACGTCGCCGCAGCAAGAAAACCGCCCGTCATGGGCGGTCTTTTTGTTTAACGAATACTCGGATATATCCGCCCTCCCCTTCCCGTGATGAAAAGAGGAGGAGGTTTGGAGGTGCCAACCTCCAAGCGGGGCCGGGGCGGCAGCCCCGCTCTTCTACCGCCTCCCCTTGGTCGGCCTCCCGAACCGCCCGATGGGCGCCGGGGCCGGCGGCTTGGGCACGAAGGGCTTGCGGGACACGGGCTTCGGCGGCGGGGGTGGCGGAGGCGGCGGCAAAGGCTCGCCCTTCGGCACCGCTCCGCCCGCGGCCATATCACACAGGTCGCGCATCAGCCGCTTGACGCCGGTGACGCGGATGGCGGTGTCGTCCCACACGCGGGTGTGGACCAGCTTGTGATCGGGGCGCAGCTTCATCAGCCCGCCCTGGTTGGCGATGTAGGCGACCAGCTTGTCGGGCCGGGCGAACGTATTCTTGTGGAAGGTCAGAACCGCGCCCTTCGGCCCGGCGTCCACGCGCTCGATGCCGGCGGTGCGGCACATCTGCTTGATGGTCACCACGTCCAGCAGGTTTTCCACCTCCGCCGGCAGGGAGCCGAAACGGTCGATCAACTCGGCGGCAAACGCGTCCACCTCCTGCCGGTCCACCAGTTCGGCGATGCGGCGGTAGAGCGACAGCCGCACCGTCAGGTCGGTGACGTAGGTTTCGGGGATCAGCACCGGGGTGCCCAGGTTGATCTGGGGCGTCCAGGCGTCTTCCGACGCCGGGGCTTCGGCGCCGAAGCCGGCGCGGGCGTTGGCGACGGCCTCTTCCAGCATGTGCTGGTAGAGTTCCACGCCCACCTCTTTCACATGGCCCGACTGTTCTTCGCCCAGCAGGTTGCCGGCGCCGCGGATGTCCATGTCGTGGCTGGCAAGTTGGAAGCCGGCGCCCAGGCTGTCCAGCGTCTCGATGACGTGCAGCCGCGTCTGCGCCGTGGTGGACAGCACCTTGTTCGGCGCATAGGTCAGATAGGCATAGCCGCGCAGCTTGGCCCGGCCCACGCGCCCGCGGATCTGGTAAAGCTGGGCCAGGCCGAACATGTCGGCGCGGTGGACGATCAGCGTGTTGGCGGTGGGGATGTCCAGCCCGCTTTCGATGATGTTGGTGGCGAGGAGCACGTTGTATTTGCCCTCGTCGAAGGCGGTCATCACCTCTTCCAACTCGCCCGCCGCCATCTGGCCGTGGGCGGTGACAACCTTGACCTCCGGCACCAGTTCCTTGAGCCGCTCGGCCAGCTTGGGCAGGTCTTCCACCCGCGGGCAGACATAGAAGCTCTGGCCGCCGCGGTAATGCTCGCGCAGGATCGCCTCGCGGATCACCACCGGGTCATAGGGCAGGACGAAGGTGCGCACCGCCAGCCGATCCACCGGCGGGGTGGAGATCAGCGACAATTCCCGCACCCCGGCCAGCGCCATTTGCAGCGTGCGCGGAATCGGCGTGGCGGTGAGCGTCAGCACATGGACGTCGGCGCGCAGAGACTTCAGCCGCTCCTTCTGCTTGACGCCGAAATGCTGTTCCTCGTCCACGATGACCATGCCCAGCCGGTCGAAGTCGATGCCCTTGCCCAGCAGGGCATGAGTGCCGACCACGATGTCGGCGGTGCCGGCGGCCAGCTCCTTCTTGACGAGCGTCTGTTCCTTGGCCGTCACCATGCGCGACAGTTGCACCACGCGGATGGGCAGGCCATTGAAGCGGGTGGAGAAGGTCTTGAAATGCTGGCGTGCCAGCAGCGTGGTCGGCACCACCACCGCCACCTGCTTGCCCGACATGGCGACCAGGAAGGCGGCGCGCAGGGCCACTTCGGTCTTGCCAAAGCCGACGTCGCCGCACACCAGCCGGTCCATGGGCTTGCCGGACCCGAGGTCGGTGAAGATGTCCTCGATGGCTTTCAACTGGTCGTCGGTTTCGGGATAGGGGAAGCGGGCGGCGAATTCCTGATAGATGCCTTCGGGCGGCAGCATCACGTCGGCGCGCTTCAGCTCGCGCTCGGCGGCGATCTTCAGCAGGGCTTCGGCCATGTCCTTCAGGCGCTTCTTGACCCGCGCCTTGCGGCCCTGCCACCCGGCCCCGCCCAGCTTGTCCAACTGGGCCGCGGCGTCCTCGCTGCCGTAGCGGGACAGAACCTCGATGTTCTCGACGGGGACATAGAGCTTGTCGCCGCCTTCGTAGATCAGGCGCAGGCAGTCGTGGGGGGCGCCCGAGACTTCCAGCGTTTCCAGCCCGTCGTAACGCCCGATGCCGTGGTCCATGTGAACCACCAGATCCCCGGCGTTGAGCGCCGTGTGCTCGGCGATGAAGTTGGCGGCGCGCTTCTTCTTCTTGGCCGGGCGGACCATGCGGTCGCCCAGGATATCCTGCTCGGTGATCACCGCCATGTCGCGGCCGACGAAGCCGTGCTCGACCCCCAGCACCACCATGGCGGTCATGCCGGCGGCCAGCCGCTCGGCGTCGGCGAGAGTCTCCGCCGGGGCGAGCGCGGTGATGCCGTGGTCCACCAGCACCCCGCCCAGCCGGTCGCGCGATCCGGCGGAATAGCCCGCCACCATCACCCGCTTGCCGTCGGCCCGCAGCTTTTCGATGTGGATGCGCACGGCGTCGAAGACGTTGACCTCGGGCCGGGCGCGTTCCTCGGCGAAATCATGGCCGCGGCGCCCGCCGGCATCCAGGGTGCCTTTCAGCCCCGGCGGGGTGGCGAAGGGCTGCAACTGCGCCACCGCGCACACCGACAGCGCCGCGTCCCACTGGCTTTTGTCCAGGAACAGCATCCCCGGCGGGATGGGTTTGTAGACCGGCGATCCGGCCTTTTTGTCCACCGCCATCATGGTGCGGCGGGCGTCGTAGAATTCCTCCACCTGCGCCAGCCGGGCCGTCACCGCCTCGTCCGCCTGATGGTCCAGGCTGACGATGGCCTTGGGCATGTAATCGAGCAGGCAATCCATGCCGGCATGGAACAGCGGCAGCCAATGTTCCATGCCGCCCAGCTTGCGCCCGGCGCTCACCGCCTCGTACAGCGGATCGTCATCGGTCACCGCCCCGAACAGTTCGCGGTAGCCGGAGCGGAAGCGCGTGACCGAGGCGTCGTCGAGAAACACCTCCGACACCGGCTTCAGCACCACCCCGTCGCGCTTTTCGGTGGTGCGCTGGCTCATGGGGTCAAAGGCGCGCACCCCCTCCAACTCGTCGCCGAACAGGTCGAGGCGCAGGGGTTCGTCGGTGCCCGGCGGGAACAGATCGACGATGCCGCCGCGGATGGCGAACTCCCCCGGTTCCCGCACCGTCTGGGCGCGGGTGTAGCCGCTCTGGACCAGCGTGGTTTGCAGCTTGTCCAGGTCGATGCGGTCGCGCAAACCCGCCCGGAACGTCGCCCCGCGGAAGGCGCCGCGCGGCGGCACCTTCTGCAACGCGCCGTTCACCGTGGTCAGCACCACGAACGGACCGGTGCGCTCCTTCGTCTCCAGCAGGCGGGTCAGCGTGTCGATGCGCCGGGCCACGATCTCCCCATTGGGGGACACGCGGTCATAGGGCAGGCAGTCCCACGCCGGGAACTGCAACACCGCCACGTCGGGCGCGAAGAAGGCCAGCGCCTCCGCCAGCCGGGCCGTGTGGCTGTCGTCGAGCGCCACATGCAGCACCCCCGCCGTCCCCGCCCGGCGGGCAAGCTCGGCCAGAACGCGGGCATCGTGCCCCTCGGGCGCCCCGCCGATCAGCAGGCGGGCCGCCCGTCCGGGCTGGAGATCGAAGTGGAACACAGGCTTCAAGACCCCTGGCGCGGCGTGTAACGGAACTCCACCAGCCTGCGCATGACGTCGGTGTCAACGTCCGCCGGCACCGGCTCGCGGCCGGACATCCAGTTATAAAGGTCGGGATCGGACAATTCCAACAGCGCCTCGAACCGGTCGAGCATCCCGTGGTCGAACCCGTCGAGAGCCTCGTCCGCGAACGACCCGATCAACAGGTCCATCTCCCGCGTGCCCCGATGCCACGCCCGAAACCGCAACCGCTTGCGCCGAACCTCCAGCGCCTCACCCCGTTCGTCCGTCATACCCGGTGTCCCGTTTTCAAGAAGGCGCGCATCTTGCCACAAGGGGGGACGGGTTGGGGAGGGTGTTGGAGCACGGGCCAAGGGGCTGCCGCCCCTCGGCACTCCCTGGCAGGGGCCGGATGGCCCCTGCACCCCGGTTAGGGGGAGGGTTTCCCGAGGAGGTGGGCGCGGATTTGCTGCATCCTTTTTTGCCATTGGCCGGCTTGGGAATTGGGGTAAGCCGTGGCCGCCGATTCGATCAGGGCCAGGGCTTCTTCGATGGCGGCAAGCGCGCCCGCCACATCATCGCTGCCCTCCAGCCGCAGACAGAGATTAGCCAAACTCCCCGCCAAATCAGGGCGATAACGCGCGGGGTGCTCCTGCGCCAAAGCACGATACAGCCCTACCGCCTCGCGGATCGCCGTCAGCGCCGCCGCCGTCTCGCCCACCCCATACAGGCAAGTGGAATAATTGTTCAGGCTACTCGCCAAATCCGGGCGGTAACGCGCGGGGTGCTCCTGCGCCAAAGCACGATACAGCCCGACCGCCTCGCGGATCGCCGTCAGCGCCGCCGCCGTCTCGCCCACCCCATCCAGGAGATTGGAATAATTGTTCAGGCACCTCGCCAAATCCGGGCGGTAACGCGCGGGGTGCTCCTGCGCCAAAGCACGACGGATCTCAACAGCCTCGCGGATCGCCGTCAGCGCCGCCGCCGTCTCGCCCACCCCATCCAGGAGATTGGAATAATTGTTCAGGCTACTCGCCAAATCCGGGCGGTAACGCGCGGGGTGCTCCTGCGCCAAAGCACGATACAGCCCGACCGCCTCGCGGATCGCCGTCAGCGCCGCCGCCGTCTCGCCCACCCCATCCAGGCGATTGGAATAATTGTTCAGGCACCTCGCCAAATCCGGGCGGTAACGCGCGGGGTGCTCCTGCGCCAAAGCACGACGGATCTCAACAGCCTCGCGGATCGCCGTCAGCGCCGCCGCCGTCTCGCCCATATCAGACAAATGAACGGAAAGGTTATTTTGCCATTCAGCGCGCTTTCCCAGGGGGATATCGTCTTGGGAGAGCAGGGTGCGCCAAACGGTAATCGCCATCGGCACCAAACCCTGGGGCAACTGGGCATCCGAAACGGGGGCTATCAGCGGTAAGGCCCGTTCCGGCGCGCCGTCCACCATGGCGGCCAACCAGCCCGACAGCCCCCGTTTGCCCCACCCCAGCACCATGCTCACGTCGTCGGTGATGCGCTCCAGCCGGGCCAGTCCGGCAGCGGGATTGTCCGCCAGCACCGCCCACAGCCAATCCGGCGCCCGGTCTGCCCGCTTTTCCAGCACCAGCATCAGCAGGGCGGACCCAACGATGTCCGGCACCGGGGCGTCGAGGTGCCCGTGGGTCAGACAGCCGGTGCGGCCCAGCCGGTCGATCAGATCGCCGGTTCCCGTCCTCTCCAGCCCCAGCTTGACCGACGGTTCGGCCAAACGTTCGAGGACGGCAGCGTCCAGCCCGCCCCGTACCACCGCCAGGGCCGCCAGACGCGGCAGGCCGTCTTCGGCAAAGCCGTGGGCCGTGGACAGCCGGCTCAGCCGGGTGATTTCCCGCTGTGCCAGGGCCGCGATGATCTCCGCCGCCGACAGGGACAGGATGGGGCGGTCGGGGGTCTGCACCGCCTCGATGGCCGCGGCCACCACCAGCAAGGGGCGGTGGTTGGCCTCCACCCGGCTCAACCATACGTCGAATTCGTCCCGCGCCACCGCCGGCACGGTCTCCACACCCAGCAGATCCCGTGTCCGCGCCATCGCCGCGGTGAACAAGGCCCATCCGTCATCGGCCCTCAGCCTGTCCGACAGTTCGTAAGCCCGATCCTCGCAGCTTTCCGCCCCCGCCCGGTTGATGACCGGCTGCCAATAGTCCGCATCCTTGCGGGTCAGCAGCAGCAGCCGGCGGATGATGCCGTCATCGGGGAACTCCGCGAATTCCCGCAGCCGCTGTTCCACCGCATCGCGGTTTTCTTCCGGGTAGTCGATGATGAGCAGGCAACCCTGGCTGCCGACATCCAGCGGCAGGGGCTGATCCGCCGGCACCACGCCCGCCGCCCATCCCGGATGCTGGGTTGCCACTTCCTCCGCCAGTTCCAGCGCCAGCCGCGTCTTTCCCGCCCCGCCGACGCCGGTCAACAGCCGGAACGCCGCCCCCGGTTCACCCAGCGCCCACGTCTTCAGGTCGGTGAACTCCCGGTCACGCCCGATCAGCGGCGTCAACCGCGCCTTCCACCCCAGCCAGCCCAGAACGGGCCGGTCCCTGTGCAGCGCCCTGGGTTGCCAGTTCCGTTTCGGCTCCATCCACTCGTGTTGCGCGGTCTCCCACCCCAGTTGCGTGGCCTTGAACCACAGGGCGATGCGGGGATGCTCCTCAATCCACTGGTAAAGGGCGCTCTGCTCGATGACCCAGACGTCCTTCCACACCCCCTCGGCCCGGCGCTCTTGCGCCCACGCCTCGGCACCCGGCCACAGCCGCGGGGTGACGAACACGAAGGTGGAGTCCTTTTGCTTCGCCCCGCCGTCCTTCGCCAAACGGGCCTGATAGTCGCTGTTGGCCTTGGCGAGCGGGTTTTCCGTCACCCCCGCTTCCCAATACGACAGCCCCGCCGGCACCCGCACCGACCCGGCGCCTGCCGACACGATGCCGTCGTAGCTGCGGTAGCGCGTCGGGTCGGCGGTGGGCAGCCACAGCCGGTTGACCACCCGCTCCCGCGCCAGCAGCCGGTGAAGCAACTCCGGTAGCCCCGGCCGGCTGCACGGTTGGGTCGCCCACCAATCGAAATGTTTATGCTCCAGCACCGTCATCGACATCGACATCTACCATGCACCCAACCACCCGCAGGAGTGGACAGGATACACCGGAGTACCATCCCTATGAAGCCTCGGACTTGGCCGCAGCGCCGCATTCCCTACCGGCTCACAAAAGTTGTAAGCACCGCCGTCTGCCAAGAACACATTGTCCGGCAGGCGGATGAAGGACACCAAACAACACCTTTCAATTGCACGGCAATAGAATTCATGTCAATTATGGCTATCAAACCATAATATTATAATCAGAAAGTGACTCTTGCCAATGTCTACACTCACACATTTCCCCGGCTTCTGCCGCCCGCCGGCTGGCAGGGCAGCGGCACGGGGATGGCGGCTGCTTGCTCTGGCGGCCTCGCTGTTGGTGGCTGCCGGGTGCCAGACCCAGGGTCAGGGCGGTGGCAGGGCTGCTTCCGGACCCGGCGACGATAAGGTGCAGCAACAGGTTGTCGATTGCCTGTCCCGCCGGTCCGTCGCCGACATCTGCCTGCACGGCGTCCTGAAGGACCGCAAGGTGGATCTGAACTTCGCCATGCCCTCCCTGACCGATGACTGGGAGCTGCCCCGGCGGATGACACCGCTGACCTATGCCGCCCGGTTCTCTCACCCCGAGGTGGTCATGGAGTTGCTCAAGGCTGGAGCCGACGTCACGGTGACCGCCAGCGACGGATCGAACGCCATCGCCAATGCCGGCTGGGGCTGCAACTTCATCGCCATCCCCGAACTGCTGGCGGCAAAGGCCGATCCCAATTCCCGTGGTCCCTTCAACTACACGGCACTGCACGCGATCGCCGACCGCACCAACTGCGCCGACGACTCCCCGCGCGGCTTCCGCTCGCAACTGCTGGCGTGGCAGTTGATCGCCGCCGGGGCCGATCTGACTCTGCAAAGCAAGAAGGGCAGCACACCGGCCGTCATCGCCGAGAAATTCAATCGAACGGATCTGGTATCCATCTTCACCAGGGCTGGGAACGGCGAGAAGCTCCGCACCGAAGATCTCGACCTTCTCTTCTACACGGTGAGCATCAACAAACCGCAGACAAGCAAGCGGCGCTATTACCTGGAAAGGATCAGGGGCCTGATCCAAAAGGGCGCCAACGTCAATTTCCTGTTCGAAAACTTCCTGTCTCCCCTGGCCGTCGCCGAGATGTCGGGCGACCGGGAGGTGGTGGCGATCCTGGAGCAGGCCGGGGCCACCCGTGCCGCCACCGCCCCCGCCTTCGCCGCCATCCAGGCCCTGCGCAACGATCCCGACCACCGCCGGCGGATGAACGGCATGCTGGTGAACGCGGCGCAGAAGCGTGAGACCGGCCAGCTTGCCTTCGCCCTGAAATGGGGGGGCGATCCCAACGCCACGGTCTCCGGCACCACGCCCATGGCCGCCGCGGTCAAGAGCGGCGATTCCGAGATCATCGGCATGCTGGCGGAAAGCGGCGCCGCGCTGGCCGGCGCCCCGGCCGGCGGCTCCGGCGACATGCTGCTCGACGCCGCCGAAAAGGACATGGTCGGGGCCGGGCGGGCATTGCTGCAATCCGGGGCCAGCCCCGACGCCCTGCTCGCCGCCATCGAAAAGGCGTCGAAGGCGTGGGATTTCGAACGGGCCAAGAAACTGACCCTCTATGCCGGCCAGATTTCCCTGACCCAATCGGAGAAGTTCAAGAAAACCCGCTCCGTCATCAACGAAACCCACGCCGCCTGGAAAGCCGCGGAAGAGGAAAAGGAGCGCAAGCGCGCCGCCGAACGGGCCGCCGCCATCGCCGCCGAACGCGAAGCCTGGGCCCGCCGTCAGGCCAACACCAGCCAGGACAACCGCAACAGCTGCATCGCCCAGGTCAAGCGGAACGAGAGCTGGTGCTATCAGGTCAATGGCAGCGACGCCCGGAACAGCTGCATCGCCCAGGTCAAGGGCAGCGACACCTGGTGCTATCAGATCAGCGACCGGGACGAGCAGAACAGTTGCATCGCCCAGGCCAAGCGCAGCGATACCTGGTGCTATCAGATCGGCAGCCGCGACAAGCAGAACAGCTGCATCGCCCAGGTCAAGCGCAGCGACACCTGGTGCTATCAAATCTCCGACGAGAACGAAAAGAACGCCTGCATCGCCCTCACCAAGGGGAATGAAAGCTGGTGCTATCAGGTCAACAACTGACCGGACGAAAAAGGGCCGCCCCCTCATCAGGGGCGGCCCTTCCGTCAACCGGAACCCAGATCCGCCGAAGGATCAGTCCTTCATCTTCGGCAGGCGGGTGAAGTTGTGGTGTGCTTCGATGTAGCGGACGGTGCCCGACTTCGAGCGCATGATGACCGAATGGGTGCTGGCCCCGCCGGCGTAGCGGCGGACGCCCTTCAGCATGGCGCCGTCGGTGACGCCGGTGGCCGCGAACATCACGTCGCCCTTGGCCAGTTCCAGCATCGAATACTTCTTGTTCAGGTCGGTCACGCCCCACTTGGCGGCGCGGGCCTTTTCGTCGTCGTTGCGGAACAGCAGACGGCCCTGGAACTGACCGCCGATGCAGCGCAGCGCGGCGGCGGCCAGCACGCCTTCCGGCGCGCCGCCGGAACCGACGTACAGGTCGATGCCGGTGCCGAGCTGGCTGGTGGCGATCACGCCCGACACGTCGCCGTCGGAAATCAGCATGATGCGGGCACCCGCCTCACGCACCCGTGCGATCAGCTCGGCGTGGCGCGGACGGTCGAGGATGCAGACCAGCAGGTCCGACACGTCCACGTTCTTGGCCTTGGCCAGCGCCTTCAGGTTCGCCGCCGGGGTCTCGTCCAGATCGACGATGCCGTCGGGCAGGCCCGCACCCACCGCGATCTTGTCCATGTAGACGTCGGGGGCGTTCAGGAACCCGCCCTCTTCGGCCATGGCGATGACGGCCAGCGCGTTGGGGCCGCCCTTGGCGGTGATGGTGGTGCCTTCCAGCGGGTCCAGCGCGATATCGACGCGCGGGCCGCGGCCGATGCCGGCGCCGACCTTCTCACCGATGTAGAGCATCGGCGCCTCGTCGCGCTCGCCCTCACCGATCACCACGGTGCCGTCGATGTAGAGGGTGTTCAGCGCCTGACGCATGGCGTCAACGGCGGCCTGGTCGGCGGCCTTCTCGTCGCCGCGGCCCATCAGCAGCGACGCCGACAGGGCGGCGGCTTCGGTCACGCGCACGGCTTCCAGGGCCAGATTGCGGCCCATGCCGGACAGATCGACGTGAGGGGCGGTCACTTGAGAAGCAGACATGGTGGTGTCCCCGGTTCTTTCGTTTTGATTTCGTACAGTCGGGTGTTTTTAAAACTGTTCGATGCGGATCATCCGCGGCGGCTCCAGCACCGCCGGCAGCCCGGCAATGGCCTGAAGCGCCTTTTGCATCGCCGCTTCGGTGGTCTCGTGGGTGGTGAGCACCACCGGCACCGCCTCGCCCGGCGAACGGCCGCGCTGGATGAAGGATTCCATCGACACGTTGTGGTCGCGCAGCAGCGCCGCCACGTCGGCGATCACACCGGGGCGGTCCACCACCATCAGGCGGAGGTAATAGGCGCCCTGGCGCCCCTCGACCGGCGACGTCTGCACCGGCTCCAGCCGGTTGGCGGGAATGCCGAAGGTGGGGGTGGTGCGCCCGCGGGCCACGTCGATCAGGTCGGCCACGACCGCCGAGGCCGTCGGCCCGGCACCGGCACCGCGCCCGACCAGCCACACCCGGTCGGCAAAGTCGGTCTGCGCCACCACGGCGTTGAACACGCCGTCCACCGTGGCGATGGGCGCTTCCCGTGGCACCATGCACGGGTGCACCCGCTGCTCGATGCCCAGCGCCGTGCGCCGCGCGATGCCCAGCAGCTTTATACGGAAGCCCAGCTCCTCGGCGTATTTCAGGTCGAGGGCGGAGACGTGGCGGATGCCCTCCACCAGCACCGACGCGAAATCCACCGGGCAGCCGAACGCCACCGACGTCAGGATCGCCAGCTTGTGCGCCGCGTCGATGCCGTCGATGTCGAAGCTGGGGTCAGCCTCGGCATAGCCCAGCGCCTGCGCCTCCGCCAGCACGTCGGCGAATTCGCGGCCCGTGGTCCGCATCTCGGTCAGGATATAGTTGCAGGTGCCGTTCAGGATGCCGTGGATTTCCGACACCCGGTTGGCGGCCAGACCCTCGCGCAGCCCCTTGATGATGGGGATGCCACCGGCCACCGCCGCCTCGAACGCCAGCGTCAGCCCGCGTTCTTCCGCCGCGCGGGCTAGCCCCGTGCCGTGGTTGGCCAGCAGCGCCTTGTTCGCGGTCACCACGTGCCGGCCCTTGGCGATGGCGGCTTCCACCGCTGCGCGGGCGGGGCCGTCGGACCCGCCGATCAGCTCCACGAACACATCGGCATCCGCCTCGTTCGCCATGGCCACCGGGTCGGTGAACCACTGAACGCCGGTCAGATCGACGCCGCGGTCCTTGCCAGGATCACGGGCGCTGACCGCGGTCACGGTGATGCGGCGGCCACAGCGCTGTTCGATGATGCCGGCCTGTTCGGCCAGGAGCTTCAGGGTGCCGGCGCCGACCGTGCCCAGGCCGGCGACCGCGATTTTCAGCGCAGCCGTCACGATGCGTTCGCTTTCTCTTTGGGAGCCGCCCCGGCGTCCAGCAGTTCGGCCCGCGCCGCGGGATCCTTGCTGGCCGCGGCACCGGCGGCGTTGGAGCGGAAGAAGTCCTTGATGTTGCGGCACGCCTGACGGATGCGGTGGACGTTTTCCACCAGCGCCAGACGGACATGCCCGTCGCCGTACTCACCGAAGCCGATGCCGGGCGCCACCGCCACCTGAGCCTCCTGCAGCAGCAGCTTGGAGAACTCCAGCGAGCCGAGGTGGGCGAACTGCGGCGGGATCGGCGCCCAGGCGAACATGGAGGCGTCGGGGCTGGGCACGGTCCAGCCGGCGGCGGCCAGACCCTCGATCATCACGTCGCGGCGCTGCTTGTACATCTGCCGCACCTGATCGACGCAATCCTGCGGGCCGTTCAGCGCCGCGGTCGCCGCCACCTGGATCGGCGTGAAGGCACCGTAGTCCAGGTACGACTTGATGCGGGCCAGTGCCGTGATCAGCTTCTTGTTGCCGCTGGCGAAGCCGATGCGCCAGCCGGCCATGGAATAGGTCTTCGACATGGAGGTGAACTCCACCGCCACCTCGCGCGCCTCCGGGATCTGGAGGATGGAGGGCGGGGGCTCGATGTCGAAATAGATTTCGGAATAGGCCAGATCGGACAGGATGTAGATGCCGTGCTTGCGGCAGAAATCCACGATCGGCTTGTAGAAGTCCAGCCCGACCACCTTCGCCGTCGGGTTCGACGGGTAGTTCAGGACCAGCGCCAGCGGCTTGGGGATCGAATGGCGGGTGGCGCGCTCCAGCACCTCCATGAATTCATGGATGTCGGGCGGGCCGTCGTTGTAGCCCACGGGCAGGTGACGGATGGACGCGCCGGCCAGGATGAACCCGAACGGATGGATGGGATAGCTGGGGTTGGGCACCAGAATAGTGTCGCCGGGGCTGGTGATGGCGTTGGCGAGGTTCGCCAGGCCCTCCTTGGACCCGATGGTGACGACGCATTCGGTTTCCGGGTCGATGTCCACGCCGAACCGGCGCTTGTAATAGGCCGCATGAGCCTTGCGCAGGCCGGGGATGCCGCGGGAATTGGAATAGCGGTGCGTCTTGGGATCCTGGACCGCCTCGATCAGCTTGTCCACGATGTGCTGGGGGGTGGCCTGGTCCGGGTTGCCCATGCCAAGGTCGATGATGTCCTCCCCCGCTGCACGAGCTCGGGCCTTCATCGCGTTGACTTCGGCGAAGACGTAGGGCGGAAGACGCTTGATACGGTGGAATTCTGAATCGCTCATGGACGCTCCGGTGCTTCGCCGGTCGCGGCACGAACCATCGCGGGCGAACCGGGATCACTTATCTACCGCCCCGCCCCCCAAGATGCGAGGTAAATTTCGCGCCCACGCCCTGCAGAATTCGGATTTCACCCATTCCGCGCGGCAGCCAAGCCCTGGCGGGCCAGCTCGTCGGCGCGCTCGTTTTCCGGGTGGCCGGCATGGCCGCGGACCCAGTGGAATTCGATGTCGTGCCGGCTCTGCGCCTCGTCCAGCCGCTGCCACAGATCCACGTTCTTGACCGGCTGCCGTCCGGCGGTCTGCCAGCCCTTGGCCTTCCACCCGTGAATCCACTTGGTGATGCCGTTCTTCACATACTCGCTGTCGGTGTAGAGCCGCACCTTGACCGGGCGCTTGAGGGCCTCCAGCGCCTGGATGGCGGCCATCAGTTCCATGCGGTTGTTGGTGGTGTCCGGCTCGCCGCCGCACATCTCCTTTTCCACCGTGCCGTAACGCAGGATCACCCCCCAGCCGCCGGGGCCGGGGTTGCCGCTGCACGCACCGTCGGTGAAGATATCGACCACCGTGCGGGCGGGATTCTTCGACTCGTCAGATGTCATAGCTGCCGCCGTCGTCCAGCCCGTATTCCCCCAGGCTGCGCACGCCGCGGTGGAAGCGCAGCTTGCGGGCGTATTCCAGCGGATCCTTCGGCTTGACGAAGGCGCCCGGCGGGTGGTTCAGCCAGTCGTAAAGCCGCGTCAGCAGGAAGCGCACCGCACTGCCCCGGCACAGCCACGGCAGGGCCGCCAGCTCGTCCTTGGACAGGGGCCGCACCTTCTGATACCCGGCCAGCAGCAGCCGCGCCTTGGTGGCGTTGAACTGCCCGTCCGGCTCGAAGCACCACGCGTTCATGCAGATGGCGATGTCGTAGGCCAGGATGTCGTTGCAGGCGAAATAGAAGTCGATCAGCCCCGACAGAGCCTCACCCCGGAAGAACACGTTGTCGGGGAACAGGTCGGCGTGGATGACGCCGGTGGGCAGACCCGACGGCCAGTGAGCGGCCAGTTCCGCCAGTTCGGCGCGCAGATCGTCGGCCAGACCGGGCCTCACCTCGTCCGCGCGGGCCTCGCACTTGGCGAACAGGTCGCGCCAGCCGTCGAGGCTGAGCGCGTTGGGACGGGTGAGCGTAAAATCGGCGACGGCCCGATGCAGCCGGGCCAGCGCCTCGCCCAACTGGGCGCAGTGGCTGAGGCCGATGCGGCGCGGCCACATGCCGGCCAGGAAGGTGACGATGGCGGCGGGCCGCCCCGCCAACTCCCGCAGCGCCACCCCGTCGGAGCCGGGCACCGGCAGCGGGCAGGAGATGCCCCGCCGCGCCAGATGCTCCATCAGCCCGAGGAAGAAGGGCAGATCCTCTTTCTTCGTGCGCTTTTCATAAAGCGTGAGGATGTACGGCCCGGTTTCCGTCACCAAGAGGAAGTTGGAATTCTCCACCCCCTCGGCGATGCCCTTGCACGACAACAGACCACCCAGCGGATACTGGGCGACAAACGCGGACAGCTCTTCGTCGGAGACTTCGGTGTAGACGGCCATGAGGGAGGGGGATAGCGGGTTTGGGGCGGGGCGTCAACGGGGGGCGTTTCCCGCCAACTCGGCCTTGACACTCGGGAATCTCTGCCCGCATCATAGTTCCATGATCGTTCGCACCCACCACCTCCCGTCCTTGAAAAAATCCCCCGCTCCGGGGGATGGGATGGGTGTGCGTTAACGTCATGCACACGTGATCGACCAAACCCCGCCGGTTCCGACGGGGTTTTTTGTTGCCTGCACCCTCCCCGTCTCCGGCGTCTTTCCCAAGCTTACCCAAGGAGATGGATACGATGGAACCCTACACGTCCCCCTCTGCCGATCAGCCGGCCCTGTCCGGTGTCTGGCTGCCGCTGGTCACGCCGTTCCGGGATGGGGAACTGGATGAGGCCTCGGTGCGGCGGCTGGTGCGGCATTACGCCGGGCAGCCGGTGGATGGCTTCATCCTGGCCGCCACCACGGGCGAGGCGCTGACGCTGGACGAGGGCGAGACGGAACGGCTGGTGGCCGTGGTGGCGGCGGAACTGGCCGAACTCGGGCGGCGGGTGCCGGTGCTGCTGGGGCTGTCGGGCAGCGACACGCGCAAGGGGGTGAAGGCGATTCGGCGCACGGCAGCGCTGGTGGCCGACGGGGCGGTGGATGGGTATCTGATCGCCTGCCCCTATTACACTCGCCCGTCGCAGCGGGGATTGCTGGAGCATTTCGGGGCGCTGGCCGATGCGGCGGAACGGC